>JAGXKM010000056.1 GCA_018335275.1 Anaerolineales bacterium | reverse complement strand
TTACAATTTTCGGGACCTTGGGGAGTGGTGCAATGGTAGCACAGCGGCCTTTGGAGCCGTTGATCCTGGTTCGAGTCCGGGCTCCCCAGCTTGATATGCAATGATATGATCAACCACGAGTTTCCCAATCCATTTCTTTGTCGCAATCAATTGGATAGAAGACAGGTCCCCAGCGAACATGGCCTTTTGTGATCCTCCCCATGTTCGTTTTTTTGGCTCAGGATCTTCATCCTGGCAGGAATATCCGGAAAGGGCTGTCACAGAAAAGGAGTAAAAAATGAAATGCACATCCGTTGTTCTCGCAGCTGGAGAAGGGACCCGGATGAAATCAGCCACCCCCAAAGTGCTTCATCCTATCCTGGGGAAACCTATGGCAGAATATGCTTTGAATGCAGCCCGGGCTGTCACCGGGGGAAAACCGATTATGGTCGTCGGCTATAAAGCGGATGAAGTCAGATCTGTGTTGGGAGATGGGGTGACGTACGTTCACCAAAAGGAACGTCTGGGTACCGGACATGCTGTGCAGCAGGCGGAAAATGTGATGCCTGAGACCACAGATCTGGTGCTGGTTACCAATGCAGACATGCCCCTTGTGCAGCCCCAGACATTGGCAAACATCATTGAGGCTCAATCCGCCAACGAGGGGCCTATGTCTATGTTGACCGTTGACTTGGAGGACCCGCGCGGTTTTGGACGAGTGGTCCGTGATGAGGATGAAAGTGTGAGGGCCATTGTTGAAGAGGTGGATGCTAGCCAAGAAGAGCGAAAAATCAAAGAGTGTAACGCAGGGATGTATTGTTTCCAGGCAGAATGGCTGTGGAGCTCACTTCCCAAAATTGACCTCTCTCCAAAAGGGGAGTATTACTTAACCGATCTGGTAGGGATCGCTGTGGCTGAAGGGCAGAAGGTTAAAGCGGTGCTTGCTGAGGACCCCGAAGAGTTAATCGGTGTGAATAACCGGGTTCACCTCGCGGAAGCGGCTAAAGCCCTTCGTAAGCGGATCAACCGCAAATGGATGCTTTCCGGGGTGACGATCACTCATCCTGAGCTGACCTATATCGGACCGGAGGTAGAAATCGGGCGGGACACTGTGATTGAACCGAATACGCGGCTGCAGGGAAAAACCGTCGTGGGTCGAAATTCTATCATTGGGCCCCAGACAACAGTGCGTGATGCTCAAATTGGGAATCACTGCGAGATTGAATCGTCCACGATTGAAGATGCGATCGTGGAGGACGGGGTGGATATTGGTCCTTACAGCCACTTGAGAAGGGGAGCCCATCTGGCCCGCGGCGTTCATATTGGCAATTACTGTGAAGTCAAAGAGGCATTTTTGGGCCAAGGCACGAAGATGGGACATTTTTCCTATATCGGGAATGCGGAGATTGGGAAGGAGGTTAATATCGGGGCGGGAACCATCACGTGTAATTATGATGGCAAGAAAAAGCACCTGACGAGGATACATGACCATGTCTTTTTGGGAAGTGATACCCTGTTAATCGCTCCTGTAGAGGTGGGAAAAGGGGCCCGAACGGGTGCTGGGGCTGTGGTGAATAAGGATATCGCACCCTATTCATTGAACGTTGGGGTTCCAGCTCGTGTCATACGTAAAATTCACAGATCGGATTGACACCAGACAAAAACTTCTACGGTTGGATAAGGGATGTGATGAAAATTCGAGATGAGGATGGATACCCATGAGCTTGACTGAAGAAGCAAAGAAGACCTTAATTCAAGAAGCGTTACAGGTCCGTGAAAATGCCTACGCACCTTATTCAACATATCAAGTGGGTGCGGCTTTAAGGACGAAGAAAGGGAATGTATACACGGGAGCAAACGTGGAAAACGCGGCCTACTCTGTGACGATGTGTGCGGAACGGGCTGCTGTGTTCAGCGCCATTGCGGCTGGCGAACGCGAGTTTGACTCCCTCGTGGTTGCCACCCGGAACGGGGGAACACCCTGCGGTTCCTGCCGGCAGGTCCTTTCAGAGTACGGGTTGGATATTCAGGTATTGATTGTCGATGAGGCGGGGGATATTAAGCAGGAGACCACAGTGAGAGATCTCCTTCCTAGCGCTTTTCGAAGTGGGGATTTAGCAGAATAAAAAAATTACCATTCTGGTCTGGGGGTCGCGACAAGGAGGAGGTTCTCCACGATCCAGCCTTCTTGGTTTTCGTTGATGATTCGGACTTTGACCCATCGCCAACCTTGATCACCCAATATGGGTGTGGGGTCGATTATTTCTATCAGTGTTCCGTTGGGAAGGAAGGTGAGGATCTCGCTTTCCAGACTGGGTTCTTCCCGGATGGCCGCCACCTGGTATTCCTCCGGGACGGAAATTTCAGCAAAGATTGGAGTGGGCGTCAGAGTGGGTGTGCTGGTTTGCGTGCGGGTGGGGGTGGGCGTGGAGGTGGGAACGGTTGGGGTGGGTGTATGTGTGGGAGGCAGGGGGGTATTGGTGGGCGTCGCTGTTGGGGGCAGAGGAGTGGGTGTCAGCGTGGGAGTGGGGGTGGCGGTGGGAAGGGCAACGTTCCCGCCAAGGATGGCCCCAGCACTGCTCAATCCAATCAGGGCGATAATGCCCAGGATGGTTATTACGCTCCCTAATGTATAACCCAAAAATGTGAGAGGACGGAACCCCAGAATAAAGAGGATAAATGTCCCAAGAAGGGACAATACGGCTAGATGTGTGGCATAGACCACCAATCCATCTGGAAAAAGATGGGGCCGTCCGCTTCCCAGACCAAAACCAGCGATGGACAGCGGGATGTAGAGTTCATATGCCAAGGCCACGCTGGGCAGCACCGGGCTGTTTCTTTTCTGGACCAGCGAGAGGGTGATGAAAATGGAACCGAACACCAGCAGTGTAATGTGGCTCCAGGAGACCTGGGCATGGCTTACAGAAAGGGGCAGGGGTTGTTCCGGATAGGCCTGGCTTGCATATCCACCCAGAACTCCCACGATGAACACAAAGAGGCTGGCGATGAATGTCCCCATGAAGCGTTGGATGAAAAATTTAAATGATCCGGTAACCGCACCGAGAGAAATACCGACCACGGGGGTCAGGGGTGGTGCAGCCAGGGCGCCGAGAACGAAAATTGCTGGGGAGTCAAGCATGACCCCAACCACAAGGATAGCAGCTGCCAGGAAGGAGAAAAGGAAAAAATCAAAGGACGGCGAGGTTTGCTGGGCTAATTTTTCCACACCCTCCGCCTCTGAGATCAGATCTTCAGGGATCAGGTGGCGTTTTGCGCGGCGGCGTCTGGCGGGGGGGAGGTCGTCATCGTTTTCTGGCGCGTGGTTTGTTTTTGGTAGGGACATAGATAGTGAGTGATGTATGATAAGTTGGCTACTTTCTTAAGCTGGCTACAAGGCGGAGCGGATTTTCCAATAATGCTAATCCAGAAAGGATGTCCGGGACCAGGATATCCGCGTTCAGTAAGGTTTCCAGAGCCGTTCCCTCTTTTGAGAGGACACAGATACCGATCGCTGCTTTGTCAAGCATCTGTGCATCGTTTGCGCCCTGGCCGATTGCTGCCACATGCTGGGATCCCAGATTGTTCACGAAAGCTGCTTTTTGCTCTGCTTCCTCTCCACGCTGGATGATCGTGGCTTGTGTCGACAGCAGCTGATCGATGTCTTTTTGCTTACCGTGGGTATCAGCTGTAAGCAGGTAGACTTCAAGCTTGTCACGAAGTTTGCGAAAAGGTGTCCGGATCCCGTCCACTAAACGACCGTCTACAGCCAGGGTTCCATTGACATCGAACGCAGCATATTTTATTTCAAGTTTTCCACGACCGGGAATTTCCAATGAAATCATGATGGTCATATTATACTCGATGTGGGAAGAGGTGGAAAAGGATAGTAAAATAGGTATCACTTTATGAGTCGTCCGGGAGATATGTGGTGAGATATAAAACTGCTGGTTTTATCATACTGGTCATTACGCTTGTTTTATCTGGGTGTTCTTCTCCTTCACCCCCGGTCCCGCCTACTGAGGAACCGAATCCAACTGCGACACCTGTACCCCCCAGCCCTCCGCCAGCTACCCATACTTCTTCTCCCCCCGCCGTTGTCCTCCTCGCTTCCGCTGACGCGGATCAGGAATTGCTGGATGAAGTAAGTTCTTTTGTCTCTGTTTGGGCAAAAGAAGAAGGATTCCGTTTTCAGCGCCTGGAGAAATTTTCGGTCCAGGATGTTTCTGAGGATGATTTCCGGCTGGTGGTCGCTTTGCCTCCACAACCGGAGCTGGATTCCATTGTTCAAGCTGCGCCGGACATCCCATTTTTAGCGGTCGGCTTTTCAGGGTTGGCGAAAAGCGAAAATCTCTCTGTCATCTTACCTGGAAAGGTTGATTATGACCATCATGGGTTCCTGGCTGGTTATCTGTCGGCTTCGGTGACCCCGGAATGGCGCGTGGGAGCCATCGGGTTAACAGGAAGTGAGTCTGCTGAGAAGGCCTGGGAGGCGTACGTTTTGGGTGTGAGGTATTTTTGCGGTCTATGTCTGCCTGATTTTCCTCCGTATGAATATCCCCTGGTTGTGACGTTGTCTCCCGGTGCCAGCACCTCTGAGTGGCAGGCGTCTGCGAATGTCCTGATCAATAAAGGCGTGGAAACGTTTTATGTTGTGCCGGGAGCGGGGGATGAGCAATTAATCCAATTTTTGGTTGATTCCAACACACGTTTGATCACGGACGGCAGGTATTATTCGGACGATTTGCGGGAAAGTTGGGTGGCTTCGCTGAAATTTGATCTCCTGGAAACCATGAAGACCTCCTGGCCTGAATTCGTCGCCGGGGAATTGGAAGACGAGATCCGGGTTCCGTTAAAGATAGAAGATGTGAACCCTGAAGTATTGAGTCCGGGGCGTTTGCGGGATGCGGAATCTGTGCTGAACGAGGTCGAGGGAGGGTGGATACAAACGACAAAAGATTAATCATTCTTTCAAAGGGGAATGTGCTGAAAACACTCACCGTTCTTGTTAGCCCTTGAGATCTGTCGAGAATGGATAAGGCGATATTTCTTTCAAAGTGTTGCGTTATGGCACATTGAACTCAATTTGTGTTTGTGTTAAACTGAATTTATTCAGGGTCAGATGAATAGGGATCAATATACTCGATCTGCCATTATGAAGGCTAAAAGAAAGGATTTCTTTCATGTCAACTGTATTAGAAATGCGCGGAATAACGAAAGCATTTCCAGGGGTACTGGCTAACGATCAAATCGATCTGAAGTTGAATGAAGGGGAAGTGTTGGCGTTATTAGGTGAGAACGGAGCGGGAAAAAGCACGCTCATGAATATCCTTTACGGATTGTATACCTCCGATGAGGGTGAAATCTACATCCGGGGTTCTAAGGTGGATATCCAAGATCCAAGTGATGCCATTGATCTGGGTGTGGGCATGGTCCACCAGCACTTTATGTTGGTACCGGTCCTCACAGTGACGGAAAATGTAATGCTTGGCAATGAACCCATCCGCAATGGTCTATTATTGGACCGTAAAAAGTCTGCCGGAAAGATCAAGGAAATTTCTGAACAGTATCAATTAGACGTAGACCCGGAGTCGTATATTAAAGATCTTCCGGTAGGGGTTCAACAAAGGGTAGAAATAATCAAATTGCTGTACCGGGAAGCGGATATCCTCATTCTGGATGAACCTACTGCGGTCCTCACCCCACAGGAAATTGAGGAGTTCTTCAAGATCATTCGCACCCTCCTTGAGGATGGGAAGTCCATTATTTTTATCACCCATAAATTAAATGAGGTGATGGAAATTGCCGATCAGATCGCTGTCCTTCGTATGGGGCGAAAAGTGGGTACAGCTGTGCCTTCTGAAACCACAGAAAAAGAATTGGCTTCGATGATGGTGGGTCGGGAAGTCGTCCTGCAGATCGAAAAGCCTCCCTCGAAACCTGAAGATAAAGTGTTGGAAGTCCATGATTTGGAAGCTATGGATGATCGTGGGAATAAAGCGGTCGGTGGGGTGGATTTTGACGTTCGTGAAGGAGAGATTTTAGGTATAGCGGGGGTGCAAGGCAACGGGCAAACAGAGCTTGTTCAGGTGCTCACCGGCCTTCGAAAACCGCTTGGGGGACAGGTCATGATCAATGGAAAAGAGATGACGGGGGCCTCACCCCGGAAAATCCTTGACGCCCAGGTGGCCCATGTCCCCGAGGACAGGCAGCAAGATGGGTTGGTGTTGAGTTTTCCTGTTTCTGACAATTTAGTCCTGAACACCTATGCAAAAAGCCCCTTTACAAAGGGGTTTACAATGCAGGATGAGGTGATCCGCCAGACAGCCAGAGAGCGTGTTAAGGAATTTGATGTGCGCACTCCCGGGGTGATGATTCCAGTTGGGAACCTTTCGGGAGGCAACCAGCAAAAGGTCATTGTAGCCCGGGAATTCTCGAGGCCGATTAAACTCTTAATCGCTGCCCAGCCGACCCGTGGTTTGGATGTGGGATCTATTGAATATATTCACGAACGGCTGATTGAAAAGCGGGATGACGGCACAGCAATTTTGTTGGTTTCAACCGAATTAGAGGAAATTATGAGTTTATCTGACAGGATTGCTGTCATGTACGAGGGTGAGATTTTGGATATATTGCCTGCGGAGGACGTGACGCGGGAGGAGTTAGGTCTCTTGATGGCCGGCGTGAAGAAGGAGGAAAATTAAGCATGACAGAGCGTGAGGATCAAATGAAGCTTGGGCTCATCACCTACGGTGGGGATATTCAGGGAGGTGGCCTGGCACAGTACGCTTATCAAGGGGCACAGCGGGTCGCTGAGGAACGTGACCTTTCTCTTCAGGTAGTGGGAACGGATGAACCTGATCAGGTCAGAGAAGAAATCCAGGAGTTATTGGAAAAAGGTGTGACTGGAGTCGTGACCACCAGCTTGCATACCGGCCAGATCATTGAGGAGTTTGTCGAGTCCTATCCCACGGTAACATTTGTCACGATTAACTACCAACCTCAGCTTGACAGTGAGAACCTTACGGGTCTTCCCGTTGAACTGCAAAAACTTGAGGAACTTGAGGAATTATTAGCAGCCCATCTTTCTATCCAGTTAGAGGCAGATCAACGTGGGTTTTTCCAGAATCTGCGTTTGTTACTGCTGGAATGGAATCTGCAGTCGGTATTAATTCCTGTTTTGGCGATATTCACAGCGCTGATCGTGGGCGCGTTGTTTATCGCGGGCTTTGATCCGGAAGTTTGGGCAGCGTTTCAAGATGGGTTTGGCGTTGGGATGAACGGAGCGTGGCAGTCTGTGGTCAATGCTTACTCCGCCCTCTGGAACGGCTCGATTGGCAACCCACAAAAGATCATCTCGGCGATAAGGACCTGGATGTCTGGTGGGGGCACTGAGGACCTTGTGAGTGCATTCAGGCCCCTCATGGAAAGTTTACGCGTTTCCACCCCGTACATTTTCACCGGATTGAGCGTCGCGCTCGGTTTCCGGGCAGGGCTTTTCAATATTGGCGCTGAAGGTCAATATTTCATTGGCGGTTTGACCAGTGTATTTGTTGGATATTCGGTTCAGGGTTTGCCCTGGTACATACATCTGCCCTTGGCTGTGGGAGCCGGTTTTCTGGGCGGCGCCTTTTGGGCTGGTATTTCGGGTTTCTTAAAAGCTGAAACCGGTGCGCATGAGGTGATCACCACCATCATGTTGAATTACATTGCTTACAATCTTGCTGAGTTCTTACTGCAGGTTGGAGGACCTATGGCCCGCCCGGATGACCCCCGGCCTATCAGCCCTCCCGTGTCTCCCTCCGCGAGATTACAGCAGTTTTTCCCTGATAACCCCGCCATTCGGATTAATATCGGGTTGTTCCTGGCTTTCTTTATGGTGTTTGTTATCTGGTATATCTTGTTTAAAACACCTATTGGATTTGAACTCCGCACAGTGGGTTCCAGCCCTCGGGCAGCGAAGACTGCGGGGATGAATATTGGCTGGAATTATATTTTGGCCATGGGTCTGAGCGGAGGATTGGCGGGTCTCGCGGGTGGACACGATGTTCTCGGGGTGTTGGGGTATATGCCCAATTCTTTCCGATCCGGTTATGGATTTGATGCGATTGCCTTGGCCTTGTTAGGAAAAAGCCATCCTGTGGGAGTTTTAATGGCTTCCTTGTTGTTTGGTGTTTTGAGGGCTGGGGCGGTACAGATGCAGGGGGCAGCCAACGTTCCTGTGGATATCATCTCGGTTTTACAGGGCTTAATTATTGTCTTTGTTGCTGCCCCGGAAATGATCCGGGCGCTTTATCGTCTCCGGGATTCGGGCCAAGAAGGTGAAACGGTGCTGACCACTGGCTGGAGCGGTACGGAGTAAGAAGGAGTCTCTGAATGACTGCAATTTCAACACAAAAAACTAAAAAGAGAAACTGGTTTACCCGGGAAAAAGTATATGGGATTTTGTTTCTTGGCGTGGGCCTGTTTATCGCCTTTGTGTTTGCCGGGGGGACGGAAAGTGGGCTGATGACGACCTTTGGACTGACACCACCTCGTTCGGATAGTTTATCTGTCCCGGATCTGGTGTTCCCAAGTCAAGCCAGCTTATATGTATTTTCTATCATCTGTATATTTTTTGGAGGCTGGCAGTTAGCTCGTGGATTTAAGAAGGTCAATATCGGGTTAACGGTGGTTGCCCTGGTCTTCGTGGTCGCCTTTCTCGCCTGGGCTGCTCGGGGCGGTTCACTAAACGTGACATCCTTGATGGCGAATGCACTGCTGCGGGCTACACCCATTGCTCTGGCGGGATTGTCTGGCGTGTTGTGCGAACGGGCAGCTGTGATCAATATAGCCATCGAGGGGATGATGTTAAGTTCCGCGTTTTCCTCCACAGTCGCTGCCAGCGTGGCCGGGAATGTGTGGGAGTGGTCGCGGGTATTTACATTGGCCTTTGGTCTAGCCATGGGGCTGTTGACAGGCGCATTGCTTGGGTTTTTACTGGCTGTCTTGGCAGTGCGGTATAAAGTAGATCAAATCGTGGCCGGGACTGCGATTAACATCTTCTCAACAGGGATCACCAGTTTTATGGTTTCCAGGATTCTGGTGGAGTTTCAGAATCTAAATCAAACTCCCATCTTTCAAAAATTTCCCATCCCGGTTCTGTCAAAGATACCGATCTTGGGCACAGTGTTTTTCAACCAGAATCTTCTGTTTTATCTGATGTTTGTGGTCATCGCGGTCATCCATATCATGCTTTTTTATACCCGGTGGGGTTTAAGGACCCGGGCGGTCGGGGAACATCCAAAAGCTGCTGATACACTGGGTGTGAGAGTTTATTTCAACCGCTATGTGAACACCACGTTAGGCGGGATGGTGGCTGGATTGGGAGGATCATTTCTGATCTTAGGTTCTGTGGGACGGTTTGACGAAGTGATGACGGCCGGAAAAGGGTTTATTGGATTAGCAGCTATGATCTTCGGGAAGTGGATGCCTATCGGCACCTTCGGCGCGGCCAGCATATTTGGCTTTGCGGACTCATTACAAACCAAATTGGCTATCTTGAATGTCCCCATCCCCTCGCAGTTCTTGTTGATGGCCCCCTATCTGATCACCATTGTGGTCTTGGCTGGCGTGATTGGAGAGGCGACGCCTCCAGCAGCAGATGGACAACCCTATGTAAAGGAGTAAGGTGGAGGAAGCAGGGGACAGTGATTGCGGGGCTAGGATAAAAAAACAGGTGCTTGATTTCCAAGCACCTGTTCGTCTTTTAAAGAGCCTTGATGGATTGCTTATAAAATTTCTTTCGCCAGTTCATCGAATCCTAAACTTTTCAATACGATCCACGCAGGACGGCTCCGGGATTCATCAAATACTTTCCGTGTGCGCTGCAAAGCTGCCTTCTTTTCCTTTTTATGCTTGCTGAAAAATGAGGGGCCCTTCTTTGAAAGCAAGTAGTCTGCAGCTGCTGCTACATCATACTCTGCATGTTCTAATGCTTCCAGTGTATATTCTTCCAGGTACTTTTGATAAAGGTTGATATCCATGGGTTCTTTTCCAGGTTCCTCCACTGCCTTATTTTAATTTTTGCACAGATTGGATTAGATGTCCAATAATTCTTTGATCTCGGGGAGGATAAACGGCAGGGCGAATCCAACCGAGAGCAGGGTAACCCCCGCGGTGATCACCACACGGGTGAAGGTGGAAAAAGCGGCTGGCGGAATCAACTCTTGGCCTGCCAGGCTTACAGCTGATCCGAGGGCGGTGGCAAGGAGGACGCGGAGGAGAGTCGATTTCAGGTGCGGATTTCGTGGGATGGATCGATAGAGGAGAATGAGCAATAACAAGGCCTCTGCGCTGAAGGCCAGCGTGTTGGCCAATCCTATGCCGGGGGCCCCTATCCACCGGGAGAGCGGTATGCCCAGGCCGAGAAAGGCAACCCAAGTCAGCCCGGAGGCGATAAGGGGGATTTTCGCATTTTGCTGAGCGTAAAAGGCTCTGGCTGCCACTTCCAGCAGAGCATGACCCAATAATCCTAACAGATAAGCACGTGAGGTCCAGACGATGAGGTTGGATCCGGCGCTGCCAAAATCCAAAATTTCCACCACGGGAGGTAAATTGATAGCCAATATTGCTGTGAGAGGGACTGTTAAACCGAGAATGACGCGGATCGATTTTTCCAGGGTGCGCTGAAATGGTCCCGGGTCATTCCGTGAGATTTGCTCAGACAATGTGGGTAAGAGGGCTGTCCCTAGGGCGGTTCCGATCAGGGTTTCCGGAACTTGCATGAACAGCCAACCATACACGAGGGCCGTGATCGCGCCGGTAGGTAAACGGGAGGCAAGGTTATCCTGGGTGATGAAAATGATCTGAATGAAAAAAACGGTTAACACACGGGGCCCCATCAGGCGGAGGACTTTTCGAACGCCCGGGTCTTTCAACCGGATCTGCGGTGACCACCGGAAACGGAAGTGAATCAAAGCTGGTATTTGAATGACCAGGAAAAGGGCTGCCCCGATGATCACTCCATACACCAAACCGTAGATACCCAGGCCCAGGGCGGGAAGCTTGATCGGTCCCCACTGGTAAGCTTTCTCCGGGGCGAGGATTAAAACGCCAAACAGCGTGCCGATGTCGTACATGCTGGGGGCGATGGCGGGGAATAAAAAGTGCTGGTGGGCCTGAAGCCCTGCCATGGCCAATCCGCTCAGGGAAAAAAGAAGGGTCGCAATCAGGTTCAGGCGCATGAGATCCGTCACCAATGCCTGCTGCGCGGTGTCAAAGCCGGGAGCGATCCCGACTTCCCAGGAGACGAGCTTCCTGGCGCTTATTGCCACCAGGATGGAGAGCCCGCTGGTGACCAGGAAAATGATATTTGTGATTTGGGAAAACAGTTTCCAGGTTCCCGACTCCCCTTTATTTTCCCGGTATTCTGCTAAGACAGGGATGAATGCCATCGCTAACGCGCCCCCGGAAATCAGAGCGAACAGCAGATCAGGGATGTTGTTCGCTGCGTTGAATGCGTCCAGCTCGGGGGAGAGTTTAAAGGTCCGGGCGATAATCACCTGGCGGATGAATCCCAGGACTTTTTCAAGTCCAAAGAAAATGGCGATGATTAATGTGGAGCGGGCTATGTGTTTCATGTGGGGAGTATAGCACACAAACCAGGGGGCCAATCGTTCATTTTTCGGATTCTGATTCCACGACCCTTCCTGGGTTATGCATTCCCTGAGTGTGGTATTTTGAGCTATTTGGGGTGGGCAGGGCAGACTTTTGTATTGAATGGATCAATGGTATGATATGTCTGGTATGCAGCGGAAGGTTAGGCATTTTTATTATGCACAGGAAGGTGTGTATGCGCACTGTGGCCTGGGATGAAGAAAAACATGTTTTGCGGATGATTGACCAGCGGATCCTGCCCGGGAAATTCGAGATCATTGAATTCGATGATTATCGGGATGTAGCCCGGGGGATCAAGGAAATGGTCGTCCGGGGGGCGCCGGCCATCGGCGCTGCAGCGGCTTTTGGCCTCGCCCTCGCGGCGTTTAAGTCTTCTGCTGACTCTGTGTCAGGACTTCGGGATGATTTAGAACGGGCAGCGGGTGTCCTGGAGAGGGCGAGGCCGACCGCGGTGAATTTATCATGGGCTTTAAAGCGGGTCCTTAAGAACACGGAAGATGTCAAGGGGGGTGTGGATGCTTTACGGGAAGCGGTGCTGGAAGAGGCCCAACGGATCGCGGACGAGGATGTGGAGATCAACAAACGGATGGCTGAAAATGGAGCCAAACTGATTGAGGATGGTGACACGATCATCCACCACTGCAACACCGGAGCGCTGGCTACTGTAGATTGGGGCACAGCCCTGGGTGTGATCCACACCGCCCATGAGCAGGGGAAGGATATCCACGTCCT
>JAGXKM010000177.1 GCA_018335275.1 Anaerolineales bacterium | reverse complement strand
AACGACCCTGGAAAAAAGAAGCCTCACCAACATTGAATTTGCAGGTGAGATCATCCCTTTTGAGCGAAACAACTAATTTTCCGACGACTTTTTCAATTGCCCTTGACACTGCAATTCATCAGTAGCTTGTCAGACTATTCGTCTACCAATTCATACTCGGACTCAATTTCAGATAGGCGATCATAAAGATCATCTAACAATGATTCCAAATCTCTTTCTTCCGCGTGGTTTGCTGAAAATGCAATATGCCCAAGAATAAAATCAAGGTCGTCAAGTGTCAACTCAACTGTAATATAACCCGTTCTTGGTATCGCCTCTTCGAGGATATCGATATACTCTTGCTCAACAAAAGTATGTTCAATAATGAGATCCCTTTCAAACTCGCTCAATTTGATAGTAATTTTTTCATCACGTGTGATTATTTGCATCAAAATTTCCTTATGGACAAGCTAACTATTGGGTCACAAGAACTGATTCCTGTTTACATTACATAATCGCGAATTATTTTGTGATATGTACCTTTCTCATCTTCCTACTTCAATTCCACTTCCAATTCATCCACGCTTACAAACTTGACCTTCACAGACTCATCCGAATCCCCAAACACCTGTGGGGTCAACATTTTCTCGATCTTTGGTTGCAGTCGTTGTTCCAACCAATCTCGCGCATATTCATTTTGAGCAACCAAGATAAACGTATTTCCGTCGGCATCTACCAGATCAACATCTTTAACCCAGGTATCAAAATCACCTTTAGCCATTTCCCTCTGTAAAATACCTTTTATGTGGTCCCAGGCTTTTATATATTTATCCAGGATATGAATCCCCCCCTCATGTGACTTATTTGCAGGTAGATATCTTTTCCTCTCCCTTACTTCAACTTCCACCCTTAAAACATCCCTCATTAATCCCAAAAGTCCTGTTTCCCTTAATTCGCCAATAATTTTTTGGATTTGATCAAAATCCCCTACCCCTCCGTCCAGCCAGAAATAATCACTCATGAGCAGTTTAACCACTTTTTTCCACCCAAGCTCAGCAAGACTCATGTATTTGCTTTCTGGTTCATTTCCTTCCTGAATATTTTTCATTGCCAGACGAATGGGAAAATCAGCCTTTGTGAGATGGTTGCGGATCAGCCATCCTAAAAACATCTTCTCTTGCTTTAATAAAATTGGCAAGAGAGATTCTTTTTCTCGACGAGAATATCCCGCAAACCCCAATAATTTTTCCCAATCAACATCCCCACCCCCTGAAGGTTGATCACTTTCTATAACCTTATCCACCTGCCGGGGTTGGATAGATACATTATCAGATTCCTTAGATATAGGCTTAAAAGGAATATTGGTATGTAAGCTATTTAAGTGTTGCGCTTTGTCCTGCCCCGATGTTTCGTCCTGGGATGGGGTTGGTTCAGACTGACCGGGGTCCGTTGCAGATCGCGCGGGAGTTGTTTCAGAACGCTCCTCACCCGTTTCGAGATGTCCAGGAGGCGTTTCAACCTGTCTTGAAGCTGTTTCAGATTGACGGGGAGTCTGTGGAATATGCGTTTCGTTTTGGGAGGGGGGTGTTTCACTTTGACCCTCAACTGCCCACTCACCTGTTTCTGTGTGGGCGGAAGGTGTTTCAGTTTGGCCGACCAAGGTGTCAATTTCTTTTTCGACCAGCTGAAGATATTTTTCTTCGTCTCCAGGATGGATAGGCTCGCTGTTCCTGACAGCAATGCTGTATTCCCGGCCCCGGCCATTCGCAGATGAAGTGTGGTACTTCACCTGCAGCCAGTTGCCTAAAGTGAGCTCGGGGTTGTAAATGGGGGAACGGAAGGGGTGGGGTTTGCCCTCCACGGTCTCTTCCCCCGTGCAGCGGGCGAACATGCGCTTGAGTGTTTTGCGTCCGAATCCAACCCGGCTTGCCAGAGTGGTATAGCCCTGGAAGAAGTGGCGATCCTGAGATTCACCCAAGTATAGCGAGCGCAGATACCAGATCAGCGCCGCCTCGTTTGCGGAAAGCTCATCGCCGAAGCGGTTGAGGAAGTAGTGGGGGATGCTCACCGTCAGGTAGTCGCGGGTGATCTCCCGGTTCAGCTGCAGGGCCAGGTCGTGGGTGTGTTTATCCAAATCCTCTGACCGGTAGCGGGCGGCCAGATCCAGCACCGTGTGCCGTTCCTCGCCGAATTCAGGGCTGTAGTCCACGTCGCCATGCTTGACGCTCCGGATTTCCTGGGTGCGCTCCAGCAGTTCTTTGAGGATCCAGTCCAGCGAACGGCCCTCCCCAAGACCTTTTTGGAGGAAAGATTCGATCCAAGATAGATGGTGGGGAGCCAGAGGATAATCGACGTAGACCGTGTATTCGGGGGGAAGGTCCTCGTAGGCCTCTTTGCTCTCGGTGAAGAACCAGGACAGGAAGCTGTCCCGGAGGATGGCACGGCGCACGGAAGAATAATGCATGGGCACCCAGCGAGCCAGGTCACGGAGAGAAATCCGCTTCCCTACCTGGGCTGCCTCCGCGCGGCTGACGAAGGACACCTGGCGCATAGCGAGCACGACCCAGAAGGAGCTGGGCTCCAGGACGGGCAGCCAGTGCTGGAACATATAGATGGAAACGGGAACCAATTTCTCTGGATGGACGACGAGCTCATAGGCACCCCGCTCCGCTTTCAGACGCAGGTCCTCACCGACCGCCCCCTTGTCGTATTCCACGACCAGCTCTCCCCCTTCCTGTAGCTGGCGGTAAAAGACCCTGGCCACGGGCAGGAACATCTTTTCCAGCCATTGGGCACGTGTGCCCATGGGCACACGTAAGATCAGGGCTTTAGCCTGAGAGCCCCAACGCACGCCGACCTCCTCCGCCCACCCCGGAGGGAGCTCGATGGGGGTCGTCTTCATGATGGCAAGCAGATCGTCCCACACCTGGGCTGCGTCACCCTTACCTGGCATATCCGTTCCTGGCCTTGTCTCTCATCACAATCCTTGTTTGCTAGCGCGCAAAAAACCGCGTACTCTCCCTCGCGGCGAAGGGGAAGATACGCGGCAATTTCTCCTTGACAAGCATCAGGAACCCAGTATAATTAGGGCAGACAAGGACATAGAAATTGAAGCGAACCCTCCCCACCAGGCCGCCAAACCTC
>JAGXKM010000055.1 GCA_018335275.1 Anaerolineales bacterium | reverse complement strand
GAAAATCGGTCCTCTTCAAGTTCTTCCATGATCAATTCATGCCTTTGCTGCATGTTGATCACCACCTCAACCTGGTCCTCGTTAAGCATGGTCTCCAATGTGTCTAAGGTTTTCCCAACTTTATCTAATTCCAACTTCGCTTCCGCAAGGTTATCCTCCGAAAGAGCCAAAAGGGCATCTGACACAGAGGACCGGGCACTGAGAAGGGTGATATGAACCTTTGTCTGTTGGATTTCCGCTTCCAAATCCTGGTTTCGTTCTTCAAAAGCAGACAAACGCTCCACTTCCCCTTCTAAATTGGCAACCTCAGCTTCAGCATCCTCTAAATCCTGTGTCGTCTGAGCCACTTTTCCCATCGCTGGTTGGTAAAGGACAAAATACGTCGTCCCCACCCCTGCACCGAAAGCGACGGCCACAATCACCAGCCATACCAACACCTTCCGAAAGAAACGGGCAGCCTTACTTCGTTCTCTGCCTTCCTCTTCTGGTTC
Organism: Anaerolineales bacterium; assembly: GCA_018335275.1. GTDB lineage: Bacteria > Chloroflexota > Anaerolineae > Anaerolineales > UBA11858 > B10-G9. The sequence goes on along the minus strand of JAGXKM010000055.1, from coordinate 12,022 downwards.
TGTAGCTGGTTCTTCAAGCACCTCTTCCCCTTCTTTGGTAATGTCTGCTTGACCCTTTCCCAGTTCTTCTTCCGGGGTCATTGGTTCCTGATCCTCGACCTTTTCTTCTTTTCCGTTTTCTTCCTCAGCTGGCTCCTCTTCATTTTTCTTCCATTTCATAATATTTCCTCCTTCATAAACATCACTCACTATTCATCTATATTATACCTGACACACACCTCTTTGGAACGCTCAAACAAAAACAATGATCCCCTCAGAAGGAACCTGCGGCATCCATTCTGGAGAAGATCAAACAAAAATATACCTTCCATAAAAAAAGCTGGGCAAAAGCCCAGCTTTTCATTTCATTAAGGGTCATGTTCAAATTAGCTAGTTCGAACTTCGATGGTGCGAGGAAGTGCTTCCTCAGCCACAGGCACTCGAAGAGTCAGGATTCCCTGCTCGAGATTGGCTTCTGATTGATCTACTTCCATCATCTTGGGAAGCTTTATCACACGTCGGAACTTACCTACAGGAATTTCCTCACGTAAGTATTTCACATCCTCTTCAGGTTTGCTGAACTCACCTTGAATTTCAATCCTGTTCTTCAGGATTTCAATATCTAAGTCATCCGGCTTCAACCCCGGAACGATCATTTCCACAAGGTACATATCGTCCTCTACTCTGACATTGAGAGGCACCTGAACCTCGCGCTCCACAGATTCTGGGGACCGCTGGATTTTATATCTTTGTCCCCGATACGGTCTGATATACATAGCCATATTATTCTCCTATTTAAAACGGATAACGAATACTTCTTTTGTTTTCTTTAGTACTGTTTATGATAAGAAAAGAATATAAGAAAAATAACAGCGAAATATAAGATGATTCCTAATAAGATGTACACAGATTATTAACAACCGCAACCTGCTGAGAGCAGAAGCGGGAATGGAAGTCCCCTAATCACGAACTTGGTTTACCCTTACTGCATTGACCCAAGACGATCAGATAAGGACTTTCTTTTGTGAATGAAGATTTATCAAAATCCCCAAACCTTTGAATTGAAAATCCGTACCTCCTCAATTCAGAAAGGTACATATCCACCGGCGTATCGTGATGAAGGTTGCTGACTGTTTGGCGTTCCACCTGCCCGTCCGGCATGAGATGGTCGTAATGCCAGGTCCATCTCACCCCATTCGGAGAAGATTCCACCCAGCTGCTGATCTGAACAGGGTTTCGCGTAACTGGATGCTGTATGATCTCTTCCAAGACAGAATTTTTACCCCCTTCTCTCTCCTCCCATTCCCGGGTCCATTTCAGCAGTTGATGAGGATTTGGCACACTGAAAGAAAACAGCCCGTGAGGCTTTAAGTGTTCAACAACGCATTCCAGGATAGAAATCCGCCCCTCTTCTGGAAATAAGCTGTATGTATTACAAGGAGAAAGCAGGATATCAAAGTCACAATCCAAGTGGAAAGATCTCATATCCTTAGCTAAAAAATGAACCTTATCCTGAACCGTTTGAGGGCGCTTTTCTAATTCCGCCCTGGCGAACTCCAGCTGATTCCGATCATGATCCAAACCCCACACGGTACGGCCCTTTTCCCCAAGGGCGACCGTCACCCGACCTGTCCCACATCCCAACTCCAATACCCGTTCACATCCTTCAGTGATATCGGACCAAAATGGGATATCCTCCTGATATAAGTGGTGGTGAAGTTGATACAACTGAGTCTGCATAAAAAATTCACCTGGAAACCAAGGGAACCCGCCATCCTTGACGCTGACATCCATTAAGATTATACTGCTTTGCGTGAAGGTGCACCCCGGGGTGTAGCGCAGAGGGCAGCGCGCCGCGTTTGGGACGCGGAGGTCGACGGTTCAAGTCCGTCCACCCCGACTGCCTGTCATGCAAACTGGCATCACTGTCAAAGGACGCCTCAGACAGTGATGTTCAAGCGAAATAAAGACGGGGGTCATCGAAGCTGGACGATACATGCCGGAAAGATTCATAAATTAAGTCCGATTATATAAACGTAGATTCATGGCATTCTCCGGTGTACTCATATCAGATCGGAAGAAACTATTGAGAAGCCGTGAGGTATGAAAATTATTCTATACCGGAACAGGAAAGCATTAGCAGGAAAACGCGTTTCTATAGGAAGATCCTCACCAGGAATATCAAGGTAAAGATGATAATCTTTACCAAAGGGTTGAATGTAGGAAAAACCCAATCAGAAAACGCCCCCTCAGTTTTACCAGATCAATCAGGATGAGCGAATCAGTCAGGCTGTCTTTGCAGCTTGGTTTTGATTTTTAACCCATTTGACTGGTATAATCCACATAAATCCACTATCTATTCTGAGCACACTTATGAAAACGATTGATCTCACCCCCTATAAAAATGATTCAGACGTTCTCTCAACGCTAAAAACCCTCCAGGGCATCATCGTACAGGGTTGGTCGTGGTACCAATCCAGGAAAAGTCAAAAAAAACTGATTTCGATCTTGGATGATATCTTAAGTGACGAGTGTGTCCTGCTCAGAAATGTCAACCTTCCCAAAGCAGGAAAACCTATCCCTCTTGTCCTGGTTGCCCCTTCTGGAACAACAGTGATCAACCCGAAAGATAAAAAGGGGTTTTTCAGAGCAGAAGGAAAGAAATGGGAGGTCATGGGTCAGGGGGAAGAATATAAACCTGCATTCAATAACCTCATTCATGAAACGTGGGTTTTTCAGAAAACCATAGAAGGTTATTTAAAAAGGCATAACTTTAAAGCACCAAACCTGAGCGGCGCTCTGATTTTTGTTTCCACGGAGACCCATATCGAATCCATCTCCCCCATTGTGAAAGTAATCCGCGCGGACGGGATTAAAAACTTCGCCCGCAGGTTGGCGATTTCCAAACCCGAATTCACGGATTTGGACTTCAGAAACCTGATTAAACTCTTGACCAACCCTGCCCTTCCAGAAAAAAAGAAAGCTCCAATCCCAGAGGAGGAACCTTCTCCCCAAGCGGAACCCTTTAGATTTGAAGAAAAACTCAACGACCTCGTTGATGTGGTCAATTTTTCCAGGAAAGAATGGATTGTCATCGGCATCTTGATCATCTTCGTCATCCTGGTTTTAATCGCTTTGATTACCCTGATCCTTCTCACCCAATAGATCTCATCGTGGATAACCCTTTTCTCTCTCTGATCATACCTGCATACAATGAAGAAAAACGCTTGCCCTCCACTCTCAATCAAGTCGTCCGCTTCCTAGAAAAACAATCCTATTCACATGAAATTGTCATCGTTGATAATGCCAGCACAGATGGAACTGGAAAGATCATCGATGATTATGCCCGGGAGCATGCCGGTTTGAGGAAGCTTTATGAAGGTCAACCCGGAAAAGGAGCAGCGATCCGGAAGGGAATGTTATCTGCAGCCGGACAATACCGGTTCATGTGCGACGCAGATTTATCCATGCCCATCGGGGAACTAAACCGGTTCCTTCCTCCCAGATTAGAACACTTTGATCTGGCGATTGCCTCCCGTGAGGCCGAAGGTTCTATTCGCTATCACGAACCCATCTATCGGCACCTGGGCGGACGGCTAATCAATTTTTTCATCCAACTGACCCTTCTCCCCGGCATGCAGGATACACAATGTGGTTTCAAATGTTTCAGGGGGCCTGTAGCGGAAGACATTTTCAAGCATCTTACCCTCCATGGCTGGGCATTTGATATTGAAATTTTGACCATATCAAAAATGCGCGGTTACAGGATCAAAGAAGTCCCCATTCCCTGGTATTTCGATTCGGAAAGCAAAGTAAACGCATTTCAAGACGCACTGGGAATGTTAACCGACATCTTAACCATCCGGCGCAACAAACGCCGAGGTGTATATGAGAAGTAGACTCGACCCCTGTCTTATCCCTCCTAAACCCAATCTGGATTTCGAATCAGCCTTCTGGAAAGCCCATATCCCCTATATAGCCGGCATCGATGAGGCAGGTAGAGGCGCCCTAGCGGGACCTGTAGCGGTAGGCGCTGTCATCCTACCCCCCAATCCAGATATCGAAAAGGCATTGTCAGAAGTCCGGGATTCCAAAGAATTAACCCCTTCAGAAAGGGAGTCTCTCAAAGGCCGCATACAGGCAGAAGCCCTGGGATGGAACGTCGCCTTTGCAACCTCCGGTGAGATTGACATGTGGGGGATCATTCCAGCCATACGATTGGCAGCTCAACGGGCCATAGACAACATTCACCCCTTCCCCAAACACCTTCTCCTGGATTATTTGCAGCTCCCGGATAATCCCATTCCTCAAACATGGTTGGTCAAAGGAGATGCGCGCTCCTTAAGCATTGCTGCTGCTTCCATCCTGGCAAAAACAATCCGGGATAAACACCTTGTAGAATTGGAAAAACAATACCCTTCTTATCAGTTCTTTCAAAATAAAGGATACGGCACCAAGGCTCACCGGAGAGCGATCGCTGAAAAAGGACCTACTCCTATCCACCGGATGTCCTTCGCGCCCATGCGGCACATGCGGGAAGGCTAAAAGGAAAAGAATCTTGAGTTCCAACGTGTACAAGGAGTTCTGAAGAGGAGACATTCATGATCGAAAAAAGCCAAAAACCGCATGGAACATGGTCCAGCCCCATTTCGCCCCAGGATATCAGTCGGGGGTTAAGTTTCAGCGATATGGCCTGGAACAAAGATGGGACTCTGGTTTGGCGTGAGCGGTACGACGGTCGAGGAAGGTTGATCGCCTTACCCCCGGGAGGGGAAGCCTTTCGAGTCATGAACAACGATTTCGCGGTCAAGGGCGGTGTGGGCTATGGGGGCGGCTCCTTCACCGTCGGTGATGATCATGTCTATTTCGTGGAATCGGATTCCAAGCGTATCTACAAACAGCCCCTCGGATCAGGGAAGGCCCGACCGATCACACCTGAATACGGAGCCGCTGCATCCCCGCAAGTATCCCCGGAGGGAGACTTTCTGCTTTATGTGCACACGTATGAAGGAAAGGATAATCTAGTCATTGTGGATACCGAAGGGCGCTTCTGGCCGCGGAAGATTGTCAGCGGTGAAGACTTTTACATGCATCCCCGCTGGCATCCAGAGGGAGAAAAAATCGCCTGGATTTGCTGGGACCAACCGAACATGCCCTGGGATGGGACGAAGTTGAAAATTGGCACTTTGAGCTCGGACGACCGGGGTCTTCCCCGACTTGAAGAGCAGACAACCATCGCTGGAGATCATCAAACCTCGATCTTTCAAGTTGAATTTTCACCGCACGGTCGTTATCTGGCCTATGCATCTGACCAAAGCGGGTGGTGGCAGATCTACCTCTTTGACATCCAAGAAGGCAGCCACACGCAGTTGACCTCAGAACCGGCTGAACACGGAAAACCTGCCTGGGGACAAGAAATGCGCACATTTGGATTCAGCCCGGACGGGGACAAAATATACATCATACGCAACCAGAACGGTTTCGGAACGCTCTGGTCCCTTGATCTCTCCTCAAAAGATCAGACCAAGCTGGAAATGGATGAGAACATTAGTTGGCTTGAACAAATCAGCGTTTCGCCTTTCAAAAACGAGATGGCTTTGATCGCTTCCGGTGGACGACAGCCTAACCGGATTCTCACCTTCCAACCCGGGATGGAGCAGATCGTGGTCCGCCGCTCGACTCCCGAGGAGCTGTCACCCTCAGAATACGTAGAACCGCAGCATCTTACATGGCAAGGGCTGGATGGTGAAAACGTGCATGGACTTTACTATCCCCCCCACCAGAAAGGTGATCCAGAAGGCGAACTCCCTCCCCTCCTCGTCCTCATCCACGGCGGACCTACCAGCCAGCGGGTGGCGGATTTTCAGATCAAAGTCCAATTTTTTACCAGCAGAGGATATGCCGTTCTCCAGCCCAATTACAGAGGCAGCACCGGCTATGGTCGGGCCTACCGGAACGCGCTCCGGGGGAAGTGGGGGATCTATGATGTGGAGGATGCTATCAGCGGGGCCCGGCATCTGTGCAGCACAGAAAAGGTGGACGAAGACAAAATGGTGATCATGGGGGGAAGCGCGGGAGGATTCACGACCCTCAAGGCCCTGGTGGATTATCCAGGCGTCTTTAAAGCCGGGATATGTCTTTACGGCGTGACCAATCAGTTCTCGCTGGTCGAGGACACCCATAAATTTGAAAAGCATTACCCCGATTCGCTGCTGGGACCTTTGCCCGAGGCCAAAGCCCGCTACCGGGAGCGGTCGCCCCTCTTCTACGCCGATCAGATTCAAGACGCCCTGGCCATCTTCCAGGGCGGTGAGGACAAGGTCGTCGTCCCCGAACAAGCGGAAGCCATCGTGCAGGCGTTGAAGGAAAATGACGTTCCCCACGAATACCATCTTTATCCGGAGGAAGGCCACGGTTTCCGGCAGCCGGAAAACATCAAGCATTTCTACCAAACGGTGGAAACCTTCCTGAAGAAACACGTTGTGTACGCCTGACGCCCACGGGCTGCTTTCGGAAAGCACCAGACGGAATTGATATAAAATAACCCCACAGTCCGCTGTGGGGTTATTTATTTTTAAGTGGCGCTATGATCGGGAAAATCAGGATGTCCCCTGGTGTTTTTTATCCCTCCGGGGTGTGGACACGGCTTTGAACAATTCCGCGAAAATCGCCGGCACAATCAAGAGGGGAAGGATGTACATCCACTGCTCCCACATCAAGGGTACGGTTTCAAAGACCCGCTGCAGGAACGGCACGTAAATGACGATCAAGAGCAGGAAAAGGGAGGAGAGCACCGCCAGATTCATATACATGCTTTTAAATACCCCCATCTTCAGCACCGGATAGCGCTCGGAACGGGCAGTGAAGGCCCGCAGCAGTTCCGAGAAAGAAAGGGTGACAAAGGCCATGGTCTGGGCCATCTCGGGGAATTTCCGCAGGCCGATCCAGTAGGCAAACAGCGTCACACCGGCGATGGCCACGGTCTGGATGGCAATCCCCTGCTGCATGTAGCGGTTGAGGATCGGTTCCCCGGGGTCGCGCGGGGGACGGTCCATCAGGTCCGGCTCCCCTTTTTCCAACCCCAAGGCCAGAGCCGGGGCCCCATCTGAAATCAGGTTCAGCCACAACAGCTGGATAGCTTTCAGCGGAGAGCTCCAGCCGAACATGATGGCCAGGAAAATCGTCATGATCTCGGCGATGTTGCAGGAGAGCAGGAAGTACACGAATTTGCGGATATTGCTGTAGATCACCCGGCCCTGCTCCACGGCAGCCACGATGCTGGCGTAATTGTCGTCAGTGAGCACCATATCCGCGGTTTCTTTGGCGACGTCCGTGCCGGTGATCCCCATGGCAATGCCGATGTCCGCTTTCTTGATCGAAGGGGCATCGTTGACCCCATCACCAGTCATGGCCACGATCTGATTGTTGGCTTTGAAGGCGTCCACGATGCGCACTTTGTGCTCCGGAGAAACCCGGGCGTAGACATCCGTGCGTTTGACTTCTTCCTTAAGCCGGTCATCAGAGATCTCGTCCAGCTCCCGACCGGTGAGCACCTTATGTCCTTCCTGCATCAAACCGATCTCGCTGGCGATGGCTTCTGCTGTGTTGGGGTAATCCCCGGTGATCATGGCTGTGCGGATCCCTGCCTGGCGGGCTTTATTGAGGGCCGGGACCACCTCAGGGCGGGCCGGGTCGATCATCCCCAACAGGCCGACAAAGATCAACTTCTCCTCCACATCATGATCCAGCTCCCCGTTCTGCCGAAATTGATCCAGGTCCTCCACCACCCGGTAGGCTACGCCCAGCACGCGCAGGGCGTTGCTGGTCATCCGATCATTGGCCGCTAAAATCCGCCTCCTCTGCTCATCCGTCAGGGGCACAGCTTCATCATCCCGGGACTGATAATGGGTACAGCGCTCAAGGACCACATCCGGGGCTCCTTTCTGGGTGACAACGTACCAGGCTTTGTGCTGCGTTTCATCATAAAACGGGGACACATCCTGGGCATTGGGCGTCTCAATGGCGTGCACTGTGACCATGCGCTTGCGCTCGGAGTCAAAGGGGATTTCCTCAACGCGGGGATAGGCCTGGGCCAGGGGGGCAGGCGTTGCGCCCGCCTTTGCCGCCGCAACCAGGAGTGCGCCTTCCGTTGGATCCCCCACCATGCGGTACGTTTTGCGGCCCTGCTCATCATAATCGGTCTCCAGGGCGGCGTCGTTATTGAGGGCCGCGATCCACAGCGCGGTGAGGATGCCGGGATACTCTTCGGAGAGGTTGACTTCCTCTCCATCGCAGAGGAACTTCCCCTCGGGTTGATAGCCGGAGCCGCTGACATCCAGAAACTCGCCGTCCACGGCAACCCTGGTTACAGTCATTTCGTTCTGGGTTAGGGTTCCGGTTTTATCGGAGCAGATGATCGTCGTTGACCCCAGGGTCTCCACCGAGGAAAGCCGGCGGATGAGGGCGTTACGCTCGATCATTTCCTGCATGCCCAGGGCCAGGGTGATGGTGACCACAGCTGGCAGGCCTTCCGGGACCGCGGCGATAGCCAGACTGACGGCGATGATGAACATATCCAGAGGTTCTGTACCTGTGATGATCCCCTCCACAAAAATCACCCCGCTGATAGCCAGAGCAGCCCAGCCCAGGGTGCGACCAAAGCTGTCCAGCCGCTTCTGGAGCGGGGTCTCCTCTTCTTCAACCCCCTGCAGCATCTCAGCGATCTGACCGATTTCGCTTGACATCCCGGTGCTGACTACCACACCCACTCCGCGGCCATAGGTGACCATGGTCCCCGTGTAAGCCATGGTTTTCCGGTCTCCCAGAGCGGCTTCCTCTGAAAGCTGCATCTCAGCAGTTTTCGAAACGGGGACGGACTCCCCGGTCAGGGCAGCTTCATCGATGCGCAGGTTAGCGGTCTCCAGCAGGCGCAGGTCTGCCGGGACGAAGTTTCCCGCCTCTAAAAAGACAATATCCCCGGGTACCACCTCGCGGGCAGGAACATCCCGACGGTGACCTTCCCGGAGCACATCGGCGTCCGGCGAGGCCATCTTCTTCAAGGCCTCCAGGGCCTCTTCAGCCCGGCGCTCCTGGACGACGCCCAGGACCGCATTGAGGACCACGATGGTCATAATCGCCCCGGCCTCAATCCAATCGCCCAGCAGGGCGGAGATCACTGCAGCGACTAATAAGAGGATGACCAGAAAGTCTGAAAGCTGGGCCAGGATCATCTCCCAAATCGTGGTCTTTTCCCCTTCTTTTAATTCGTTGTAACCGAATTTTTCAACTCTGCGCTCGACCTCAGAAGTGGATAGACCTTCTTCACGTGTCACCCCCAGCTGATCTTTTACCTCTTCCCCACTCATTGCATGCCAGGATGCAATGGATTGCACATCTGTTTTAGCTTGATTTTGCTTTTTTTCATTCACAATGATTACTCCAAAAAATTAATATAAATTTTCATTACCCAATCGATTTCATAATCGGATCAGGAGTCGACACAACGCTATTCAAGCGGAGTTCCAGAAGGGGATTGACCACCGGGAACCTCTGAGAAAATATACCAGTCAGTGACCGTTTTCAAACGATCGGAAGGTTTGAAAACAGGGCCAATTCGTACGCCCTTCACGTCCTCTGATACCCCGTATGTGTACATCGGGTAGAACAGGGGTAAAGCCGGCATCTGGTCAACAAAACGGACTTGAAAATTCCTATATAGTCGAGCTCGTTCATCAGGATTATCAAAAGTAATCCGCGCCTGCTCAATATATTCGCTGGCCTGACGATCATCCCACATCGAATAATTTTGTCCGCCAGTCGTTTGAGTCTGGTGCCAAAAAGGATATGGGTCAGGATCGGGGTTATGAGAGAGATTGAAATCGATCAACACAGCCTCGTAAACCCGGTTTTCCAGGTATTCCGCCCTCAATTCCTGATATGGGTGGGCTTCCAGATTCACATCAAAACCAAGTGTTAACCAATCTTCCTGGATGGCTTCCGCCAGCGCTTCATGCCGCGGATCATCCGGGTAGAGGAGTGTGAATTCCAATCTGACATCCTCTTCGTTAACACGAACCTCTCCACCCTCAGCAGGGATAGTGTATCCCAGACCGCGGAGAGTTTCGAGCGCTTCCTCTGGTTCGTAATTATACTGTGTGATCCCCTCATAGTAGGCCCATGTTTTAGGAAAAATCGGACCGTCTGCGATCACAGCTTGACCTTCGAGAACATGATCAACCATCCACTGCCGATTAATTCCCCTGAGCATGGCCTGCCGCAGATCCACTTCCTGGAAAAAGGGAACTTCAGGATTGTCCAAGTTGAGAAGGACAAGAGATATTTCAGGGAGCCGAGATGTGTACAAATTGAAATCAGGTGCGTCCATTGCGGGGGTCAATATCCCCTCAGGGATCCGACCGATACCCAGAATTTCACCGTTTTCATAGGCCTCCCAGGCTTCCTGGTAGGAGTCAAAATAAACAAATACAAACTCATCCAGAAAAGCTTGATCCTGATAATAATCCTCAAATTTTTTCAGAACCACGCCGGATATTTGATCACCTTCGCCTAAAAAGCGGTCAAACTGATACGGGCCTGAACCGATGGGGTCGAGATTAAAATCAGCGTCAACGATCTCATCGGGTGATATATCCCCCAAGATATGGGCAGGAAGAATCCCGAAATTCAGGTAACTCAAAAAAGGAGCAAATGGTTCGGGAAGGCGAAACTGGAGGGTATGTTCGTCCATTGCCTCCACCTCAATATCCTTCCAGAACAACTCCACATCCTGAGGTGTGGGAAACTCTTCCTCCTTCAAGAGGCTGACCGTGAAAACGACGTCTTCACTGGTCACAGGTTGGCCATCATGCCACACAGCATCCGTTCTCAACGAGAAGTTGTATACTTCCCCATTTCTAGAAATACCCCAGGAATTGGCAAGATCGGGTTGTGGATAGCCCTTGCTGTCATATTGAACAAGACCGGTGAACAGCAGACTGGTCACATCCTGGTCTACTGGATTATATCTAGCTAGGAGAGGGTTCAAACGTTTTAAGGAACCGACCACCCCTTCCTTGTATACACCCCCTCCGGTTGGCTCCGGAGACTCCACTACAACGGGTTCCGCCTGTTGTCCCCAGAGGATAGCCGCGATGACAATTAAAGCTAAGAGGATAATCAGAAACTGCCACCGTAATTTTTTTATGAGGTCCATAGCCAAAATCCAATTCTGAAGCAGATTCTACCAAAACTCGTGTATACACACATAACCGGAAAATATGGATGCCCCATATTTTCCGGTATTCGTTCATTATCTGAGTCTCATGTAAAGAGAATCTCGATCAGCCTGAAACAATCACAGTAGCAATGGCGAGGCCAAAGAATAGAAAACTTAATCCAATCGTAATCCGGAAAAGTGTCTTTTCAATACCCCTCCTCGCAGAAAACACACCCCCCATATCAGCTCCGGTCAGGCCGCCAAGCCCAGCACCTTTGCTCTGCAGAATTACGCTGGCAATCAAAGCTACTGAGGTAATGATCAACCCGATATCAAGATACGTTTCCACACCTACCCTCCTAAGACTTCCATGAATATCCTATAATCTTCTACGGTGTATGTCAGACCCGCTCCAAATCATACCTTTTCATTGACACACAAGCAGAGCGATTATACCGTCATCCCAGCTTAGTAGTCAAGCGCCCCCGCTTTGAGGGCGTGATTTTCCCTCCCTATGCGAATAACCCATTTATATCCAGATCCATCCCCCAAAAGAAGCCATGATGAATGAAATAACTGTCAACTTACACATCCACACCACCTATTCCGACGGCACCGGGAGCCACCAGGATCTCATCCAAGCCGCCCTGCAAACGCAGGTGGATGCCATCATCGCCACAGACCACAACGTGCGTGTTCAGGGACTGGAGGGCTATTACGGAGATGAGGAAAGATCGGTCCTGCTCTTAGTTGGCGAAGAAACCCACGACCGCACGCGAGATCCACAAAAAAATCATCTCCTGATCTTCGGTATGGATGAGACGATGG
>JAGXKM010000004.1 GCA_018335275.1 Anaerolineales bacterium | reverse complement strand
GCATGCTCGACACTTTCGTGATCGCCGCTGTCAACGTCGTCTTCCCGTGATCGATGTGCCCGATCGTCCCTACGTTCAAGTGCGGTTTCGTTCGTTCAAATTTCTCTTTCGCCATAAGTGCTCTCCTTTAAATGCGTCATTCAAGAGGATTATCTCAGCCAATAACAGAGCCCCCGATGGGATTTGAACCCATGACCTCATTCTTACCAAGAATGCGCTCTACCCCTGAGCTACGAGGGCTGGCTCTTTTTAATGTACCTGTGTGCTGACTCATACTCTATGCCAGCCAGCAAGGTAAAAGTGGGCGGTGAAGGATTCGAACCTCCGAAGGCGTATGCCAGCTGATTTACAGTCAGCCCCGTTTGGCCACTTCGGTAACCGCCCAGATATGTCGCTCGCTCAAGCCATGCCACGCAAATGTCAGAAGCCGACGACGGGACTTGAACCCGTAACCTGCCGCTTACAAGGCGGCTGCTCTGCCGGGTTGAGCTACGTCGGCATAAGCTTAAAATCCAACATTACCGAAGCGCTGGCATTATAACAGAACCACCAAGCCACTGCAAGGATATAGGTCAAGCGCCATCGACAATGAATAAGTCTATCAGTTAACCCTGCAACCGTCAATACTTTCAAAATTTACGCCCACCCAGATAGCTGCGCGCTTCCCAGACCAAATACAGCGCGATGGAACCAGCCACGGATGCGTTCAAGGAATCAATCTTCCCGCGCATCGGTAAAGCCATCAAAAAATCGCAGGACGAATTGACCAACCGACGCATGCCGCTGCCCTCGCTGCCCACCACAACCGCGATGTCCCCGGTGAGATCGATCTCATCGGGCGTCTGGGCCCCTTCCGTACCCTCCAAGCCCACAACCCAGGCGCCCTCTTCTTTTAATAAGCTGATGGTTTGGGCCAGATTCGCCTGTGTGACCAACATGTGTTCACAGGCGCCTGAGGAGGCACTCACCACTGCGGGGGTGATGGTTGCTGTCCGGCGGTAAGGGAGCACGACACCATGCACTCCAACCGCCTCAGCGGTGCGGATCAAGGTGCCCACATTTTGGGGATCCTTCAGCACATCAAGCAGGAGCACCAGCAGGGGTTCTTCCCTGGCTTCAGCCCGGGCGAGAATGTCATCAACCCCCACATAAGGGTAATCACCCACCTGCAAAGCCAAACCCTGGTGGTTCTCCCCGCGCTGATTTAATGCCTTTTTGTCCACCCGGAGTGGGGATAGGTCCCGCTCCGAAGCGAGCCGGAACACGTCCCGCACCCTGTCATTTTCCTCCATTCCCCGGGCCACCTGGAGTTGATGGAACTGCCTCCGCCCTGCGCGGAGAGTTTCGAAAACCGGATTCCGACCCACGATCCATTCACTCATAAGACTATATGAATTCATCTGCTCAATGTTTAAAGGCACCAGACTCAATTCACCGGCAGCAAATTATTCCCAATGCCATTGTGTTCCCTGAGGACTGTCCTCGAGGATGACACCCAGCTCTTCCAGATCGTCCCGGATCTTATCAGAGAGCTCCCATTGTTTGGACTCCCGGAGCTTGTCCCGGACTTCCACAAGTAAATCGATGAACGGTTCCGCATCCCCGCTCTTGATCTCCTCTTTCTCCAATTCCAAACCAATAACGCCCGTCAATTTCTTCAATATTCGCTGTCCCTCGGCCAGTGTCTGGTCATCTGCCCCTACGTCACGGGCTTGATTGATTTCCCGGACGAGATCAAACAAACCGGCCAGCGCCGCGGACGTGTTAAAGTCATCATCCATCGCTTCCTGAAAGGTTTCTTTGGCTTTCTCCGCTTCCTCTACTAAACTCCCCTCAAATCCACCCTCCTGAGACCGGGCCGGTTTCAAGGCGGACCGCAGCCTCTTCAAAGCCTTCTGGGCATGCTCGATGGTCTCTTCATTAAACTTCAAGGGGCTGCGGTAGCTCGAATTGAGGACCATCATCCGTAATACATTGGCCTCGTATTCTTCTAAAAATGCGTCTATTGTGACCAGATTCCCCATGGACTTCGACATTTTTGCGCCGGACAGCTGCATCATACCGTTATGAACCCAATAAGAAGCAAATTGCTTTCCCGTCAACGCTTCACTCTGGGCAATTTCATTCTCATGGTGGGGGAAAACGAGGTCATTCCCTCCCCCATGAATGTCTATCTGTTCACCGAGATGGTGCAAGCTCATCACCGAGCATTCAATGTGCCAACCGGGCCTCCCTTTCCCCCACGGGCTGTCCCAACTCGGTTCATTGGGTTTGGCAGCTTTCCACAAGGCAAAATCCATGGGATGTTCCTTCTTTGAATCCACATCCACCCGGGAGCCCGCTTCCATATCCTCAATGTCTCTCCCTGAGAGCTTTCCATAATCGTCAAACTTTTCGATGCGGTAGAAGACATCCCCATTGGCCTGATACGCATATCCCTTATCTACCAGTGCTTTTACCGATTTTATGATGTGTTTAATCTCATCCGTGGCCCTGGGATATTCAGCAGCGGGTAAGACGTTTAAAGCTTCCAAATGGCAATTAAACTCTTCGATATATCGCTCTGCGATCTGGATCGAATCCACATCCTCCACCAGGGCGCGCTGGATGATCTTGTCGTCCACATCGGTATAATTCATGACCAGCTCAACTTCATACCCCTTATATTCAAGGTAGCGGCGGATGACATCGAACACAAGCACCGACATCGCATGCCCGACATGTGCTTTATCATACACAGTGGGCCCACAAACATACATAGATACCCGATTCGGCTTGAGCGTTTTAAAAGGCTCTTTTTTCCGCGTCAGCGTATTGTATATCTCTAGAGTCATATTCTCACTCCCGTTCGTGAAAACCTTTTAGATATCTTCGGGACGAGCGAAGATCATCCGACCGGCTGCTGTTTGGAGGACCTTGGTGACGATGGCGTTGACCTCCTTATCCATGTACTCCTTCCCCTCCTCAACGACGACCATGGTGCCATCAGACAAATAACCCACACCTTGGCCTCGTTCTTTCCCCTCCTGGATGATAGTCACCTCTACCGTTTCTCCCGGCAGCAGAACCGCTTTCACCGCGTTCGCTAATTCGTTGATGTTCAACACAGGGACGCCCTGCAGCTCCGCGACACGATTTAAGTTGTAATCATTGGTTAATATCGGACAACTCAACTGCCTTGCCAGGATAACCAATTTACTATCCACTTCCCGTGTGCCTTCCACATCAATATCACTGATCCGGACAGGGACAGTGTTTGCCTCCTGTAATTCCGAGAGGATTTCCATGCCCCTCCGTCCCCGCTGCCGGCGCAGCCCGTCTGCAGAATCTGCAATGTACTGCAGTTCATCCAGCACAAACCGGGGAATGAGAAGTTCTCCCACCAAGAAACCTGTCTTGGATATATCAGCGATTCGCCCATCTATGATCACACTGGTGTCAACGAGGATCACCCGGTTCTTATCCGCGGTATCTTCTTCCGATTTTTCAGAGAATGAAAACATACGACCGCTGAACAGGGAATAGATATCATTCTTCCTCATCACGAATATTGCCACACCCAAATACGCGAAGAGTAAAACGCCTATAAAGGGCATGATTTCACCAAAGGGGGAGGGAAGCAAAGAAAGGGGAAAGGACAACAAAGCGGCGATGACCAAACCCACTGTTAACCCCAACAACCCAGAAGACAGGGCCCTGGTTTCCATTCTTGACAACATGGACCGCAAAGACCGCAGGGGCCGCGTGGTCAGAAAAGGTGTCAGCACCAAGCCAAACAGCGCTCCCACCAACCCTAAAATTACAGCCCCGGTTTCCGCGGTGATAGTCGTGATCTCGCTCAGATCAACACCCAGGTAGCCCCCAAGTAATCCAAACAGAAACATGCCAATAATTCGTAAAATAAAGTCCACACTCATTTTTACCTCTCCTGAACATATAAAGGCGAACACGATATGTCCGTGCTCGCCTTGAGTCATTCCGAGGTTATTAATTAGAGGATTTTATCCTGCCAGTTGTAATTAAGTTAGACTGCCTATAGCATAATGATAGTAAAATAAATCCTCAAAACCGATTGAAGGCAGATAACAAAATAATGGCAATGATTCGCCCCAATGAACACCCATGCAAGTCAGGACACAGTATAAATAATGATAAATTCTGTTTTTAATCATAGCATGGGGGGTATCTGACGTCAATATCCGCGGAAAACAACCTCATTCCCCTAACTATTCATTCATACACAACTGAAAGGTCGCGCAACAACCTAGCTGCGTGAAAAAGGACAAAAAAAGCCCCTGGAATCCGCTCCCCTGGGGATTTTTGTGTAATATAATGAAGCGGTGAACCCACATTAATAAACTCCTCGAGGTGTGATCATGGAAAGCAAAGCCTACCGAAAAGTGATCAATTCTTGGGCCATGTATGACTGGGCAAATTCAGCTTTCGCCACGACCATCATGGCCGCTGTGCTGCCCATCTACTACTCAACCATCGCTGAACCTGTGCTCACCAAAACGCAGTCCACCGCGTACTGGGGGTATACAAATTCCATTGCCCTGCTGCTGGTCGCCCTTCTCAGCCCCATCCTGGGCGCCATGGCGGATTACAAAGGGCGAAAAAAGCATTATTTGACCTATTTCGCCCTCGTGGGCATCGCTGCTACGGCTTTGATGTTCTTCCTTACCACAGGCGATTGGCTTTTGGCTTCTTTGCTTTTCGTCCTGGGCAATATCGGTTTCGCGGGAGCTAATGTCTTCTACGACTCCCTTCTCCCCCATATCGCGAAAAAGGACGACATTGATCAAATCTCTACCCGGGGATATGCCCTCGGGTACCTGGGGGGCGGCCTCCTATTAGCGATCAATTTAGGAATGATCATGTTCGGACCCGACCATTTGACGGAGTTGATGACCAGACTCTCCCTGGCCAGTGTGGCCCTGTGGTGGCTGATCTTTTCCATCCCGTTATGGCGGAATGTACCGGAACCGCCCCGCCATATCTTGCCGTACGAGGAAGGCAAAAACCCCATCCGATCCGGCTTCAAACGCCTTGTCGAAACGTTCCAGAAAGTCCAGAAGTACAGTGAACTTTTCAAATTCCTGATCGCATTCTGGTTGTACAACGATGGAATCGGGACGATCATCAAAATGGCCACCAAATACGGGGATGAAATTGGCATCGGACAGACCGACCTGATCGGGGCTTTGTTGTTGGTCCAGTTTGTTGGCATCCCTTTCGCGTTCGCTTTTGGCTGGTTGGCAAAAAAAATTGGGACTAAAAACTCCATTTATCTCAGTTTAGGCGTCTACACACTGATTTCCATCGGGGGCTATTTCATGACCTCCTCCATTCACTTTTGGGCGCTGGCCTTCGCTGTGGCTCTGGTCCAGGGAGGCAGTCAGGCCTTGAGCCGCTCCCTGTACGGGAGAATGGTACCCAAGGCGCAGTCCGCGGAGTTTTTCAGCTTTTACAGCGTGAGCGGAAAATTTGCCGGGATCTTCGGACCCCTGGTTTTCGGGCTGGTCAGCCAGGCCATGGGAAACAGCCGGCTGGGGATCGTCTCGTTGGTGATCTTCTTTATCTCCGGCGGATTGCTCCTGACCCGTGTCGATGAGGAAAAAGGCATCCGCGTGGCCAAAGAAGCCGACGCGCGCGCGATTACAAAGTAAACCGGAATGTCTCCAAACGAAGAAGCCAGGTCAGATCAACAGGTGCAGGAAATGTTCTCCCGCATTGCGCCTCACTACGATCTCCTCAACCGCCTCATGACCGGATGGCAGGACATCCGCTGGCGCCGGTTCGTGATCGGGAAAACGAACCTCCCCCAGGATGGATACCTTCTGGACCTCGGTACAGGTACCGGAGATCTAGCGCGAGAAGCCCTCAAACAATACCCTTCCGCGCATCCCGTTGCCGCTGATTTTTCCCTGAGAATGATGCGCATTGGAAAAGAAAATCATCTGAAACCAAAAGGGACGTGGACAGCCGCACATGCAGGAAAACTACCCTTCCCAGAGAACACTTTTGATGCAGTAGTTTCAGGTTTCCTGCTCAGAAATCTCTCTGACTTGATGGGTAGTTTGCGGGAACAATACCGGGTACTCAAACCGGAGGGGAGATTTGTGGTTCTGGACACCACGAAACCCAGCCAAAACCCGTTTTCACCCGCCGTACGATTTTATCTGTACACTGTGATCCCTGCCCTGGGAAAATGGGTCGCGGGTCTGGAGGATGATTATACCTACCTCCCAGAATCGATGGATAATTTTCTGAGAGCTGAGGAATTACTGGCTTACTTAGCTGCGGTCGGGTACAAGAAGCTGGAGTTCAAACGCTTCATGCTGGACACAGTAGCCGTGCACTGGGGTGTGAAGTAATCACCTAAAGGTTCGAAACACGTCAAGGCAGTAACCCTTTCATCCTCATCCAACATATACCCTCCTCCTCTTGAACAAAAAACATGTATGATAAGATGAATACCAGAACATCCCTGCCTTGGATTTCTGAGACGGACATATGTTTTCCAGGATTCAGGATCTGAGGGGAAAAGGAACTCATGACGCAAAAAGACATCGCGGAACAAATCAGCCGCCCATTACGTGATCGGGGCTGGGAGCTGGCGGTCGCCGAATCCTGCACAGGCGGATTGGTAGGTCACATGATCACAAACATCCCCGGCGCATCAACTTATTTTATTGGCGGCATCATCGCCTATTCCTATCATGCGAAAGTCAGGCTTTTGAACGTTTCCTGGGAAACCCTAGAAGAACACGGGGCTGTCAGCGAAGCCACTGTGAAAGAGATGGCGAAAGGCATCCGGCATCGATTAGGCGCTGATATCGGCCTTTCCATCAGCGGGATCGCCGGGCCCACGGGCGGAACCCCTCAAAAACCAGTCGGGACAGTCTGGTTTGGCCTGGACACCAAAGATGGAACATATGCAAAAGTCGTTCAGACGGAAGGCGAACGACTCTCCAATAAAAGAACTTTCGCCCTGGAATCATTGGCCTTCTTATGGGAGCATTTACGAAACGGATGAAAAAAATTCAGGTCAGCGCTCGATTCACAACCCAGGGAAAGATCATCCCTTCTCGCTTCCAACTCGGGGAGGAGAGAGTGAATATCCGGGATGTAGGCAGGCAGTGGGAAGACGAAAAAGGCAGGCACATCCTCGTCAAGGACAGTAAGGATCGAACGTACCATTTATTATTTATGTTTCGAGAAGCCACCTGGTATCTGGTGCGGGATATATCATCACCGCCCATACCCTCATAAACAAAGGAGAAACTGTGACGAAAGAAGTACAGGAAGACATGGTTGTCAGTTTGGATTACACCCTGATTGTCGACGATGATGAAGTGGAAAGCACGCAGGACGGGAACCCCATCCAATTCATCCAGGGTCATGGGCAGATCATCCCTGGATTGGAAGAAGCCCTATCGGGTATGGAAGTCGATTCCACGAAAACCATCCATGTCAAATCGGAAGACGCCTACGGGGAAAGCGACCCGGACGCGCGTCAAAAGGTGAAAAAAGAGGAGTTCAGTGAGGATGTCCCCCTTGACGTGGGGACGTTTCTGGATCTCCGGGATGCGGACGACAACGTGCTCAGCGCCCAGATCGTGGAAAAAGACGAAGAGACCGTGACCTTGGATTTCAATCATCCTCTGGCAGGGAAAGATTTGGTATTCGAAGTCACCATCGCGGACCTCAGGCCGGCAACGGAAGAGGAAATCGAACACGGTCACGTCCACGAAAGTTAATCCCATACGAACACAAACCTACATAAAACAGCCAGGGATCCAAACTATCAGGATCCCTGGCTGTTTTCATGCCTTTTATGCTGTATTCGTTCAGGCCTTGACAGCCTTTTTCTTTTCTTTCACTTCAAAGACCAGCTTCTCCCCATCCGTATCGACCCAAATCGCATCCCCAACACTAAACTCACCTGAGATCACGTCCAGGGCCAGCGGGTCTTGAAGTTCACGCTGGATGGTTCGCTTCAGGGGCCGGGCTCCGTAATCAGGATCATATCCCACCTCTGCCAGATATTCTTTGGCTTTCCGGGTGACCTCTAAAGAATACCCCTGCCCCTGGACCAAAGCTTTGACGCGATCCAACTGGATATCGACAATATCCAAAAGGTGTTCTTTTGTCAGGGGGTGGAAGGTGACGATATCATCCACCCGGTTTAAGAACTCGGGTCGGAACGTTGCCCGCAGCGCTTCCTGCGTGTAGCGCCGGGCCTCTTCCTGGTCCCAATCCTCATCCATCTGCGTCCAGGCTTCCGTGCCCACATTGCTGGTCATGATCACCACCGTATTCCGGAAGTCGACCGTTCGCCCGTGGCCATCCGTGAGTCGACCGTCATCCAGGAGCTGAAGCAGGGTGTTGAAGACATCAGTATGTGCTTTCTCGATTTCGTCAAAAAGCACCACGCTGTAAGGGCGGCGGCGCACCGCTTCCGTCAATTGACCCCCTTCATCGTAGCCAACATATCCTGGAGGGGAGCCGATCAGGCGAGCGACATTGTGTTTCTCCTGGTACTCGCTCATGTCGAGGCGGATCATAGCATCTTCATCGTCAAAGAGGAAGGCAGCCAGCGCGCGGGCCAACTCTGTCTTCCCCACACCCGTAGGGCCCACAAAGATGAAGGACCCGATGGGCCGGTTGGGATCTTGCAGCCCAGCCCGCGCCCGCCGCACGGCGTTGGAAACCGCTTTGATGGCTTTATCCTGGCCAACCACCCGGGTGTGCAGTCGGTCCTCCATGTGGATCAGCTTCTGGGTTTCGCTCTCCATCAGACGGGAAACGGGGATGCCTGTCCAGCGGGAAACCACGCCGGCGATCTCTTCAGCATCCACCTCTTCCTTGAGCATGGCGCCGTCTTTCTGGATTTCACTCAGCCGCTGTTCTTTTTCCTTCAACGTTTCCTGTAATTCAGGAAGTTTCCCGTACTGCAGCCGGGCTGTGCGTTCCAGGTCCGCCTCACGTTCCGCGCGTTCAATTTCCAAACGGGTCTCATCGATTTCTTTTTTAATCGACCTCACTTCACTGATGATCTCCTTTTCAGCGCTCCATTGGGTTTGAAGCTGTTTTTGCTCCTCTTTCAAATCCGCCAATTCTTTTTTCAGCTTCTCCAAACGTTCTTGGGAGGCTTGATCATCTTCCTTTTTCAAGGCTTCCCGCTCGATCTCAAGCTGCATGATTTGCCGGTCGACCATATCCAGTTCCCGCGGTTTGGAATCAATTTCCGTCCGCAGTCGGGCCGCAGCTTCATCGATCAAGTCGATCGCCTTGTCCGGCAAGTGCCGGTCCGAGATATAACGATCCGAGAGGGTCGCCGCAGCTATCGTAGCCGGGTCGGTAATCCGCACGCCGTGATGGATCTCATAGCGCTCCTTCAGTCCCCGCAAGATGCTGATCGTGTCCTCCACGCTGGGCTCTTCGATCAACAGGGGCTGGAAACGGCGTTCCAAAGCCGCGTCCTTTTCAATATGCTCCCTGTACTCATCCAGGGTGGTGGCGCCGATCATATGTAATTCGCCCCGGGCCAGCAGGGGTTTAAGCATATTTCCAGCATCCACCGCCCCCTCTGCCGCACCCGCGCCAACCACCGTGTGCATCTCATCGACAAACAAGAGGATTTCCCCGGCAGAGGATGTGATCTCTTCTAAAACCGCCTTTAACCGTTCCTCAAATTCACCGCGGTACTTGGCGCCCGCTACCAGAGATCCCATGTCCAGCTGGACCAAACGCTTGCGTTTCAGCCCATCCGGGACATCCCCGTTGACGATTCGCTGCGCCAACCCTTCCACAATGGCTGTCTTGCCCACACCTGGATCCCCGATCAAAGCAGGGTTGTTTTTTGTACGCCTGGACAAGATCTGTATCAAGCGCCGGGTTTCTTCATCCCGCCCGATGACGGGATCGAGCTTGCCGCGTCGGGCCTGACCGGTGAGGTCGCGGCCATACTTCTTCAAGGCATCATAGGTGGATTCCGGATTTTGCGATGTCACGCGCTGTGTACCCCGGACATCCCGCATGGCATCCAGAATGGCGTCTTTCGTCAAACCGTACTCCTTCAACAACCCTGCAAGGGAGCTTTCGGTAAGGCCCAACAAGAGGTGTTCGGTGGACACATATTCATCCTGCATCCCTTTGGCATACCTTTCTCCAGCAGCCAGCCCATCTCGAGCCTCTCGAGTCAAGCCCACCTGAACGTTGCTTCCATACACCTTGGAGCGTTTGTTCAGCTGCTCCCGGACCGCACTCTGAAGACCTGAAACGCCACCGGAAACTTTCTTAACGATCGCCGGGACGACGCCGTCAGCCTGCTCCAAAAGGGCGGCCAGAATATGAACGCTGTCAATTTCCTGATGGTTGTTTTCTTCAGCCATCCTTTGCGCACGCAGGACGGCCTGCTGTGATTTCTTCGTATAATTCTCTAAATTCATTTTCTGATCCTCCACATAGACACAGGTAAAGATATCCCCGCTCAACATCCATGACAATTACATTATAAAAATGCAGTCTATGAGAAAGATAAAAGAAATGTTAAAGAAAAGTTTAAATAAGGACCCTTTTCAACCCGGGTTCAGTTCTCTTTCACCACCACATCGAACCTGCCGTCCGCCACACGGGCTTCAAGGATATCCCCCCCTTCGACTTGAGAAACCCTGTAGACCACAGTCCCGTCCTCCTCTGTGAGGACAGCATAGCCTCGTTTAAGGATGGACTCGGGGCTGAGCGCTTCCAGATGTTCGGCAACCCCGTGTAATTCCTTGCGGGCATCCCTGATGATTCTGGTCATGGTCCTCCTCAGCCGATCCCCTAATTCATCCACCCGCTGTTTTCCATTCCGGATCTCATACTGCGGTGAAAAGCGCTTGATTTGGGACCGCAGATCTGAAATAATCCAGCGTTGGTCTGAGATATAAGTCAGATAGGTGCGATTGACTCTCTCTGCCAGGTCCTCAGTCAGGGCTATTAATTCCATCCGGTCAGGGACTGCCAACTCGGCTGCCGCAGTGGGCGTGGGGGCACGCACATCAGCGACAAAATCCGCGATCGTGAAATCCGTTTCATGGCCAACACCGCTGATGACGGGGATCTGGGAATCAAAGATCGCCCGGGCCACCCCTTCATCATTAAACGCCCATAAATCTTCAATGGATCCCCCTCCCCGACCCACAATGATCAGATCAACATCTCCCTGCATATTGAGCTTTTTCAGAGCAGCCATGATCTCCGGGGGAGCATTCTCCCCCTGCACGGACGCCGGGGAGAGGACAACATCGACCAGCGGGTACCGGCGTCGGAGGGTATTGAGCATATCCTGCAGCGCAGCCCCGGTTGGCGACGTGACCAGCCCGATCTTTTCTGGCCATCTGGGAAGGGGCGACTTATGCTCAGGGGCAAATAAGCCCTCTGCCTCCAATTTGTCCTTTAAACGCAGGTACTCCTGGTACAGCCTCCCCGCGCCCCGGGGACGAAGGAAATCGACGTAAAGTTGATATTGGCCCCTCCGTTCGTATACGCTCAGATTGCCGTGCGCTTCAACCGCATCGCCTCCTTCAAGTCGGAACTCCTGCTGGGCAGCAATATTCTTCCACATCACACAGCGCAGGGCGCTTTCAGCGTCCTTGAGGGTAAAGTAAACATGACCCGATTTGGGACGCGAAACGTTGGAAACCTCCCCTTCCACCCAGAGATCCCCCAGATTGGCGTCACTTTCCATCAAATCCCTGACATAGGCATTGACTTCCGTGACAGACCACGTGCGGTGGAAACCAAATGATTCCGGAATAGGCTCATCGAATGCTGTCATATTTCCAGTATACAAAGAAGGGACGCCGAGGACAAGTTCCGGAAAGCACCCAGAGGGAGGAATATCCTCCTATCTGCCTGCGCGGCAGAACACATCTTCATTTCAGAGAAGTTGCTCCCTGCTCGTCCATGCCCTGGTCACCGAAACGACCGCTTTTTGAGGATCTCACCCTCTTTTGTTGGGGGAAATCCTTCACAGCGGTGGAAAGACACTCCAAAGGGGCGGTGTTCCCCAATATGATAAAATTTCCACACCATGGACATTTCAGAACACCTCCAGAGCATCCTGGATACCATCCCTCATAAGACCGGCTGTTATCTGATGAAAGACGGTGACGGGGAGGTTATTTACGTCGGAAAAGCGGTCGATCTCCGCCATCGGGTGCGGTCCTACTTCCATGCCAGTGCCCAGAGCAACCCCCGCACGGCCCAGCTGGTCAGGCATATACAGGACATCGATTGGATCATCGTCCAGTCCGAGCTGGAAGCTCTGATCCTGGAAATGAACCTGATCAAAGAATACCAACCTCATTTCAACGTCCGGCTCAAAGACGACAAACGCTACCCTTACATAAAAATCCATTGGCAGGACCCTTACCCCAAGGTGACCGTAACCCGGCAGGTAAAGAGAGATGGTTCCCGGTATTTCGGACCATATACCAGCGTCTGGGCTGTGGACCAAACCCTGGATGTGCTCCGGCGCGTTTTCCCCTACCTGACCTGCAGCCGCACCATCACCGGGGAAGACCAGAGAGCGTGCCTGTATTACGACATAGATCTGTGCTCCGCACCCTGCATCGGGGAGATCAGCCAGGAAGCATACCGTGAAATGATCGGGCAATTGGCTGATTTCCTCGACGGCCGCACGGAGCCCATCGTGGATCACCTTCAGGAGAGGATGGATCAGGCTTCAAGCGAACTCCGGTTTGAAGAAGCAGGCCAAATCCGCGATCAGTTGTTCGCCATCGAGCGGATCGTCGAGGAACAGCGCATTATATCCACAGAATACAAGGACTCCGATGTCCTGGCTATTCACAGCGAAGAAGATGAAGCCTGCGTCCAGGTCTTTTTCATCCGGGGTGGCAAGTTGACAGGGCGAGAATACTTCCTGGTTGAGGGAACTGAAAACACCCCCGAGAAGGACATTCTCGCGGAGGTGATCAAACAATTTTACGACAAGGCTCCTTCCGTCCCTCCTCAAATCCTTCTTCCCCGGGAGGTGGAAGAAGCCCGGATCATTCAAAAATGGCTGGACAGCAAACGCGGCGGGGATAAAGTTAAAATGCGTATCCCGCACAGCGCCGAGGAGGAAGGCCTGATTGAGATGGCTGCGGAAAACGCTGCTGAAATGCTGGCCGCCCACAGCAATCAAGAGAAAGCAATCCGGGAGAGAGGTGAACGGGCCCTGGATGAGCTGCAATCATATCTTGACCTCCCTACCCCGCCCGCGCGGATCGAGTGTTATGACATCTCCAACACCCAGGGTGCTGCCCAGGTGGGAAGCATGGTCGTCTTTGAAGACGGCTCCCCTCAGAAAAGCCACTACCGCAGGTTTAACATCCGCAGCGTGAGTGGCCCTGACGATTATGCCAGCATGGAAGAGGTCATCAGCCGTCGTTTCAGGCGGTGGCGGGAGCTCATCAAAGGACAAGGACAACCTGGATACAACCCTGACCCATCTTTCTCCACCCTGCCTGATTTACTTTTGGTGGACGGCGGTAAAGGCCAGCTGAACCGGTCCCTTGAGGTCATCGAAGAATTTGACTTGCAGGATGCATTTGCTGTGGCTGGATTGGCGAAACGAAACGAAGATGTGTATCTCCCCGGCCAGTCCCGGCCTGTGCGATTCGAACGCGATTCCGCCGGCCTCCATCTCCTACAAAGGGTGCGGGATGAAGCTCACCGTTTCGCGATCGCATCTCACCGTAAACGGCGCAGCCGCAAAGGACTGCAATCCAGTTTGGAAAAGATCCCCGGGGTGGGCCCAGCACGCAGGCGGGCTTTGCTCAACAAGTTCCACACCGTCCAAAACATCCGTCAGGCGTCACTAGAAGAGCTTGCATCCACCCCAAAAATCCATACCAAGCTAGCCCACACCATCAAAGAACACTTGGACTAATCAGCATCTCATGCTAAAATGTGTCCGTGAAAACGAACGAACAGATTGATATCCAAAAGAAGGAGGATTATGTCCCGCAGAAATCGCCCTAACTTTCAACAAATCATCATGGCCGTGATCGGTATTTTGATCGTTTTATCGATGGTCATATCCATGGTAGCTCGATTTTAATCCCCCTCATCGAAAAATTTACCCAACCAAAGGGGATATCTCAAACCAACCGTTCCCCTTGTCCAGGAAACCAGCCCCCAAAGCGGGGTGCTGGTTTTTTTTATTTTCCTCATCGAGTTTCTCCTACCCTGCTTGGAACATAGTCCCAGCGTTGACTTCGAAGTAAATTTCTCGGCGGTGGATAAAAAAACACCACTCCGAATTTATCCCCCCATGCCTATCAAACAGGAGCTTACTTTCCCCTCTCTCCTCCTGGATACATTCCAGAAAACGAAATTGGGCGAAGGAAAGACTCTCATTTGCTCTCAACAGCGATCAAAATTCTCTCATATTCCCCCAAGATGAAAAAAATCTACTCTACCATGCTAGAATACTTTCGGCCAAGCGTTTTGGCATATTTGTTGACCAAGGAATTCTTTCTCAGTCACATGCTGTATACTCCGGGCGCCATGATCTCGCTGCAAATCAAGAGAGGAGTCCCCACAAGGGATGAAAAACATCAGGTTTAGAAAAGGTTGTTCTATATGATCAAAAACAAGAAAGTTTTCTGGGCTGCTGCGTTTCTCATCGGATGGGGATTCGATTTTTTCTACTGGAAAAAACCGCTGGGGATATCATTCGCCATTCACATCTTGATCTCCGTGGGCACGCTTATCTACCTGGCCCAAAGGGAGGACAAGCGCCCTGCAGCTGGAAGCCTGTGGGTGCTTGGGGCCCTCCTGGTCTTTTCTTTCCTGACTTTCATCCGCCAGGAACCCTTCACTCGGGCGCTGAACCACCTCACTTCGTTGGGTTTGTTCGCGATCCTGCTCCTCACCTTTCGCGGTGGACGCTGGTTCCACTATAGTCTGGTCGATTATGTGGCGGGTGGATTTAAACTCTTCTTCCAGGCATTGATCTTACCCATCAAACTGCTCATGGACAAGAAAGGAAAGGAAGGTGAGAATGATAAGGATCAGAAAACTGGGTCAGGCCCCTCATTTTGGAAACGGATCTTCCCCTACCTGAGAGGAGTCGTGCTCGCCCTCCCCATTCTCGCTGTCTTCGCTGCCCTCTTTGCTGCTGCGGACCCTATCTTCGCAGACCGCCTGCAGGATCTGACTGAATATCTGAAATTGGAAAGGCTTCCTGAGTACATCGGACGCCTGGTTTTGATCATGATTTGGACATTCTTGACTGGCGGACTGAGCCTTTACGCCATCCTGAAAAGCAAAGAGGAGTCACTGATTGGAGAGGGTGATTCCTGGCCCCCGAGATTCCTCGGTTTCACAGAGGCCGCGATCGTCCTTGGCAGCGTGAACCTGCTCTTCTTTTCATTTGTATTTATCCAATTCCGGTATTTCTTTGGCGGGGAAAGCAACATTACCCTCCAAGGTTATACATATGCTGAATACGCCCGGCGGGGTTTCGGGGAGCTGCTGGCGGCAGCATTCATCACGCTCCTCCTTTTTATGCTTTTAAGTTCCATCACCAACAGAGAATCCCCTCGAGAAAAAAAGGTCTTCACTGGTTTAACTGCCTTATTAACGGTTTTTATAGGCGTCATTCTCGTTTCCTCTTTCCAGCGTCTGCGCCTGTATGAAATTGCCTATGGTTTCACCCGCCTGCGAACTTACGCCCATATCTGCATCCTCTGGATTGGGGTCCTGTTCCTGGGGATCCTGATCCTGGAGATCCTCCATCGGTGGCGGCACTTCACCCTCGCCGCTCTTATCACCCTGATAGGCTTCGTGATCACGCTCAACATGATCAACGTCGACAGCTTCATCGCCCAACGAAACTTCACCCGCCACGGGGAAGATACTCCCCTGGACATCCATTATCTTAAGGGGCTTTCCAATGATGCTGTCCCCCAGCTGATACGCCTTGCAGACAGCCCCCGGCTGGCCACAGACCAACGGCGTGAATTATCAGCTTCCCTGGCCTGCCGGGCAGCCCTGCTGCGGGACCGACCCCCCACCTGGCAGGGGTTCATCTGGTCGCGTTACCGCGCAAAATTAGAACTTTCCCAAAACCAGTCCCTTTGGAAAGATTACCTTACCTACCGTGAAAATGATGTCTGGTATGTGCTCATCAATGGTGAGCGAGAATACTGCAAACCCAACATCTGGGATTGAAGGCAACAGGAATTGCAGTCAAGGATCACCCCCTAAAGCACTATGTAAAAACACCGAGAAGGAACCAAGCTACGGACCGCTGTCTAGCCTTCAGCCTCCTTCAAGGAAACAGCAAGCATTTTATCGTTGGCCCGGTACTTCTCGATCCAAGGGTCA
Source organism: Anaerolineales bacterium (assembly GCA_018335275.1). Classification (GTDB taxonomy): domain Bacteria; phylum Chloroflexota; class Anaerolineae; order Anaerolineales; family UBA11858; genus B10-G9. The sequence continues at coordinate 42,511 of JAGXKM010000004.1, read as the reverse complement.
CTTCTCTTTTGCAAGAACAGATCGTGATCTTCATTGACACACAACCAACCATCTTCGCTTTCCTGATGATAGGTATGTACCATACACACAGGACACCATAAAAACTTCATCTTTTTGGACATCTTACCCCTTCCCTGCTAAACTAAATCGCGCACTTAGGGTTTACGGGAAGCCCCGGGGAAACCCTACCCTGATCAGGAATATAGAATCCAAACCTAAAAAGATTCCATTTTGAATTCCCATTGGTTCCCAGATACACATTCTATGATCAGCTCTGCCAGTGAGGATGCAATTATTGTGCCAAAAATGACTGAACACCCCTATATCTGGTAGTATTCACCCGATCACCCCCCAAGCGTATGCACCTTGATCCACATCAGCATGGTCCCCCATCCCCGGCCTGTTTGTTACCTTCATTTGGCCACTTGAGGGGCGATGATTGCTACAAATTCGGGGATCTGAACCCTTTTGATTGTGGATAAATCACCAAAGGAAACCTACCCTTGAGGAAAAATGTTGACGGGTATTGCCACACATGATAAAATCTCCCAGCAGTGGGCGTGTAGCTCAATGGCAGAGCAGTGGCCTTTTAAGCCATTGGTTGTGGGTTCGATTCCCTCCACGCTCACCTGCGTCTTTTAAAATGATCGTGGTTGCCAGAGAAATCATGAACGGATCCCGGAAGGGATCCGTTTCTTTGTTCCTGTTTCCCCATCTGAAAAACACTTTATGCTTTTATTTTTGTTTGAAGGAATAGCCTTCGCGCTCCAAGGCTTCCAGAAGTTCTATCCCCCGTTCAGCGTGGCGTAAGGCATGCTCATCTTCAAGCACATCCTCTTCCCAGTCTTGAAGGACCTGCAGTTCTTCCTGATAATCCTCCCAATCCAGTGCTCGATCCTTCATCCATTCGCTGGCATCACCGGGAACCTTTTGCAGCGACTGCTCCACACTGTCGGCTACCAGTTTTGCTGTGATTTTACTTGTTTTCTGAAGGTCTTTGCGCATGGATTGATATTTCTGGGTGTCTGCCCGGTCCTTCTGGCCGATTAGAAAACAGACGATCGCCAGGACAACCAGAGCCAGGCCCATTTCGCTGCCTTCAAAACTGGCGCCGAATATTTTAAGGGTGATCGTACCCGACTGCCCTACCCCGTTTGGAAGAAGAATGAGCACCAACCCAATCACCATCAACACCAGTCCGGAAACCACCATCACATGCCAGAACTGGACCCCACCCTTTTTTATTCCGGCCATCCTGCCCTCCTCATCACTTCATCCCTTGGCTGTCACCTTTTTTATAACACAGTAAAACACATTTTGTACAGAACTATCCACCCCAGGGTGGACCCCACAGTCCTGATGTAGATCAAACGCTGAAAACAAGTAAAGATGAAGAAGCTGCGAACTCACCCCAGCCCCAGAAAATAATACCTGAAAATCCGCCAGGATCCATACAGAAAGACCCACACGGACGGGTAAAGATGATAAGCTCTGATCAGGGAAGAAAAGATCGTCTGCAGTAAACCCAGAGGATACTCTGATCCAGCGATCCAATTCGCACAAAACTCATCATTGTCGCACTCCCTGGCGACTCCCCTGTGCTGGAAAACATGCTCCAGTTCATGGCGCGCCACGTAATACATTGCCTTTTCCGGCAGCGCCTCGCTGACGTATATCAACCCATTGCAGTACACACCGTTGATATGGGTCATGTCCTCTTCCCGGACCACGATCATGGCCCGATTCAGATCCTCCTGCGTGATCGCCTGTCCCTCCCTCCTGGCTCCAACCAACCCCTTTAATACCTGGATTTTGTCTTCATCTACCGGGTATTTCGACTGATCACAAACCACAAAATCGAAGGACCTTTGGGGAACATGTTTTTTCATATAACGCCTGCTCCCAATTTCTAGGAAAAGGACAAAGGCGACCAACAGGAGCAGGACGCCCAAAAAGACCTTTCCAAGGAGTTTTCGCTTCTTCTTCATATTTCCACTGCTTTTAAGAATCCCGTTTCTTCTCGGTGCAGCCGAGAAATACCCTGCCGCGCGGAAAAATTTTAATGCTTCTTCTCCATCCCCTTATTGATTTTTTCCCCAAGCAACGCTTCCCCCTCAAAAGTGCCAGCAGAAAAACGATAAAGGCTGACCCAAACTGAGGCGCTCCCTGTGAACCTTCTCTGACCTGATCCATGTCGGATCTCTCCAACCATGTCAGCGAATTCCTTTCCCAACTATATCTCTAAAATCAGATTAAAACCACTTCAGCTTAGCGCACCCCAGAAGACAGCCGCCAACCAGAAGAAGTTGAAGCCAACCACAAAAAGGTCGCTGGCCAGAGGGACAGGACTTCCCTCCCCACCCTTCATCTTCCCCTTATTGAAAATCGAGACAGCGATTAAAAGAAAAAGCATCAGCCCCAAACCTGCCCAAAAGACCAGCCACCCAGAAGGCAGGGACAAGATTGACAACAATATCCATCCTAGGAGGTAAAGAATTGTCAATGGGAAAAGATATCCCGCTGCACGCGTGGGCATTGGACCTGAAAATAACCCCCAGACAAAAGAAGCAGAAATTCCCCCTATCAGGGTCAGCCAAACCCTGCTTAGAACGCCCTCATAATCTATCCCTCGCAATAATGCCCCAGAGGACATCGCAAATCCCAGAAATAAAAGGGTATTCCAAACCGGTTCTTGCTCTAGGATATACATGCCAACAAAAAACCCCCAGGTGGCCCCTAATAGATAAATCCACCCGGCTTCGGGGATCCATTTTCCAATGTAATGACCCAGACCAGAAATCAAACCCGCCAATACCAGAGACGGGGCAATCCGGACAAGAAAAAGCCACATTTGGATCCTATCTCTGGGGGATACTTTGCTTTGACTCTCCAGACAGTACTCCTTCTTCAATTCCTAATAAGGAAGAAAACATCACTGTCACTTTCCGCCGAATCCGGACATGTATTTTCAGATGCTGACCCCCGGGATCATACTGGTAAGGAAAGGCCACATCGAACTCCAGAACCAATGGGTTTGAAGGACCTAACCCATTCATTTCCGCATACCCCACAGACTGCGTAGCCACGAGGGTTTGCATGGGCGGTGCGACCAATGTCGCCCTGTGATCATCATCCAACCAATCATAAAATATACCGGAAGAAGATGTCGCGGTAGGTGTCACGCCCGGCGTGCTCCCCACGGGAGTGGGGGTAACAGTCACACTTGCCTCTGCAGTCTGGGCCTGGATGACCTGGGTCACCATCCTATCCCCCACGACCACCAGGCCTGCTTTCGCCGCGGCGTCCGCAGCTCGTTTCAATTCTTGCCTTTCAACCATCAACCGGGCCCCATCAATGATCACAGCTAAAAAAAACAGAGTCACCATCAAGATCACAGCTACGATGATCACAACCTGCCCTTGCTCGTTACTTCTCATGATTTTGATATTCCATCCGGGTTACAGCTCGTCCTGTGAGTGGGATCTCGATACTCGGCAGGGCAAGATTCATCTCATATTTGACCGTCACCGTGATTTGTTCACCCCTGGGCGCGGGAAAAGGCTGGTTGCGGGGGGGGTCATCCTGCTCCGGATCAATGTCGATAATCAGCCGGTTCGGATCTAAACCATACGCAGCACGATGCACTGCGCCGATAATTTCCTGATCCCCCTGACTCGGATCCACGATCGTCGCCCCAGCTCGCGCCCCTTCCCAGGCTGCGTGGGTGACCGCCATTTGCGTGTAAAAAAGGACCCCGAAGTCAATTAAAGCCACCATCAACAACAATAGAATGGGCAGCACAAAAGCAAACTCGACCAACGCCTGACCCTTAAGCTTATGGTTGTCTTTTCGTTTTCCCATCAGGACATGAACCCTCCATCACCTCAACGCCGGAAGAGGAAATTTATGATAGGCGGAGCGAGATATATTAACAGCAAACTGGGCAGGAAGAAAAACACCAACGCCGGGATAATCCGAATAGGCGCTGTTTGGGCTTTGACCTCCGCTCGCTGACGCCGGCGGGTCCGCATCAGATTTGCTTGGATCCGAAGCGTCCTACCCAGGGATGTTCCCAATTGCTCCGACAGGTTGATCGCTTCCACCAATTGTTCCACATCCGCAGAAGGAAGTCTGCTGGCCAAATCTTCCAGCGCTTCATGCCTGGAAAATCCCAACTCGATCTGCACTAATACCTGTTTTATCTCCTCCCCAAATATCCCCGTGTATCCTTTACTAACCCTCCGCAGAGCGGGGACAAACCCCAGACCCGCATCGATCGTGAAGGTCAGCATATCCAAAAAGTCCGGCAGCTCTCGGGTCACCGCCCGCTCTCTTTTTTTGATACGCCATAAAAGAAAGAGATAAGGCCCTATCATCGCCAGAAGGACTAACGAGATTTCCAGGGTCACCCATCCTATATCCACCAACCCTGCCAAAAAACCCGTAACTCCCAGGCAAGTTCCTCCCAGAACCAGGATCCACCACAACGATTTAAATTGCCTGGCATCCAAATCTATTCCGGATTGGACCACATCTCTTCCATCCACCCAGCGATCAAAAAATTCCGGAGCTTCAACCATCTGCAAAACGGCCAATAAGGGATCTCTTCTGGATCTGAACTCCCGTTTTTCTGCCGGACCTAAACGCTTTTCTGCTCGGACTCTCGCCCGGCGATCGATCATGGTGTCCAGGACAAGAAATGTGGTAAATATCACCCCCCCGAAGACAACAGCTGTCAGATAGAGGAGAGCCATCATCACACCTCAATGCGGATCAATCGAGCGACGATAACCGCACCCACCAGTTCCAGAATTCCAGATACAATCAGGACAAGGTTGCCCACCGTAGTGTTAAACAAGACATCGATATAACCTGGAAACATAGATAACAGGCCCAGGGAAATCGGTACTAAAAGGGAAATGACCACCGCTGAAAGCCGACCCTGTGCGGTCAGGGTCCTGACCTCATTTTCCAGCTCAACTCTTTTCCGGATCACCTCTGCAAGTTCGCGCATCATAACAGCCATATTTCCCCCCACCTGACGTTGTAAGGTCAATCCTTCGACCAATAAGCGCACATCCTGATTCGTCCGTCGCTCATATAATTTTCTTAATGCTTGATCGACTGTGAATCCCATCCGAATTTGATCAGACATCAACCTCAACTCTGTTGAACTGGGAGATGACAAATTGGGAACGATGAATTCAATGGCCTGGAGCAAAGAAAACCCCGCCTGGAGGGAATCAGCCCATCGATCCAATACCCCTGGAAATTGATCCTGAAATAAGCGGCGCTGCATTCTGGCCCGGGAGTAGGTCCACGTCAGAAGCCCAACGATGAGCAGGAAGGCCAGGAATCCACTCAACATCAGGCGCTGAGTGAGAAGATAGCCGATCAAAAATCCTCCGCCAATCGTGCCCAATAACGAGGTGACTAAGGACAACGGTTGAGAACCAAAGCGAGCATCCCGCCACCACCCTAACAGCAAACGACCAAGCCCCCCCTTGAAAAAAGAGAATAAAAAACGGTTGATGGGATCTGACACAGAAAGGAAAGAACGCCACCAGGAGGAAGGACGCGAAAAGCCTTCCTGTTTTTCCAACCGATGCCGCCAGAACCGTCTCAATGCCCGGCCCCGGCCGATCTCAATCACGGGCAAACAGGCCGCGAATAAAAAAATCCCTCCCACCACCCCGATCGAGTACATCAGGTGAGAGGCTATAAAGGTAAAAAGGGAATCCCTTATTAACCAGGCGATGATCAAGATCCCCACATATCCCAGGATTCCCAAGCCACGAAAAGGCATTCACTCCTCCAAGTGGTTCCCTTCAACATTCACGCTGCGCTTGATCAGCGTCAAACACTGGGGTTTATATCCTGTACTCTGAAACTTCCCCTTTACACGACCATCTTCATCCAGGCCCTCCCTTTCATAGGTAAATACTTCCTCAACTTTTACCTGGAGGTTTTCCCATCCATCATCCTGAAAGGCAAGGACTTCCGCAATGGAGACGATTTTTCGTTTTCCGCCAGGAAGCCTCTCCTGTTGAAGGATCAGATCCACAGCACTGGCAATTTGCTCCCGGATGGCAGGTTGAGGTAATTCTAATCCCGCCATCAAGACCATGGACTCTATACGTCGAACAGCATCCGCAGGAGAGTTGGCATGAACCGTTGTCAAGGAACCTGGGTGTCCCGTGTTCATGGCCTGGAGCATGTCAAATGCTTCCGGACCACGAACTTCTCCCACAATGATCCGGTCCGGGCGCATGCGCAAGGCATTTCGAACCAATGTCCGAATGGTAATTTCCCCCTTCCCTTCAATGTTGGGAGGGCGCGCTTCTAAAGAGACCAAGTTGTCCGCTGCCAGCTGCAGTTCTGCGGTATCTTCAATGGTCACAATCCGCTCACCACCGGGTATGCAGCGAGAGAGAGCATTCAAGGTGGATGTCTTCCCTGATCCTGTACCCCCGGAAATTAAGATGTTGATCCGAGCCTGGACACATGCCTGAAGGAAACGCGCCATGTGATCTGATAAACTCCCCAATCCCACCAAACGACTTAAGGTGAAGGGTGTCGCAGAAAAACGACGGATGGTCAAAGCTGGGGAACGCATAGCCAGCGGGGGAATAATGGCATTAACCCGCGACCCATCAGGTAATCTGGCATCTACAAAAGGCACAGATTCATCCACACGCCGCCCAAGCGGGGCAACAATGCGGTCAATGACATTAAGGATATGTTGGTTATCCCGGAATGCAGCCTGTACCGTTTCTAATTCCCCGTTCTTCTCCACAAATATTTCGTCCGGCGCGTTAACCATAATCTCCGTCACCTGTGGATCGTGCAAATAGGGTTCCAGGGGACCGAAGCCCACAATGCGGTTGACAACCCCCTCGATCAACTTTTCCTCCGTACGATGGGGTAAGATTTCTTCCTCCTGACGCAGGAAAGTTTCGACGATCTCAGACAGACCCTTTCGGTCTCCCGTCAACGATTCGCGTTCCCGATCACTTTCCACCCGTGATTGAATGTACTCTGTGGTCAGATGATGCAGTCGGTCTTCAAGTTCCGCATGCTTTTGAGAAACCACACCCTCCCCTCCTCCCCTTTTCATGTATTCAGGAATCCCCCATCTTTAGCGATCCACACACTTAAGAACTTTTTTGGCCATTCGCCGGAATGATTTTCCCAATCGGCTGTTTTTTCGCAAAACACATGGTTGACCATAACTGACATTCGACCAGACACCGTTGGGATCCATAGGCAGCACAGAAAAAACCTTTAAATCTAAATGTTCAGCGATCTCTTGGGGTTCGACAGCAGCTCCCGGACTGTTTTGATTTATCACTAATCCAGCTGTGATCTCCTTTTCCGGTATGGAATTCAGATATCGTCTTGTCGACCGCAGGGAGGGGACATCCGGCGTAAGCACCATCAATCGCAGATCAGCATACAAGTACGCGGCCCTGTTCACGCTTCCCCATCCAGAAAAAGTATCAAGGAAGATCACCTGATATTTTTCCCGGAAAACATCTAACAAAGATGCGAGATTTTCCCGACCCAAACATTCATCATCTAGTAATCCTGGGGGGCAGGCGAGTAAATCCATTCCTGGCCCATATTCCGTGACTGCCAGTTGTAGATGCTTATCTGTCAGCTCATCCATGACGGGCAGTAAATCTGCCCAGGAACGCTCAGGCTTGAGGTCAAGGAGCACATCCGCGGTTCCCAGACCCGGACTGAGATCAATCAAAGCTGTGGAGCGCTTTTGTCCCACGCCCACAGCTACCCCCAGATTGGTGGCTATTAGACTTTTCCCCACCCCACCTTTGGCGGAAAAAATACCGATCACACAACCCATACCCTATCCTCCTGCGGGTCGCAGCAACACGAGCATCTGGTATTCATTAGATCGAGCGTAAAGAAGAGACAACGCCTCCTGATCATCGACCGCAAAGATATAGGCAGGTGTGTCTTCATCCACCGGCAAGGCGACAACCTGAACTTCGGTGGCGATGAAACCTGCATTTTCCATGCTTTTCCCGGGCAGAACAGAAGCGATTTCTATACGGTCTCCTTCAGATAAATCCGGAGGAGCAGCGATGAACCATTTTACAGGAACACGCACACACCAGGTTTCGGAAGGGCACCGCTGAGCTACAGCCCCTCCTTTCCCCCCTGTCAACTTCTCCGGGATGACGATCTCTCCCTTTACCAGGGGATAGAGGGTGACCTTTCCAACCGCCTGCTCCTCAAAGTTGAAATGGGACTCAGGGACTGCTCCTTTTGGTACCTCTCGAACTTCAATCTTATCTGTGGTTAAGGCAGTACCAATTTCGATCTTCTGCCGGGTAAAGACAGCAGAAATCTTTTCCCCGGGGGCATAACGCTGTTGGCGGGAAAAAAATTGAAAGACAAGGACACCAAAAAGAACAGCCAGCAGGAACGCGACCAAGACATAGAACCGGGTCCGCCTGCGAACCGCAGCTTGCCAATCAGGAGTCGTGGTGGGCGCCTTTCTCGAAGGTCCCTGATTCTTTCCCCGCTTATTGACCATCTCCCTGATCCTCCCTATCCCCTCTACATCAGTAAAACATCCATCCCCTTATTCCCAGTGTACAAAACCCCCATTTCCATGTCAATAGTCAAACAGGTTCGTTAAGTATCTGTTATAGTATGAAGGGGAAAGTGGACAATAATGCTTATAAAACTCGCAGCTTATAAGGAGAGGAAGGTCAGGTCGGATATATTTTTTCAACCAACACTCTTGATTCCCGGGTCGGGTCAAGTTAGTATTGAATTATCCTTGACTGTACCTTGAACCTGAATAAATACATTCATATCAAATTTTTTCACTGATTAGAGATGGACCAGATCACAAAACACGTTTTCAAATTGGAAAGCATCCCCATCTGCAATGTCTACCTCCTGGATGTTGAAGACGGATATTACCTGGTGGACAGCGGTTTGTTCGGTTATGCGGAGGCCATCAGGGATGAGCTGGAGGAAGAAGGATGCCCGCTCTCGAACCTGAAAGGCATCCTCCACACCCACGGGCACGGCGATCACATCGGCAACTCCCCTGCTCTCGCTGAAAAAAGCGGCGCTCCAGTCATGGGTCACGAAGCCGACCGGCCCTTCTTCCAAAAATCCCCCCACATTCCCGCAAAATCGCTTTTTCAGCGCACGCTTCTCCGCCTCGCGGACCGTTTTCTCTTTCGCCAGCCTCCTCTTAAGGTGGATAATTATCTAACAGGAGGGCAGGAGATGTCCTTCAGCGGCGGGTGGGAGGCGCTCCATACACCGGGACACACGCCGGGCAGCATCTCTTTTTATCAACCCGAGCAAGGGGTGCTGCTGTGCGGGGATGCACTCTTTAATCAGCACCCCGCCACCCGCGTGAGAGGTCTGCGCCTGCCGCTTCCCCTGATTTCAGTCGACAGCCGGACTGCCCGGGCTTCCGTACAAAAGCTCGCCCAATTAGACCTCAAAATCATCTGCCCGGGCCATGGGTTCCCTCTCACAGATAACTTGAGCCAAAAATTAGAGCGGCTTCTCGGAAGCAAGACCCGGAGTAAAAAGGTCTGAGACATGGTTAAGACAGGAACACACCTATGAAACCCACCCTGAATGGCACAAAGTTTGCATCCATAGATGTGGGGAACGAACGGATCAAGAACGACATTCTCATCCGCTTGGACAGCACGGTGGAAAAACGGAAGAAAAACCTTTCCAAAGAGATATTCGGCACCTCGCACACCCTTTCTCTGGCCGAAGCGGAGCACATCTATGAGGCAGGGGCGGAGGGTCTGCTGATCGGGGGCGGCCAGTTTGGCCGGGTTAAACTTTCCCCGGAAGCGGAAGAATATTTCCAGGAGCGGGAGTGCCAGGTGGAGATCTATCGCACACCCAAAGCCATCCAGCGCTGGAATGAGGTCCAGGGGGATTGGATCGGCCTCTTTCACGTCACCTGCTGAACACGCATATACTTCCACCCACCCCCGTGTCACCCTGCATAAAACCATGCCCCGTCAGGCGTCCCCCTTCACTGCAATCTGGATACAGCAGGGCTTGCAACCCAACCTCATCCACGCTACCATGAAAGCAATCTGCCCTATGTAAAGGAAATGGGCGAACCCATCAGGACGAAGAAGGTGAGTGATGTCTACCATCCCTAGATTAACAACAGATCGTCTAGTCTTAAGGTCCCTAGCAATGAATGATGCGCCCACCATCCAGGAACTGGCCGGGGCTTATCCCGTCGCTGCCCACATCGTTAAATCCCTCACCCTTACCCGGACGGGGCAGCGGAGGAATGGGTTTCAGGACAGGAGGAATATTATGAAAAAGGGAAAGGGGTGAATTTTGCTCTCGTTCGCAAAAAACAGGACATCTTGATCGGCGTGATTGGCCTCCACTTAAAAAAACAGCACGATCTTGGAGAGCTGGGTTACTGGATCGGAGAACCCTACTGGAACCAGGGGTACTGCACCGAAGCCGCCCGGGAGGTGATCCGCTACGGATTTGAGGAACTGGATTTAAACCGGATTCAGGCCCGGTATATGACCAAAAACCCCGCTTCCGGGCCAGTGATGGAGAAGATCGGCATGCAGCGCGAGGGTACTCTGCGGCAGTCCCTGCACTGCTTCGACTCCTTCGAAGACGTACATGTCAGCGCCATCCTGCACGAGGAGTATGAAGCGAATTAGGAGGGTATCATGCTTTATCGGACACATGATGGACTCGACATCTCAGAAATCGGCATCGGCTGTTATGCCTTGAGCGGCGCCTACGGCCAGAAAGACCTTGAAGCATTCAAAGCCATGCTTCGCAGGGCATATGAACTGGGGGTCAATTTCTTCGACACGGCGGATGCTTATGGGGATGCGGAGGCCATCCTGGGCGAGGTGGTCAATCCCTTCCGCGAGGAGGTCTTCATCGCTACCAAAGTGGGGGTGAAGGATAGCACCAAGCCTAATCTCTCAACGGAATACCTCCAATCCTCCTGCGAGGAAAGCCTGCGTAGGCTGGAAACGGAGTATATCGACCTGTACCAGATCCACTTTGACGATCCGGAGACGTCCGTCAAAGAAACTATCGCGGCCCTGGAAGATCTGGCCGGGCAAGGGAAAATCAGGCACTACGGCCTGGGGCACCTATCCCCTCCCCGGGTGGAAGACTATCTGGAGCAAGGGACTGTCTTCTCCGTATTATTGGAGTTGAATGCGGTGGCACGGGAGAATCACCGCGATCTGCTTCCTTTATGCCAAAAATATGATGCGGGGATGATCGCCTTCAGCGTCACAGGGCGGGGATTGTTGACCGGAAAATTCCAGGAAGTCCCCACTTTTGAAGCGGGGGATATCCGCAATCTGGATACCTTCTTTCAGCGGGAACGTTTCCAATATGGGCTTCGGGTGATGGAGAAGTTAGCGGAAATCGGGAATCGCTATGGAAAAACGCCTGCCCAGGCGGCCATCGCCTGGGTTTTGGCCCAAGAAGGGGTGATCTGCGCCCTGACAGGGCCTTCCACCATCCCCCATCTTGAGGAAAACCTTCAGGCCAGCGGATGGCGCTTTACACCCCAAGAGTTGGATGAAATCAACCAATTTTTGGAAGAAAAGGATGAGAGGTACAACCAGCTAGCGGAGGACAACGTGAGGGAAATCCTCACAGAGCCTTTACCCGCAGACCCCAGCTCCGCCTTCAGGGACCTCATTTATGTCATCGAAACGTCTTTACGCCTGGGGATGGTCGAGGAATCCGAGATGATGCCCACCTTTTACAGGCTTTACGGCCTGCGAAAGGAATTGGACGACCAGGCTGGCCCAAAGCTGTCCGCCATCCAGGGGAAACTGCGCGATCTGATCTGACATCCAGGCTCTCACGAACACACTTCCTGAAAGGACAGATGATAGAATAGGGGATAGGTTCCAGGTTTGAATTGTGGGACCTGACTTTTATGCCACCTGGGATAACAGTAAATAGGTGCCAAAGACACGATCGATCGCCCCGGTTGTCACCAGTTATTGGGGCATTATGAGGTCATCGTTACTCAAGAATGGAGAAGGATCACCATCCAGCAAGGAGTGAGATGAGCGCGGAAAGAGAACATCTGCCTTCAACTCAACAAAAATCCCAGCCCTGGAAGCGGCCCTGGGGGGATGTGACCCGGGATTGGGATGTTGATCCCGAAGAGGGGTTGTCTTCCGAAGAGGCGGACCGCCGCCTGGAGCAATACGGTCCCAACCGCCTGGAGGAGACAGAACGCAGGAGCGCCCTGTCCATCTTCATCGAACAATTTCAAAACATCATCGTCCTCTTGTTGAGCGGAGCGGCTGCGCTTTCTTTCGCATTCGGGGAATATGTGGAAGGAGTCTCCATCCTGACCGTGATTCTGTTGAACGCCCTGTTAGGGTTCTTCACCGAACTGCGCGCGGTGCGCTCCATGGAAGCCCTCCGGGAACTGGGTCGGATGAAGACCAAAGTCCGCCGCGAGAAATCCATCCACAATATATCCGCTGAGAAGGTCGTGCCGGGGGACATCCTGATCATCGAAAGCGGCGATGTGATCACCGCGGATGCCCGGCTCCTGGAAGCCAACCGCCTTCAGGTGGACGAAGCCTCCCTGACCGGGGAATCCGTCCCGGTGGGGAAGACGACTTCGGCCCTGAAGGGTGAACCTCCCCTCGCGGAGCGCGAAAACATGGTCTACAAGGGCACCGCGGTGACCCGCGGTTCAGGCCGGGCCGTGGTGGTGGCCACGGGCATGGACACCCAACTGGGGGACATTTCCTCCCTGGTTGATGAGGCAGAAGAAGAGCGCACGCCTCTTGAAAAACGGCTGGACCAGCTGGGAGAACGCCTGGTATGGATCACCCTCGGGATCGCAGCTCTGATCGCCGGTCTGGGCATCGCTCTGGGCAGGGATGTGTATTTGATCCTGGAAACAGCCCTCGCCCTGGCTGTGGCAGCCGTCCCTGAAGGACTGCCCATTGTGGCTACCATCGCCCTGGCCCGCGGCATGCGCCGTATGGCAGAACGCAACGCCCTGCTCCGCCAGTTATCCGCTGTGGAGACCCTGGGATCGACCACCGTCATCCTGACCGACAAGACCGGGACACTGACAGAAAATGAGATGGCCCTGAAAAAGATCGCCCTGGCGGAGGACGACGTCCGGCTGGATCAAGGGCCCAACTCGCAAAAAACCTTTCTCCTTAACGATCAGGAGATCGACCCCGGCCAACATACCCACCTTCACCAGACGCTCCGGACCGGGGTGCTGTGCAACAACGCCGAACTGCACAACCAGGACAGCAGTGGTGAGGATATCGGCGACCCCCTGGAAATCGCCCTTCTGCAGGGCGCGTATCAGGCAGGGATGACGCGGGAAGCATTGTTAGAGGAATACCCAGAGGAAAGGGAAATTGCCTTTGACCCAGAAGTGAAGATGATGGCCACTATCCATGAACAGGCCCAGGAAGGGGGAGGAAACTACCTGGTGGCTGTGAAGGGAGCTCCTGAGGCAGTTCTCGGGGTGAGCGAAACCCATCTCACCCCCCATGGTAAAGAACCCCTGGAAGAAGATGACCGGCGGCGCTGGGAGAAGCGATTCACATCCCTGGCCGCGGAGGGATACCGCATCCTGGCCCTGGCCCAGCGCGAGGGGGAAGACCCTTCCGCGAATCCCTACGAAAACCTGACCTTCCTTGGCGTGGTTGGTCTGATCGATCCAGCCCGTGAGGATGTCGAAGAGTCCCTCCAATCCTGCCAGGATGCCGGCGTGCGGGTGGTGATGGTTACGGGCGACAAAACTCAGACCGCGGAAACCATCGCCCAGAAAGTGAATCTGGTAAAAGGGTCTGATCCAGACACAAAAATGGGGAAGAATCTGCCCGAGGAAGAAAATCTTGACAAGCAGGTCACAGAGGCTGACATTTTCGCCCGGGTCAGTCCTGGACAAAAGCTTTCCCTGGTGACCTCCTTTCAAGAAGAAGGAGAGATCGTGGCCATGACTGGGGACGGGGTAAACGACGCTCCGGCATTGAAAAAGGCGGATATCGGCATCGCCATGGGACGGCGCGGGACCCAGGTCGCCAAGGAAGCGGCAGCCATGGTCCTCAAAGATGACGCCTTTTCGACCATTGTGGCTGCCATTGAACAGGGCCGGAACATCTTCAATAACATCCGGAAATTCGCTCTCTACCTATTATCCTGCAACACGAGTGAGATTTTCGTGGTCTCCTTTGCTTCCTTCACCAGTCTTCCCCTCCCCATCCGGCCCCTGCAAATTCTGTTCCTCAATCTGGTGACGGATATCTTCCCGGCCCTGGCACTCGGGGTGGGAGCTGGGAATCCCCAGATCATGAAACGCCCCCCGCGGGACCCGGATGAGCCCATCCTGACCCGGAAACACTGGCGGGGGATCAGTGTTTATGCCCTCCTCATCAGCCTCAGCGTCCTGGGAGCGTTTGGCCTGGCTCTCGCTCGCTATGAGATGGGACTTGAAAAGGCGGTCACGGTAGGATTCCTGACCCTGGCGTTCGCTCAACTGTGGCATGTCTTCAATATGCGGGGTTTGGGCACTGGGGTGCTGCGCAACGAAGTCACCGAAAACCCCGCCATCTGGGGGGCTCTGGTCCTGTGCGTGGGTCTGCTCCTGCTCGCTACCTATCTGCCCTTCCTGGCTAACCTCTTGGACACCGTCCCCCTCGGACTTCAGGGCTGGATGCTGGTCATCCCCCTGAGCCTGGTCCCGCTCCTGCTGGGTCAGATCGGTAAAGCCCTGGGGTGGGGCCGGACGTAAAGCACATTTCCGGGGACCTTTCTTCCAAAAATCCCCTGACCTCCCCCGCAAAATCCCCGCTTTTCAGACAGGAAATCACTCGAGATACACGGAGAGCGGATACACCTTGGTTCCAGGCGTACCCCTGATAACTCCATCCTTGATGGTCATGGACCAGTTTTCCACCCGCTCAAAAGGGTCTCCCCAGCAGATATCATTGCGGGTCTCTTCATGCCTTTGCGCTACAGCGACGGTCCCGGACAGGACACAGGTCGCTGGATCAAAGGTCCCCTGATAAATCTTTTCAACAGTCACCCGGCAGTAATCCCCGTCCCCATAATCGGTCTGATAGTCAATCAACAGACTTCCTGTGACGGGTCCTCCACTTAATGAAAAACTCAGATCAAAATGGTTATCATGATCCCGGTGGTAGAACTGATCATCGACAATCTTAACAACCTTTCCAGAGCTGGTAGAAAGGATGTCCTGGTATGCCGTTTCACAAGTGGCAAAGGCATCCTCAAAGCAGTCCCCCGCTCTGGCGCGTTCTTCCAGGCAAACCTGGTAGGGTTGGAAGTCCCCGCAGCGTTTGTCGGAGTTCAGCAAATCAGGCAGGACTTCATTCTCCCAGAATGAGGTGGACCACCAATCCGTCTGGCACGTACTCTCTCCTCTGTCTTGAGCATCCTGGTCTCCCTCCTCATCCTCCAGGACCCCAGCCGCTCGGGCGATGTTGATCTGGCCCTGCAGCAGGCGCTCCACCCCGCGGTAGGCCATCTGTTTCAACTTCTCCCGGGCCGTGCTCTTGACCGCCTGCTTCGCCAAGCGGCGGACCACTTCAGCGCTCAAGCTCCCCCCGCTGAAAACCACATTGAAAGCCTCATCCCCCACGTTGCGGAGGATATTTCTCCCCACTGGACCGATCCGGCGCCACAAATTGGCCGAGTTCCGCTTGATCGAATGCCACCAACGCGTCAGCACTTTGCGCCGGTCCCCTCCCCGCAGCCTGCGTAAAAAACTAATCCGGTTTGTTAACCGCTGACGTTCCGCTTTACAGTAAGTCTCCAGCTTCTGGACTGCTGTCCTATCGCCCGCCGATTGGTAGCGTCTCTTCAGCTGACGGCAGTTAGCGTCATGATCATTGCGCTCCTGCTTGGTGGCGTGGATCATCCGGTCCAGGACTTCTTCCGCGCCTTCCGTCTGGCGCACTGCCGGAGCCAGTGCCATCAGCCCCGGGACATGAGCTGCAGTGTCCAGATTGGCTTCATCCTCCAGCAATGCGTCGCTTAAGTAGAGCAGGGTACGGGCCTCCCCAAAGGACCGGTCCGGACCCTCCGCCTGACCCGTACCAAATGGTACCAGGCTGAGGCTGAATACTAAGAACAGGATCCATGATTTCGTTTTGTAGATCATCCGCTTTCTACTCCTCATTCCATGTTAATATTTCTCCCCATACATCTTCCCGGGCGGGCAATAACTGGAGCGCTCAGGTTTCAGGGGGTCCCAAACCCAAACCCGCTGACACTGCTGTTGTTCCCGTTCACTCCGCCAAGGATCTTCCCATCCTCCAGAGTGGCCTGCCACGGGACCGTAGCCGAGCGCGTGACCGGGCAGGAACCCCCACTGCACACGCTGGCACAGGCCGTCCCCTCGTAGACTTCGGTGACCTGGGCTGTGCCGCTCAAAGTGCAGGTGTCCACATCTAAGGTGCCGCTGAGCGTGCTGGTGATCCTGATCGTGCACAGGTGGCGGTCCTGTAGAATGTAGCTGATCTTTCCGCGGACCCCGCTGCCGCCGCTGCCGTTGTAAACCAGGCTCCCCGCGAGGTTTTGGGCTTCACTGTGCATCACAATTACTCCCTTCGTCACCGGACCGCCGGTTTCAGTACGCGGGATGGCTCGATAAAGATGTTCACAGGTCATCAGCGCTTCCTCCTGGCATACCCCCTGGACCCCTTGATCCTGCAAACAGGATTTATACATGGCAACCGCCGTTCGTTGGCAGGCCCGGCCTTCGGCAATAAGCTGCGGTTGGACAACCTCTTCCCAATACGGTGCCACCCAGCTGAGGTCCCCGGTACAGTCCTCATTTTCCTCTTTCTGGCTGTCGGAGGACTCCGGAACTTCACCCTCGCTGAGTACATCATCATCGAACTGGTCCACATCCCCCTCCTCATCCTCCAGGACCCCGGCCGCCCGGGCGATGTTGATCTGGTCCTGAAGCAGCCGCTCCACCCCGCGGTAGGTCATCTGTTTCAGTTTCTCCCGGAACGTGCTTTTGACCGCCTGCTTCGCCAAGCGGCGGACCACCTCACCGCTCAAGCTCCCACCGCTGGCCACTGTGTTGAATGCCTCATCGCCCACTTTCCTGAGGATGTTCCTTCCCAGCGGTCCGATCCGGCGCCACAAGTTGGCCGAGCCCCGCTTGATCGAATGCCACCAACGCGTCAGCACTTTGCGCCTATCCCCTCCCCGCAATCTGCGTAAAAAACTGATCCTGTTTGATAAACGCTGGCGTTCACCTTCACAATAGGATGCCAGCTTCTGAACTGCTGTTTGATCTCCAGCCGACTGGTAGCGCCTTTTCAGCTGGCGGCAGTTGGCGTCATGATCATTGCGCTCCTGCTTGGTGGCGTGGATCATCCTGCCCAGAACCTCTTCCGCGCCTTCCGCCTGGCGTACAACTGGAGCCAGGGCCATCAGGCCCGGAAAACGCGTCGCGGTGTCTAGATTTGCTTCCTGCTCCAGTAATGCGTCGCTTAGGTAGAGCAGGGCGCGGGCTTCCCCAAAGGTCCGTCCTGGACCCTCCGCCTGACCCATACCAAAAGGCACCAGGTTGAAACAAAAAACCAACAACAGCATCCATGCTTTCCCAGTGTTACTCATCTGTTACTCCCTCCTCAATCAGGGCCAGGGCTTCCAGATAACGCAGCTCGCCATCCACCAGGCCAAAGGTCAGCGATTCTCCGTAATACAGGTCCCCATTTTTCAAAAACTCCTTCTCCAGGGGGATTTCCAGGTATTTTTCTAACCCCGCTGCAGCCAGGACCTCATCCAGACTCATATAAGCCCCGAACTGCTCCGGATCATAGGGCATAGGCGCCAGCTGCCCGATTTCACTTATATCCAGCTCATCCTCTCCGCTCAGCTCACCGTTGATGAACGTGTACCCCACACCCCGGGAGTAGTAATCCCAGCTCTCTAACCGGACATCGCGCAGCGACCCGTCCAGGGTTTCTTCTTCATAAAAAAGCAGGGTGAAAGCCTCCGGGGCACCGAGCTCGGCCTGAATCCCCGTCTGATCCGGGGTCAAGCCGTACCTCACCCCCGATGAGCCCCCCGGCACCGACCCCTCAATCAATGTAGGAGCTTCCTGATAACCCTGCCAACCCGCCCACAGGAAAATTCCCCCCAACAGGATCAGGATCGCCAGGATCCCCCCGCAGCCGATTCCCAGCGGAACCCATATCCGTTTTCCCTTCCCTTTCCCTGAAACTTGTTCAACCTTTGCCATCGCTGGAACTCCTTTTGTTCCTATATCTGGCCAACCCCTGCACTGGAATCACCTATCTTCCCACACTGTCGGCGGGAGGATCCAGCCCGGGGATAGAATTTGACCTCGAAAAAAATAAGATCGAAAGCCGCCTTACCCTCCCGGATCAGCCACCAGCCATACCGCGTTCCGGAACAGAAAAGCGCACTTCCAAAGCCACATTTTACCCAAATTTGGGGGAAATGGGGACGGAATGTGACTTTTTTCACCTTTTATCTCGCTGTCATCTACGCATTTTTCAGCCCCCGGGAGCCTTCCCCGCTCCCATGATAAAATAGGCCTATGGATCTCTTTGACCACGCCATGAAAGAACGCATGAAAAAGAAGGCCCCCCTGGCAGCCCGCATGCGCCCGGAGACCCTGGACGAGTTTGTGGGGCAGGAGCACATCGTCGGTGAAGGGCGGCTGCTGTACCGGGCCATCCAGGCCGATCGCATCTTCTCCTCGCTGATCTTCTGGGGACCGCCCGGGACGGGGAAAACCACCCTAGCCATGATCATCGCCAACAAGACAGAGTCGCACTTCGTGACCCTCTCCGCGGTCATGGCTGGCAAGGCGGACCTGCGGGAGGTGATCAAGGGAGCCCGTGAGCGGCGTAAAATGGTTCAGAAACGGACCATCCTCTTTGTGGATGAAGTCCACCGCTGGAACAAGGCCCAGCAGGACGCGCTTTTGCCCCATGTGGAAAACGGGACCATCACCCTCATCGGCGCCACAACGGAAAATCCCTATTTTGAAGTCATCGGCGCATTGGTTTCCAGGTCGCGGATCTTCCAGTTGAAATCTCTCACCGACGCGGACATCCGGAGCCTGCTGCAGCGGGCTTTACGGAACGAGGAAAGAGGTTACGGCCAACTGGATATCGTTCTGGATCAGGACGCGGAGGACCATTTGATCCGCGTGGCCGGAGGGGACGCCCGCAACGCTCTCAATGCCCTGGAACTGGCTGTGGAATCCACCCCTGAAAATGAAGAAGGGCAGATCCACATCCCCCTGGAGGTAGCTCAGGACTCCATCCAGCGCCGGGCCGTGCTGTATGACAAAGATGGCGACGCTCATTACGACACCATCTCCGCCTTCATCAAGGCCATCCGCGGCTCTGACCCGGACGCCGCCCTGTATTGGCTGGCCAAAATGCTCTATGCCGGGGAAGACCCCCGCTTTATCCTCCGCCGCCTGCTGATCTCCGCCGGGGAGGATATCGGCCTGGCGGATCCCATGGGGCTGGTGGTAGCCAACGCCGCTGCCCAGGCCTTCGACTTCGTGGGTCTTCCGGAAGGCGTCTACCCCATCGTTGAAGCCACCCTGTACCTGGCCACCGCGCCTAAATCCAACGCCACCGGCGCTTATTTCAAAGCCTTTGACCTCATCGAACGCTCCAGCCGCACGAACGTTCCCTCCCACCTCAAGGACCCCAGCCGGGACCGCAAAGCGCTGGGACACGGGAAGGGGTATGAATATCCTCATTCCCACCCGGACCACTTCCTACCCCAGCAGTACCTGCCGGAAGAATTACTGGGGACGTATTTTTACCAACCTTCAGAACAGGGCTATGAGCAGGAGGTCAAGGACCGTCTCCAGCGCTGGCGGAAAGCGCAGCAGGAGGCCCTGGGCATTGAGGAAACGGAGGACGTGCCCGATCTCTCCGAAGAGGACATTAAATCCATCAAAGGGCGCCACAAAAAAGGCACATAGTCACCATCCAGATCCTGAAATCCAGCCCGCTTCCGGGATTTGATTCAGGGAGGATCTTCCATGAACAGCCCCCCACAAGAACACCATTTGGCCTTGTTAGGTTTTGGAAACGTGGGCCAGGCCTTTGCCCGGCTCTTGTTGGAGAAAGAAAACACCCTCAGAGAGGAAAAAGGGGTTGCTTTCCGGGTCACGGGCATCGCCACTGGCAGCCACGGCAGGGTCATTGATCCGGCAGGGATCGATCTGGAAAAAGCCCTCTCCCTCCGCCAATCCGGGGACCCCCTTGACCCAATCAGCACATCCAAAACCAAAACCAGCCGGGACTTCATTCAGGAATGCCCCGCGGACGTCCTTTTCGAATCCACCCCCGTGAACTACCAGACCGGGCAGCCAGCCCTGGATTACCTGCGGGCTGCCTTACAACGCGGGATGCATGTCATCACAGCGAACAAAGGACCCGTGGTCCACGGGTACCGGGAATTGGTGGATCTCACCAGAAACCGCGGGAGGTCCTTTCTCTTTGAATCCACCGTGATGGACGGTGCACCGGTCTTTTCCATGGCGCGATGCGGGCTGCCAGCTGCAGAGGTCACCGGGATCCGGGGCATCCTTAACTCCACCACCAACTTGATCCTGACCCGCATGGAACAAGGCCAGAGCCAGGAGGAAGCTGTTGCTTATGCACAATCTATGGGCATCGCGGAGACCGACCCCAGCGGGGACCTGGACGGATGGGACGCTGCAGTAAAAACAGCTATCCTGGTCAACGTGCTGATGAAAACCCCCCTTAAATTAACGGATGTGGACAGGACAGGGATCCGAGAAATCAACCAAAAAGAAATCAAAGAGGCAGCTGAGAAAAACAAGCGCTGGAAGCTGGTCTGTTCCGCGCAGCGTCAGGAGGGCCGCAAAAGCGGGGTGCTGGCGCAGGTCCAACCCCGTTTGGTCGAACCATCCTCCCCGTTTTACCATCTCAGCGGTACCTCTGCCCTCCTCCAGGTGGAAAGCGATGTCCTAGGAACCCTTACCCTCCAGGAAGAGGAACCCACAACGATGACGACAGCGTATGGGTTCTTAGCGGATTTCTTAAACGTGGTCAAGAATGGAACATCCTCCGGGCAGTTATAAGATTTCAAGTAAAATTGAGGCTGCTTGCTCAACAAGCACCGAACAGGGTTGCTCCCCGCCCGATCCATATTTGCTTTCCCGCAATTCCCCGCAAATCAAAGAGCCAAATGCAGATTGAAATCGCTGGCGATAAGCCAGGACTTTCTCCTGGCAGTGACTATCATTCACATCTGGGCTGGAACGCCCGTACACAGCTCCAATGATCAAAACCCCAGAAAGAAAAGCGCCGCATAGGTCCTGATAATCCAAACCCACACCGCCCCCCAAACCGGTTGTCATCTGTATCGTCCGATCCTCCAACTCACCCAAAACATGCTCGCCAACGGCGAGCATAAATGCCTCCGATCAATGATAACCGCGCTGCACAAGACGTCCAGCCCGTTTCGACGGGATAAGTTTGTCAACCATGCCACAACTCTCCTTATCAAGAACACCCTTTCTTCAAAAACTATCCTCAACCTGTATAGAATCCTTAAATATATTCACGTAAAACCCAAGTATTGGAAACAATATTTCCTCTGCCCCCGATCAAAGATACAATTCCCCATCAACGTTCTATCTCAATCACCCTCCCTGCCCCCACCTCGAGATATCGCCCCCCATATTCTCGTGCGAACATCTCGCGGGTCCTTACTCCCGAACAATGACAGGGAGCAACCCGCTCCACCCCTAAGCGCTGGAATTCATCAAGCACCCATCGTAGATGGGCCTCACTCCTATCGAAAAGATGAAAACCTCCCAAAACCAGGGTAGGGATTTCGCGGAAATGGTTTTTCGCCCAACTTACCACCGTCACCACACCCGGGTGAGCACACCCCGTAATCACCACCAAACCATGGGTGGTATCCAGAATCAGGGCCTGTTCGGGAGGTGGACCATGGATCTCTCCGGTAGTGTAAATCCTCTCAAATAATTTCTGCTCCGGCTTCACCTCCACGACCTTGACCGTCTTCCTCAATCCCGCTTTGTAGGAGGTGGAGAAAGATGGCAGCAGGTAGACCACCGGGCGTCCGCCGCTGTTCAATATCGCCTGTAAACCGCCGATATGGTCCCCATGGGCGTGTGATAAAACGACCTTATCAAGATCCTGAGGGTCAATCCCCATCTCTTTCATATTCGTGAGCAGCAAAGAACCCGAGGCACCTGTATCAAACAGGATCTTCTCCTCTTTATATTCCACAAGAGCAGCGAACCCCCAATCCGTTTTCAAACCTTTCCGATGAGGGTAGTTATCATAAAGAACTTTTATCTTAAAGCCGGGTGGCTGATTAGTGTTTTGCTCTACCGGGGTTTTCGCTCTCATTTCCCCCTCCATCGGCGTCAGTGATGGATTTTTCGTCGGTTGAACGGTTTCCGTTGGAATGGGGGTCACACTCGTCGTCGGTTCTGTTTTTCCATATCCTTTGTTTTGTCCAGACAGCGAAGTGCAGCTGGCAGTCAAGAACAAACACAGGATCATGAAAAAAGAAAAGCAGGCTTCCTTTTGCGGCACAGGATCCCGGAGGTAGATAAACCCAACCTGCTGCTTCACAGATTACCCCTTATCGAATTCGAGAAATCATTTTCCCCCTTGAGATTCAAGGGAGGCCCGGAAAGTCACCATAACAGAATTTTAAGTGATGATTAGAAGAGGATGAAACCAACAAAAGTGAAAACACATTCCCATCCAACCTGAGTATAATACAAAAACACTGTTCCCCTGCATCCTCATTTCAGCATACAGATCCAAGAATGTTTATTGTAGAAAGCAGGAAACGATGTCTTCCCAGCAAGCGCAAGATGAAATCCGAACCAGACGAATGAAGCAACCCTCCCGGAAAGAGTATGGGTTCTTATCTTTGGGGGCGATATTAAGCGTCAATGCCGTGATTATGGGAAGCTTCCTTGCTCTCCTCTTTCTGCCGAACCATCTTTCTCCTCCTTACCACACCATGGAACCCACCCCGGAAGCCTCTTCCACCCCCACTCTCACGCCAACCCCGACAGCTACACCGTTCCAAGCTTCTCCTTTGACCAGCACACCAACTGCTTCCCTGACCCCCTCTCCCACCCCGACTTCCACGCCAACTGCAACTCACACCCCCAAACCACCACCCTCAAGTAGGATTACAGGCATCTCAGGATATCCCCAATCAATGCCCCTCAGCTGTGAATCCCGATCCGCTGTCGACTGGGCCCGTTACTTCGGGAAATCCATCAACGAATACACATTTTTCAACGGCCTACCCAAAAGCGATAATCCCGACGAAGGGTTTGTGGGCAGCGTGTATGGAAGGTGGGGACAAATACCTCCTGCTCCTTATGGGGTCCACGCCAAACCCATCGCCCAACGTCTGCGCTCTTTTGGTTTGAACGCCAAAGCGGTACGGGGCATGACACTGGAGGAGTTGAAGGCTGAAATCGCTGCCGGAAGGCCTGTGATTGTATGGGTGATCGGGCATCTGGCAAACGGGACATCGATCCCCTATACTTCTTCCTCCGGACACAAAACCACCGTAGCCAGGTACGAACACACGGTCATCGTCGTCGGCTATGAAAAAAATAAAATATATGTCTTGGACGGGGCCAAGCGGTATTTCAGCTATGAAAACGGATTCATGAGCTCCTGGAATGTACTGGGAAATATGGCTGTGGTTTGGATCGAATAAAGCTACCTGTTTCCCGCCACGCGTTTTTCAAAAGCAAGCAGCCAGGCTTTTGTGTTCACATCTTTTGCTCCCCCATACCCCCGCAGTCCCCCATCAGCGCCAATTACCCGATGGCAGGGTATCACCAATGGAGTAGGATTGTTTGACTCCGCCTGTCCCACAGCTCGAGCAGCCCGGGGACGTCCGATGATCGCCGCTATGTCCCCATAAGAACGTGTATCTGCAAACGGGATATCCTGGGTTGCCTGAAGGACCGCTTGCTGAAAATCTGTCATTTCCGACCAATCGATCACCACCTCGAAGTTCATCCTCTTCCCCTGTAAATACTCCCAGATCTGAGCCAGAACGGGAGCCGTTCGCTCCGATGAAGTGACGATCTCGTATTCCCGTCCCCATGAGACGTCTTCGATAAAACTTCGTTTCCCGCCCTGGAACATTCGTACCGCGGCCAATCCTCTTTCCGATAAGGCTATGCCAATCAATCCCAAGACATCGGTTTGGAGCGTATCTATATACAGCTTTTCCATTTTATACTCCGTCCCAGTGGGTCAACCTTTCCTTCATGATTGTAAATGAGGGTTTTTAAATAGGCAAGCGTAGGTTAAGCGTATGAAAAGCGTCAGCTTATCGTCAAGCGCTTATTTCGTATATCAGTTAAACTGTATATCGAAAGACAATTTCTCTTCTTCTCCTCCTTAGAGAGAGTCGGGCACTGGCGAGCCCGACTCTCATCAATTAACAGAGGCTCTGTTTGTTTCAAAAAAACCTTAACAATTTGCGGCTTAAATTTTTCACAGCTTTAAACCGAACCTTGCCCATCCATGCTATAATTTTATCCACATGTAAACCATCAAGCAAACCCCTCAACACACATTTCAACCAGTCACATTCTCATCAAGATAACGATCCTAGCCTATGTCATTTGCTCACCTCCACGTACACACCGAATATTCCATCTTGGATGGATTCAGCAATATAGACAAACTGGTCAAACGAGCTAAGGAATTGGAGATGCCCGGGCTGGCGATCACCGACCACGGCACCATGTACGGCGTGGTCGATTTTTACCATGCTGCCCATGACGCCGGCATCAAACCCATTATCGGTGTGGAGGCCTACCTGGCTCCTCGCGGGATGGAGGATCGGGACCCACAGCACGATAAACGGTCCACCCACCTGCTTTTACTGGCAGAAAATCAACAGGGCTACAAGAATCTTCTCAAGCTCACTTCAGCTGCTCAATTGAAAGGGTTTTATTATCATCCCCGCATTGATCATGAATTCCTTGCCGCGCATGCAGAAGGTTTAATCGCTACTTCCGGATGCATGTCAGCGGAAATACCCCGCGCCATCCAGAGAGGGCAGCTTGACCGAGCCCGTGAAAAGTTGGACTGGTATTACGATGTATTCGGACCAGACCACTTTTTCATAGAACTTCAAAAGCACGACATACCAGAACTGGAAAAAATTAACCAAAAACTCCTGGAAATGGGACCCCGCTACGACGCCCGGTACATCGCCACCAACGATGTTCATTATGTCAAACCTTCCGATGCCAGACTGCAGGATGTCCTTCTGGCCATAAAAACAGGGAGATTACTCAACGACCCGGACCGGATGCGGATGACGGATTCATCCTACTACTTAAGAACACCACAGGAAATGAAATCGCTCTTTGCGGAAGTTCCGGGAGCCATTACAAATACCCTGGATATCGTCGATCGCTGTAATGTGGACCTCAGTTTTAAAGAATATCATTTGCCAAATTTCTCCGTTCCGGAAGGGAAAACGCCCAAATCCTATTTACGGGAGTTATGTGAAAAGGGGATCCAAAAGCGGTACCAGGGCAGGGCAGATGATCCAGAGGTCCAGGAACGCTTGAATTATGAGTTGAAAATCATCCAGGACATGGGTTTTGACGCCTACTTCCTGATCGTTTGGGATATTTGCCAGTACGCTCAAAAACGGGACATCTGGTACAACGCCCGGGGGTCCGCAGCGGGTTCTATCGTTGCCTATGCGTTGGAGATCACCCCCATTGACCCGCTGAAACATAAGTTGATCTTCGAACGCTTCCTAAACCCGGGTCGGGTGAATATGCCCGATATCGATCTCGATTTCCCGGACGACCGGCGGGCAGAGTTAATGCAGTACTGTGCAGATAAATATGGTCATGACAAGGTAGCCCAGATTATCACCTTTGGGACCATGAAAGCAAGGGCTGCTATCCGGGATGTGGGCCGAGTGATGGATATACCCCTTCAAGAAGTGGATCGGGTTGCGAAAACGATTCCCAACTTGCCCCCCATGAGCATTGAGGAGGCGCTGGAAAATTCCACAGAATTTAAAGAGCTTTATGAGGACGCCCCCTACCTGCAGGACCTGATTGAAACCGCAAAGGGTGTAGAAGGCACGGTGAGGAACGCGGGGACCCATGCAGCCGGCGTGGTGGTCACGGATAAACCCGTTGTGGAATACGCCCCTCTCCACCGCCCCACGGGGAACATCGGAGACAGCCCCATTGATACCGTCACTCAATATGAAATGTCAGTGATTGACCGCCTGGGATTGCTCAAGGTGGATTTCCTGGGTTTGTCAACTTTGACCATCATGAACAAAGCCAGCAAACTGATCAAAGAAAGGCACGGCGTGGAATTCACCCTGGACAATATCCCCATCGATGATCCAGAGACTTATGAATTAATCGGACGAGGGGAAACCATCGGCATCTTTCAGGTGGAAAGCTCTGGGATGCGCCGCTACCTGAAATCCATGAAGCCAAAAAAGTTGGCCCATGTCATCGCCATGGTCGCCCTGTACCGCCCGGGCCCGATGGACTTTATCCCTGATTACATCAGCCGCATGCACGGCGAGGAAGAGATCAGCTACCGCCACCCGGATCTGGCATCCATTTACGAAGAGACCTACGGCATTCCTGTTTACCAGGAACAGATCATGCACAGCGCGGTGGAGCTGGCAGGGTATGAACCCTCAGAAGCGGACAGCCTGCGAAAAGCGGTGGCAAAGAAAAAGAAAGCAAAACTCATTAAACACCGTAAGAAGTTCATCCAGGGAGCTGTGGATAAAGGGATCGAAAGAAATACCGCCCGGCAAATATTCCATGATTGGGAGAAGTTCGCCCGCTACGGCTTCAACAAAGCGCACGCTGCAGATTATGGTTTGATCTCCGTGCAAACTGCCTATCTAAAAACTCATTATCCCGTGGAATATATGACCGCTTTGCTCACCGTGTACCAGAGCAATACCGACAAGGTCACTCTCTACGCCTCCGAATGCAGGCAAATGGGGATCGAAATCCTGCCCCCTAATGTCAACCACAGCGATTGGGGATTCACCATCCAGGACGGTCCGGAGGGAAACTCCTGCATTCGCTTTGGTCTGGGAGCCGTCAAAAACGTCGGAGAAGGACCAGTGGAGGCCATCCGTGAGGGGCGAGCGGGAAAACCTTTCACAAACATCAACGACTTCATGAAACGGGTCGATTTGAGACGGGTGGGAAGAAGAGCGCTGGAATCTTTAATCCAGGTCGGCGCACTGGACGATTTTGGAGAACGTCCCGCGCTCCTGGAAGCGATGGAACGCATCATCGCCATCAGTTCATCCCGTTTCCAGGCCGTGGATGCAGGGCAAATGTCCATGTTCGGCAGAGAAACTGGCCTTGAGGAACGGATTGAGCTTCCAGATACCCCGGCAAAGATCAGCCGCCGGGCCCAATTGGATTGGGAAAAAGAGTTAATCGGTTTGTATGTCTCCGACCATCCCTTGAGCACGGTGATCGATACCCTGAAACAAAACGTGACCTATTTTGCGCAGGAATTGGGTGAGGCAAACCACCATGAACGCGTGACCGTGGCGGGAATGGTGACCCATATTCGCCACCACCAAACAAAAAACGGGAAACCGATGGCTTTCGTCACTATCGAAGATATCCAGGGGACTATTGACCTGGTGATCTTTCCTTCTGTTTGGAAAAAGGTTGCAGAATTGATCCAATTTGATAAGATCATTTGCGCAACAGGGAGAGTCGACAGCCAACGCGGAGAACCGAAGATTTTGGTAAACCGGATCACGACCCAATTACAGCCTGCGGAATCCGATAGGGATCTCCCCAATGATAAAAAACAACAGCCCAGGGAAAAGAGATCCCAGACCAAAGAAGAGAAATCAGGTTCCAACCAAAAACCCCCAGCGAGGAAACCCTCCCCGGAAGAGGTGGTTTCCGGAGCCAAGTCTTCCCCACCAGCGCCGGATCCTTTTCCCAAGGAATGGAAAGAAGAAGAGCATCAAGAATCGGATCCTTCCTCGGGGAAGCCAGAAATAAAAACACCGACTGAGAAAGAAAAAAACACCCAGGGATCAAACCCTGCCCCAGGTGGTCCCGGGTTAGAAAGGTCCCAAGAAGGTCTAAATACCCAATCCTATCCCGAAGAAGAAAATGGTCAAAGTCCCTCCCAGAAGCCACCTTTAGACTTCGAGGAAGACTCCGATTATATGGTCACCATCATCCTCAAGCAGGACGGTGATAAACTTCGAGATAAGCTGCGCCTGCGGCAAATATACGGCACATTAATCAGTTATCCCGGAGAAGATCAATTCGCTTTCCAGATTATCGAAAACGATCAGAGCCATCTCCTGGAATTCCCTAATGCCACAACGAAGTTATCCCCGGACCTGCTCACCGCCCTGCAAGAGCTGATCGGTGAAGAAAACGTCCAGGTAGAAAAACTATCTTACAGCTAAAGGACTTCATTTGGTGAAATAACAACACCCCGATTCCAAACCGGATGGGGTGTCTTTTTTTTTAATTCCTTGAGGACAGAAATATGGTCACCTCATATCTATCCAAGCCTCTTTGTTCATCCCCAAATATGCTCCCATTTGCCAGCTTTCGGTTTCAGGAATTTTGCGCTTCCCTGTCAACATGCTGAGGGCCGGGTTGAGCTAAAATTTTGGCAATCGGCCGCAGCCCCATCCACCACTGTTCTTTTGGACGCCCAAAATCACGATCCTCCGAGCGCGGATAGTCCTCCATCCCGGTAAAATGAATTTCACCTCCTACCCGCCCCATAAAAACGCCCCGGGGATCTTCCGACATAGCCTCTTTGATAATGAAATCCACACATTGAACAGCTAAAAGCGCAGCCTGAGTTCGGTCAAAGGGGGTGGGATTCCCACCCTGCTGGAGATGCCCCAAAATCGCCTGGCGGACATCAAAAAGTTCTTTCCCCTCCGCCTCAAACAAGCGAACCATGAAATCCGTGGTGTACACTTCATGAGCATTCTCATTCCGGATCATCAATCCCAGCCGTTTCCCCTGTTTGAAACCAGTGACCAGGTGATCGACATCATCCTGCAAATCTTGAAGTGTCGTACCCTCCTCATGAAGGTAAACGCGTTCTGCCCCGGTCGCCATGCCTCCCATCAATGTCAGATACCCGCAGTAACCGCCCATGGTTTCAACCACAAAACAGCGTCTGGACGCCACGGCAGATTGCTTTATCTTATCCACCGCTTCGATGATACTGTTCAAGGCCGTATCCGCGCCGATGCTCAACTCCGAACCGGGCCGATCGTTATCGATGGTAGCAGGGAGGCAGACAATGGGGATGTTGAAGTTTGGAAACTCCCGCCGGCGCCGGAACATCTCATAGGCACCGTCATAGGCTGCCTCACCGCCGATGATCAGCAATCCGTCCAGTTCCTCTTTCTCTAAATTCCTGGCAATGGCATAATAATCCCCGCTGGACGGAAGGGTCCGATTGGTACCCAATTCCGCTCCCCCCTGATTCACCAACCCCCCTACATCCATCCAGCCCAACTCCTGGATGTCGCCCTTTATCAAACCCGGAAATCCATTGTGGATCCCGAGCATGACATGCCCTTGGTTTTCTCCCCACCTCACGGCAGCCCGGACGGAAGTGTTCATCCCCGGCGCAGGACCTCCGGAGTGCATGACTGCGATCCGCAGAGGTTTCCCAGGTGTCTCTTCCGGTTCAGGGTGGGACTGGAAGAGGGTTTGCATGATGTTATATGCGGAGTTGAAACTACCCCCTCGAAGCTCTGTTGCCTTTTGGTAATCCTTGGCTTTGACAAGGTTGTTCGCTTCGCGGGTCTTTTCCACACACTCCAGGAGCGGTGTGCCCTGAACACGATTTCCACGCATGCCGATCAATTCCGGTTTCCCATCCAGCTCAAGTTCCAATAACTTTTCAACCGCGGCGTGCCCCAAAATCGTTCCCAGATTCCGGTCATAAGCGCTGGGAGCTCCTCCTCGCTGGACATGGCCCAGAATGGTAATCCGCGTCTCCTCGCCAATTCTCTCCTCCAGCGTCTCTTTCACTTCCTGGCTGGTGATGGGATTTCCTTCGCTGTCAATCGCTCCCTCTGCCAGGACGACGATGCTGTCTCGGCGCCCCGCTTTTCGACCCTCCTCCAAAGAGCGGCACATCTCATCTTTCCATCTCTCAGGATCAGGTGGTTTTTCAGGCACAAATACCCAATCCGCCCCGGCGGACAAGGCGCCCATCATGGCTAAATAGCCGCAATTTCGACCCATGACCTCGACCACAAAGCTTCTTTGATGGCTGGCCGCTGTGCTGGTGATGGCGTCGATGGCTTCCGTGATCCGATGCAGCGCAGTATCTGCTCCTATGGTCATATCAGAACCGTGGATATCATTGTCAATGGACCCCGGTAAACCTACAATGGTCAAACCTGGATAGGAAGAGATATCTTCAGATGCTAATCGCCCTTTCTCCTGTAAGAAACGAAGGTTATCCGGCCATTCCTCTTGGAAAATCGAGGCCCCTAACAGGCTGCCGTCACCCCCGATGACAATCAATCCCGTGATTCCATGATCGACCAGATTTTTTGCCGCTTCTCGCCTGCCTTTTTTGGTCTCAAATTCTTCACATCGAGCTGTGCCAATCACCGTTCCCCCCTGATGCAGGATACCCCCTACAGAATCCCATTCCATTTTTTGAATGCAATCACCGCCGTCCACCATTCCCTGATACCCGTCTTGAACGGCGTAAATTTCAATCCCCAGATCTAAAGCCGTTCGAACAGCTGATCGGATGGCAGCGTTCATGCCCGGTGCGTCACCCCCACTGGTAAGAATTCCGATTCGTTTCATGAATACTATCTCCCGTATAAAAGAAATTCATTCCGCTGTTTAATATCGTTTGTTTTGGATGCCCGACAACCAGCATGAGCAAGGATTTACTTTAACATGGGCATCCAGATATCGTGCCGCTTTGCCGCCTCGATCGCTTGTTCATATCCAGCATCCGCATGGCGTACAATCCCAAGCCCCGGGTCAGTCGTTAACACGCGTTCCAACCTCCGCGCTGCGTCCTGGGTCCCATCCGCGACAATCACCTGTCCCGCATGCTGGCTGTACCCGATCCCCACACCTCCCCCATGGTGGAAAGATACCCAGGTGGCTCCACCTACAGCATTCAGCATCGCGTTTAACAGAGGCCAATCGCTGATCGCGTCCGACCCATCCTTCATACTCTCTGTCTCCCTGTTGGGAGAAGCCACGGATCCCGAATCAAGGTGATCCCGACCGATGACAATCGGGGCCTTCACTGTGCCATCTGCAACTAAATCATTGAACGCCAACCCCGCCTGAACCCTTTCCCCGTATCCCAACCAGCAGATGCGGGATGGCAAGCCTTGAAAAGGCACCTGCTCCTGGGCCAATTTGATCCACCGTCCCAGATGTTCATCCTCTGGGAACAATTCCAGGATGACCTCATCCGTGCGATACAGGTCCTCCGGATCCCCGGACAACGCCACCCATCGGAAAGGTCCTTTGCCTTCACAGAACTGGGGCCGGATGTATGCAGGCACAAATCCTGGGAAATCAAAGGCGTTTTCCACCCCCTGGTTAAAGGCCTGCTGGCGGATGTTATTCCCATAATCAAAGACTTCTGCACCCCGTTTTTGAAAATCCAGCATGGCCTGGACATGGATCGCCATGGATTCCATCGCCCGGCGCCTGTATGCCTGGGGGTCGGATTCACGCAGTGCCCGCGCTTCTTCCATCGAAAGATCCAGCGGTACATAATCGAGGGCATCGTGAGCTGATGTCTGGTCGGTGACCACATCAGGGATCCGACCTCTCTCCACCAACGCCGGGTACACCTGGGCAGCGTTGCCGATCAACCCGATGGATTGGGCTTGACCATTCTCGAGATATTGATCCACCAATCGCAGGGCCTCATCCAGGGTATCCACAACGCGGTCCACAAACCCCATCTTCAAACGTCGCTCCGCCTGGGAAGGATCGACCTCCACGATCAACCCCACGCCTTCATTCATGGTGATCGCCATCGGTTGGGCGCCGCCCATTTCCCCCAACCCCGCTGTGAGGACAAATTTACCTGCCAATGAGGACCATCCTCGCTGCCTTGCCAAAGAACCCAGAGTCTCGTATGTCCCCTGCAAAATGCCCTGGGTGCCGATGTAAATCCAGGAACCAGCGGTCATCTGTCCGTACATGATCAGACCCTTGGCAGCCAGCTCATCAAAATGTTCCTGGGTGGCCCAATGGGGGACAAGATTTGAATTGGCGATCAAAACCCGGGGCGCATCCTCATGCGTCTTAAATACACCAACCGGCTTTCCAGATTGGACGAGCAATGTGTCATCCACATCCATATTTCGCAAAGTCTCCAGAATCGCATCAAACGCATCCCAATTCCGGGCCGCTTTCCCGCTTCCCCCGTAAACGACCAAGCGCTCGGGATCCCCCGCCACCTCCGGGTCCAAGTTGTTTTGAAGCATTCGATACGCAGCTTCAATCTGCCATGATTTGCAAACTCTTTTTGTTCCTTGGGGAGCATGCACTTCTCGCGGCCCAGACATAATGACCTCCTCTGCCGGGAAAACGAAATCAGAAAACAACAACCATATTATAAACCAGATGGGTATAATCCGGGCCTGATGGGCAGCAAAGACCCAAAACGGAAAGGAGGAAAGTAAAGGCATATTTACCCCTTTACCTGCCTATCAATATAGTTAATAGTACATTTCCCCCCTTCATAAAGTCGATTCATATGGTAAGATTTTGGCTGTACCAGGGAAAAGACCTGAGATAAGGACATCTTTCATGAAAAATATATGTGTTGTTGGCGTAGGATATGTGGGCATCGTGACCGCTGCCTGCTTCGCAGATCTGGGGAATTCCGTCGTCGCCTTAGACGTCAATGAGAAAAAAATAGAAGATCTCAAAAACGGGAAAATGCCCATTTACGAACCAGGCTTGAAAGAAGTCATCGACCGCAACATGGAAGCGGGGCGGCTGAGATTCACGACCTCATATGAGGAGGGTTTAAAAAAAGCCTACTTCATTTTCATCGCCGTCGGCACACCGTCGGGGGTAGATGGAGAAGCAGATCTGCAGTATGTGGCCTCCGCAGCGCGCTCCATCTCCGAAGTCATGAAGAAAGATTCCATCATCATCAACAAATCGACCGTACCAGTGGGTACGGGGGATTGGGTCACGGACATCATCAATGAACATAATCCCGAAGCACCGGGCTTCTCGGTGGTTTCCTGCCCTGAATTCTTAAGGGAAGGATCTGCCATTCAAGATTTCATGAACCCGCACCGCATCGTGGTAGGTTCACTCGACGAGGACGCCGCGGATAAAGTAGCCCAACTGCACCTGCCTTTACGGGCTCCTATTGTGGTCACCGACCTGCGCACAGCGGAAATGATCAAATATGCATCCAACGCTTTCCTGGCGACCAAAATCTCATTCATCAATGAGATCGCCAATATTTGTGAGGATCTGGGCGCAGATGTCACAGAAGTTGCCAACGGGATGGGTTTTGACAGCCGGATAGGTCCCTACTTTTTGCGGGCAGGGATCGGTTATGGGGGGTCTTGTTTCCCAAAAGACGTTAAAGCCCTGGCATACATGGCGGAAGAGAAGGGCCGCCATCCTCAACTGCTGCATTCTGTGATGGACATCAACACAGACCGCCGCAGGATGGCCGTAGAAAAATTAAAATCTATGTTCGATGACAACACACTGACGGGAAAAAAGATCGGTCTGCTCGGACTTTCCTTTAAACCGAACACAGATGATATGCGGGATGCTCCCGCCATCACCATCGCCAATCTGCTGCTCAAAGAAGGCGCACAAGTTCTCGCCTATGATCCGATTGCCATGGAAGAAGCTGCCGGCATCCTCCCCAGCGTGAAGATGGTGGAAAATCCTTATAAGATGTCGGAAGGCTGTGATGCTTTGATGGTCAATACGGAATGGAATGAATTCCAGCAGCTGGATTTAGAGCGGATCCGAGAAGCTATGAGACAACCGCTGGTCTTTGATGGACGAAACATCTACGACCCCAATCAAATGAATGAGTTAGGCTTCAAATACCGAGGGGTAGGCCGCGGATATAATGGCAGAAAGATCAATGAAGAATCCGCCTGAAGCGTCCCTAGAAAAGATCACAGGTAAATGAGGACGGCGGCTCTCCAGCCGTCCTTCCTTTTTGAGGTGACCCCATGACAGATGAAAGACCCCCCATATGTGATTACGAAGGGTCCGACTATCAAACTACCTTCTGGGATCAAGGGGAACGCGAATATGAGGACCGGGTAGAACAGATCGCCCTGGATCGCCTCCTGCCGCCCGGGGGGGAGAGGCTTTTAGAAGTCGGCGCTGGAGCCGGGCGAAATACACCCCGCTATAAAAATTTTAACCAGATCGTCCTCCTCGATTATTCCTTTACACAACTCCAAAAAGCCCAGGAACGGCTGGGGAAGTCAAAGGATTACGTCTATGTAGCGGGTGATGTATATCGGCTGCCGTTCGTTACCGGCTCCTTCGATTGTGCAACCATGATCCGCACCTTACACCACATGTCAGACGCACCCGCAGCTTTAGGGCAAATCCGGCGCATTTTGCAGGAAAAAGGCGTCTTCATCCTGGAATACGCCAATAAAAGAAACCTCAAATCCATTGGGCGTTATCTCCTCGGGCGGCAAGATTGGAATCCCTTTTCCCCACAGCCCATTGAGTTCGCAGAACTTCATTTTGACTTTCATCCCCGGACCGTCCGGAAATGGCTTCGAGAGCTGGATTTCCGGGTTGAACGGCAGTTGACTGTCTCACACTTTCGACTGAACCTGTTGAAACGGACTCTCCCCACATCACTGCTCGTATTTCTGGATTCCATCGCCCAGCACACGGGACGTTGGTGGCAGCTGACCCCAAGTGTCTTTGTGCGCAACACAGCTGTCGGCACCCGCACCCCTGGAGAGAAGTTGGATGCCTTCTTTCAATGCCCAAAATGCGGCCAATCTGACCTCAAAGAAACAGAAGACCAACTGAAATGTACCAGCTGCGGTCAGGTCTGGCCCATTCAGGATGGCATTTACGACTTCAGAGCGAAGTGATTTCACCCCCCTCTTCCCCCCAAATCAAAAAGTGACACCCACCCGGAGATGAGTGCCACTTGCGGGTCCATCCTGCGGCCAGTTTATTCTCGCAAATGGGCGTCCAGTTCCTTATCAAGCCGATAAAGGATGCTTTCCCGTATTTTCCTGACTTCCTCATCGGTCAACGTGCGTTCTGGATGCTGATAGACCAAATTGTAGGCTAAACTCTTCTCGTTTTCCCCAATTTGAGCGCCGCGATAGACATCAAATAAACGGATTTCTGTGAGAATCTCCCCGGCCGTTTGACGTATGAGATCCGCCACCTCAACCGCAGGCACTTCTTCTCCCACGACAATGGCGAGATCCTCCAAAACAGGCGGCTGCTCAGGAATGGGCTCCACGTTGTAACGCTTGGAAACATGATCCACGAGCGGCTCCAGAGCGAACTCGGCCGCGATCACAGGCGTTTCCGGAAACTCATATTGGTCGCTCACCAGGGGATGAATTTCACCAAACACGCCCACTTCCCGTTTTCCCACTAAAACACGGGCACATTTCCCGGGGTGATAAGCCTCCCGCTGACTTTTTTCGAATCCCAACTCCCCAATGTGCAAACGCTGGAACAGCTCCTCAATGATTCCCTTCAGATCAAAAAAATCCACTGCCTCAGTATCAGACCCCTGCCAGGCTTGCGGCGTCCGGGGACCGGTTATGGCGATCACCAACCAGGCGTTTTCCTCGGGCAGGGAATCATCTTTTGGGCGGGGATGAAACTCGGGGCCGATTTCAAAGAGCGGGATGCGCTGGCGAACGCGGTAATTATTCTCCACGATTTCCAGGACACTTGCCAGCAGCCTTTTGCGCATCACCGTTCGATCTTTGGTAATGGGGTTTTGCAGCGAAACGTAGGTGTCTTCCTCCGGCTTAGCACCAGGTGGATAACAGCGCGCTTCCGCTTCCGGAGAGGTAATCCGGTAGGTAACCACCTCCCGAAGCCCCAGCCCCAAGAGAATATCCCGGACCCTCTCTTCGACTTCAAGCATAGGATTTCCCCGTTGGGGGGGAAGTTCATCGGCCAGATGGGTTTCCGGGATCTTGTCATACCCATAGACCCGGGCGATTTCTTCCAAAAGGTCCGCTTTGCCCACGACCCCTTCCCCGATATCCAGGCGGTGGGGCGGAGTTTTGGCCCG
This sequence comes from Anaerolineales bacterium, assembly GCA_018335275.1. Taxonomy (GTDB): domain Bacteria; phylum Chloroflexota; class Anaerolineae; order Anaerolineales; family UBA11858; genus B10-G9. The sequence continues at coordinate 6,083 of JAGXKM010000004.1, read as the reverse complement.
GATCTGTTCCTCATCGATCTGAACCTCAAATTCCAATCGTTCCAAAAGTTCTTTTATTTCCTGCAGGCTGAGTTCCATCCCTAACCAGCGCTTCACCTCTGCAGCTGACAAAAACACGATGGGATCATCCGGGGGAAGAGGGTACTCATCCATCAACCCTTCAGCAACCGTGCCTCCGGTCCACTTCTGCATCCATTCCAGACAACGCAGAACGCCTTGAGGAGCCAGCTCCGGATGGACACCCCGTTCGAAACGGTAGGAAGCTTCCGAGGACAGATTTTGAGCGTTGGCTGTCTTGTGGATGTTGATGAAGTTCCAGGCAGCGCCTTCCAAAAGGATATCTTCCGTCCCTTCTCCCACTTCCGACTCTGCTCCTCCCATCACGCCAGCGATAGAAAGGGGACCTGCGGTATCGGTTACCAACTCGGTAAATTCATCCAATTCCCGTTTCACGTCATCCAGCGTGGTCAGTGTTTCGCCCGGTTCAGCGGTGCGGGTGATGATAGTGGGGGTCTCTCCCTCTGCCCGCTCCTGAAGCACATCAAAATCAAAAGCATGCAGGGGTTCCCCAATCTCCAGCATCGTGTAGTTTGTAGCATCCACCACGCTGTCAATGGGTCGTATGCCAGCCAACCGGAGACGGCGCTGCACCCAGTAAGGGCTGGGTACCCTTTCCACATCCCTGATTAGTCCCAGCACAAAGCGGGGGTTTAGTTCAGGGTCGGTGATTTCAATCTGCACTTGCCCCTCGATGGAGGGTCCTTCCGCCTTAACGTCCAGAGAAGGGTATTTCAAGTCAGCGTCAGTAACGGCTGCCACCTCTCGGGCCACACCCAGCACACTGGCTGCCCGGGCAATATTTGGGGTGATAGCGATATCCAGGACCGCATCCCCCATGTAATCTGATAACGGCATCCCTATTGGAGCATCTCCATCCAGGATAATCACACCTTCATGTTCATCAGAAATGCCCAGTTCCTTTTCTGAACAAGCCATGGAGTAGGATTCTACGCCCCGGATCTTCTTTCGACGAATACTCGTGAATTCCGTTTCTTTGCTTTCGCTGTAGGCATCGATGATGGTCGCCCCTTCCCGGGCATAAGCCACCTTCAATGGAGGATCGAGCTCATCGTCCTCCAGATAAGGGAAAAGATTTGGCGCCCCGGTCAGGACAGTGTGCTCCTCCTCCCCATCGTCCAAACGACACAGGACCAGCCGGTCTGCGTTGGGATGGGGCATGACTTCTCTGACCGCCCCCACCACGATTTTCTCCGGGTCCCAAGAAAATCCGGTGATCTTCGTTTCCGGGCGATGTTCTCCCTGGCCATTCTGCTCATCTTCCGGGACCGGCAGACCCACATAATGGATTTCCTCCACTTCCAGGCCGGCCAAGGTCAGACGGTGTGCCAATTCTGGAATCGATATATCCACATTCACATATTCACGCAGCCAAGTTATGGGAACTTTCATGATGAATTCCTACTTTCCTCTAGGGTCATTGAAACGCACTCAATATCTAATCTTCGTGATGGGAACAATCCACAGAGAAGGCATTAAAATTGCTCTAAAAAGCGAAGGTCATTCGCCCAGAAGTAGCGGATGTCCTCAATGCGGTGGCGGAGCATGGTGATCCGTTCCGGTCCCATGCCGAAAGCGAAACCGGTGTATCGTTCCGGATCATATCCACCATTTTCAAGCACCGTGGGGTGCACCATACCGCAGCCCAGGATCTCCAACCAGCCCGTACCCTTACACACGGTGCAGCCTTCGCCCTCACAGAGGAAACACTCGATATCCATTTCCGCGCTGGGTTCTGTGAAGGGGAAATGATCCGCCCGGAATCGGGTTCCGACCCCCTGACCAAACAATCTCCGTGCGAAATCGCTCAGGGTACCTTTCAAATCGCCAAATGTGATCTCCTTCCCCACCGCCAAACCTTCCACCTGGTTGAATTGAATCTCAGAACGGGCGGATATCTGCTCGTAACGGTAACACATCCCGGGGACGATGATCCGCAGCGGGGGTGGATCTGCAGGATTTGTGCTGGAATACTCCCACATGGCGTGAATTTGTCCAGGTGATGTGTGGGTGCGCAGGAGAAGGGGATTTTCTCCCCGATCCCGCTCACCGTCTACAAAAAATGTGTCCTGCATTTCCCGCGCCGGGTGATGAGGAGGGAAATTCAGCATTTGGAAGTTCATTTCATCCGTTTCCACCTCACGGGACCGGTAGATCTGAAAACCCATGTCCCCAAAAATGCGATATATTTCCCGCAGTGTGCGTGTGGTAGGATGAAGATTTCCGCTGATTTTCGGCCGGCCCGGCAGCGTGACATCGATGCGCTCCTCCTGAAGGGAAAGGCGGATCTGCGTTTGGTGTAAAACCTTTTCCTTTTTCTCCAGCGCCTTTTGTAACGCACCCTTCACTTCATTTGCCTGACGGCCGACCAAAGGTCGCTCTTCCTCAGGCAAATCACCCAGGGTCTTAAAGACGTTCATCAAAGGAGAATTGCGTCCCATATGACTCACCTGCCAGGCTTCCAGAGCCTCCTCATCCTCAACTTCCTCCAACGCCTGGAGTGCCTTTTCTTTAATCTTTTGCAATTCTTCCCTCATCCTACCTCCCTATGCTTATTTAAGGATATCATCTCAATATCTGCCCTTTAGGGCCTTACCTAACCCCGGACCGTGCATCTGTCCCCAAAATAAAAAACCGTCCCTTGCAGGGACGGGAGATTCCCGCGGTACCACCCAGATTAGCCAATCGTTTGGCTCACTTGATGCGAACGAGTGCTTGGAAAAACAATCGTTCAATTCCCTGATAACGCCGGGCGCGCGGCTCAACTTACTCATTAAGGACCGATTTTCTGCTGAGCACTCAGGAGGGAACTTGGGCTGGGTCTCAAACCTGAATTGGAGTCTCAGTCTATGCTCCAATTTTCCTGTCGGCAAACGACCAGCTTACTTTTCTCCGTCCACGCTTTCGTGTTTTCAACTACTCCTATTATGGACAAAAAAGCCTGATTGTCAAGGTAGCTTGGGCAGCTGGATGCCTTTCCAGATCTGAAAAACGGTTCACAGGCTACTGATGAAGAATAAATGGGAGAATGAAAAAAAGTGGTTTCTAAAAGCAGGCATCTCCATCATCCATCCAGATCACGAAACCCATTTCGGTTATAATGGGTAAGGTCCTTAGTGAATAGTTTACTGTTTATGACGAATGGAAACGCAACACATATGAGAAAATTGACCTATTTAGGGCTGACTTTAATCGTCGTTTTCATAGTTTCTTCTTGTGGAACCGGGAATCAACCAGTCACCCCCGAAGGCACGCCCACACCCGTACCTCCTACCAGGACGCCTTTCCCCCCCTCCCCCACCCCCATTCCCATCGCTGCTGAAGTCAACGGCGAGTTGATCAGCATGTCAGAGTACCAATCTGAGCTGGCAAGATACAAAGCAGCTGTGGGCCGGGATCTGACCTCGGAAGACAGATTGCAGGTGGTCCACGATTTAATTCACCTCATGCTGCTTGAACAAGGCGCACAATCCCGGGGATACGAAGTCAGCCGGGAAGAATTACAAACCCGAATTTCAAATCTGGATCCCCAAGACCAACCGCTTGCGGAATGGCTTGCAGAATACGGTTACACGGAGGAAAGCTTTGAAAAGAGCCTGAAAAGGGCCATCGCCGCTGCCTGGATGAGAGATACGATCATCGAACAGGTCCCAGATGAAATGGAACAAATCCACGCCCAACAAATATTACTATACGAAAAAAGCCAGGGGGAAGGCGTGTTAGAAGAGATCGAGAGCGGCACAGATTTTGCACAATTGGCAAAGCAATATGACCCCCAAACCCGGGGTGATTTGGGCTGGTTTCCTCGCGGATATCTGACCATCCCTGTCCTGGACGAGATTTTGTTCAACCTCGAACCAGGGGAAATCAGTGATATGATAGAAACGGAAATCGGTTTTCACATTATCAAAGTCATCGAGAAAGATGAAGATCGCCCTTTGGCCCCAGATGTGCGGCGTGTTTTGCAAGAAAAAGCTTTGGACGATTGGCTTGAACGACAATGGAATCTTAGTAAAATAACTATTAGCATCCCTCAAAAATAGAGATCAGGAGCAACCCTATGACCCTAGAACCTCAAGATATTCCGGAGGAAGAGGAACAAACATCTCCTCCCCCGAAAAGGTCATCAGCGCTGGTATGGAATATTCTTACTGGATTGTTGTTAACAGCAACGGTTGCTTTGGGATTCGTTTTCTCAATCATTTTCTTCAATCCCCAGAGTAACCTCAACCCGGTCCCACCCACGACCATGCCCGCTATCCTCCCCACAAGCACAGCATCCCCCACTCCCAAAGAGGTGCTTCCGCCCACATGGACGCCGACCTTCACGTCCGCACCTCCATCCACGAACACACCTGATCTCACGGATACCCCTATACCGGCCACTCCCGAACCCACCTCCACCCCTACCGCTCAAGCATCCTCTGACATGCCATTCCAACTGAGTGATGATTCGCCGACGTACACGGAAAACTTTGCTCATGAGGATCAGGGCTGCGAATGGTTTGGAATCGGCGGACAGATTTTTGATGAAGAAGGGGCTCCAATCAATGATATCCTGGTAACGGTCAAAGGAACCCTGGGTGGAGAGGAGATCAACCGGTTCATCTTCAGCGGGTTTGTGAATGATTTCGTGGAAGCATACGGCGAGGGCGGCTATGAGGTTAAACTCGGTGACTCACCGATCGCTTCCCAAGATTCCTTATACATCCAGCTTTTTGAACAAACAAACGATTTGGCTCTCTCGGATAAAATCTATTTTGATACCTATGACTCCTGTGACAGGAACCTGATCATCATTGACTTCGTCCAAGAACCCGTCCAGGACTGACCACCAGGGAAAGATCCCTTTCCGTTCTACCCACCCATTTTCCTTCCGTAACATGAAATCCAAATCCTGGATCTGGATTTTTGCTTAAGCTCGTTCCTGATTAGAAAAGACGGTCTTTATGATCCTTGATAAGGGCCACAGCCTGGGAAATCAGACGACGGTTAGATTTAAGTTGATGCCAGCGGCTGGCCCCCGAAGAATGGGGCAGGGGGACAATCCAGCGCCCCTCGATTTCCTTCTCCCTGCCTACGATTTCGGTCAGGTTAAGTCGGGACGGAAAATAAAGGTTGATAGCCACCCTGCCCACAGGAAGGACGACTTTGGGATCAACGAATTGGATTTCATGGTCGAGATAAGGACGGCACAAATCCCTCTCAGCCTTTGACGGCACCCGGTCCCCGCTTCCTGTGGTTTGTCGGCCAGGGTAACATTTTGTGACCGAGGTCATGTACTGCGTTGTTCGAAACCAGGTTTCCTCTATCCCGGCTCCCTCCAACCAGCGGAACAACCTGGTCCCGCTTCCAGCGTTAAAGGGCCGGCCCGCTTCCTGCTCTGTGATCCCAGGAGCCTGGCCAATGATCATCATCTCAGCCTTGGGGTTGCCCGCATATACAGCTGGGGGAAAGATCTCAAAGCCTTGCTCCAAACACAAACGGCAGCGGTCCATTTTCTTCTGGACCTCAGCCAAAGAACAATAGGGTCTCTCTTTCATGTTTGCTTACCAGCCAAACCTTGACCGCAGCGCATGATTATTCCCCCAAACTTTCCCCACTGATGGACAGCCAGCGGTCCCTCATCACCAGCGCGTCCTCTTCCAAAATAGGGCTTTCACATAACAATCGCCCTTTTGCTCCTGCAGCTTGCAGAGCGCGAAGCAAACCATCCAAATCAAGGTCGGCCTCTTCAAACACAAGATGGTTTTGTTCCCCTCTCTCCGTGTACTCAATACCCGAAACGTGACAGTGAATCCGATTCAAGCTATCCGGACCCAGTGCTCGCTGGTAGCGTTCAAGAACCTTCATCCATTCATCATACGAATTCATGCTTCCATCACCCGGACGCGCGTGAAGGTGTGCGAAGTCAAGGCAGGGCTCTACGCCCGTTAACTGACTCATTTCCAAAGTGTCCGACAAGGATCCCAACATGGCGCCTTTGCCCATGGTCTCCGGCCGCA
>JAGXKM010000054.1 GCA_018335275.1 Anaerolineales bacterium | reverse complement strand
AGGGAAAGGATTCTGCAGACATCATATATTGTCTGCGAGCCATCCGCAAAAAGCTGTTCGCACTATTGGCGCCTTTGCTATTAAGCACATCCAGGTCGGGTTTTACAGGATTTTCCATAAACTCCGTCATGGCATCCTGTGTAACATAAAATTCAATCACCTGAGCCCGATCTAAGACCTTTGGACTAAACATATACGTTGTCTCATCAATATTAACTGTCCCAATCACAAATAAATTTTCAGGAACATCAATTTCAGCGGGAACATCATCCTGCCAATCTTCGCTATTTTCATGGAGCGGAATCGATTCACCCGATTCCATTGCACTTAAGAAATCGGCAAAGTATCTCTCCACGTGGGAAAGATTCATTTCATCCAGGATCAGAAAGTAGGGTTTGCTCTGATTTTTATTCGCTTCAATAAGTAAGTCCAAAACCCCATTGTCAGGTTTCACATATTTTCCCGGTTCGAGTGCATTTGGATATCCCAATAGAGGTTCACGATTGGTCCAATCAGAACCGACAGGAATTAGTTCAAATTGACTACCTTCTCCAACTAGCCACTTACAAAATGCTTGTGCAAGCTTGGTCTTACCTGAGCCAGAAAGTCCCGTTAATATCACAAATGGTTTAGAAATAACCGCGGATATAAATCGATAACATAAAATATCACTAACTTGAAAGTCTGCATTTAAACAATCGTGGTAAAAACTGTGAGCAGACAAATCTGATCCAGTTGTTTTCATTGTGAATTTCTCCCCACAGTCTTGGTAAACATCCAGTATTGTCTCAAGATCTTTGATGATTTCACTATCATCCTTAAGTTCATCGATCACATATTTTTTGTAAAACATGTTTGTACGTTCATACGCTTTACCTTTACTAGCACTACTTCCTCGTCTTTCTTTAACTAAACTACCCTCAGGCAACCTACCTTTAGTAAAACCCTCAATTTCTGAATATTGACTAAATACAAAATTTCTGTAACTTTCGATCTCTTCATCAGTTTGCCGCGTTGATCCTTGGTTTAAGGTCAAAAATAGGTCCTTAAAATCGTCACTGAAGAGAAACACCACATAAAATCCATTTGTTGCGCCAGTTGAAACTCTTTCGTCAAAAATTCCCACCCACGGATAATAAGTCGTATTACCTTGCCCAATTGATCCTTTTATGTCCAAATCTTCAGAGTCGATTATGCTTCTCAATTCATCAGGCACTTTTTTAACTAATATTTTATAGCTTTCCATTTCTCTACTGATAGTCAAACCTACTTCATCTTTGTATGCCCGACTGAATTGTTTAAATAGTTCTGATAACATTTTTTATCTCCATTACAGTTTAAATGGAAAAAAATATACAACATAATAAGGTCAAAATTAGTATAGCACGGTGATCTCCATATATAGAGGAATTGACAAGGTTGATAAGTGAAGATCCTATATGCAATATACCTATCAATCACTACATTTTTACTCAAAAAGAATACTAAATATTCATAACCAGACCTCAGAGATTGAGGGTCTCTCTCTTAGGAATCATCCGAGGTCTATGACCCCCCGCATTGCACCTCATCCCCGCGCGTGATAGAATAACTAGGCGAAAAGGCAGCGAAAAAAGCACGGGAGAATACGTTATGTCCGACATGGTCGAAGTGGTCATTGACAGTATCCGGGTCAGCCTGATGTCACAGCAGCGGGTGATCATCCTGCGCGAGATGGGCTCGGAGCGATACCTGCCGATCATGGTCGGCATCTATGAGGCCGAACACCTGACCCTGGCCATGCAGAACGTGGAGGTCTCCCGTCCCCTGACCTACGACCTGTTCGTGAACATGCTCGAAACCCTGGGCGCCGAGGTGATCCACGTCGAGGTGGTCGCCCTGCGCAATGAAACCTACTACGGCAACATCGTGGTCAACATCAACGGCACGATGCACAACATCGACTCCCGCCCCTCCGACGCCATGAACCTGGCCGTGCGCCTGGACGTGCCCATCTTCGCCTCCCGCGAGGTGCTGGACGAGGCCGGCCTGGTCCCCGAAGAGGACCTCTCCGAGGAAGGCCTGGAGGGCGAAACGGAAGTGGAAAGCGAACGGCTGTCCGTCTTCGAGGACTACCTGGACCAGATCAAAGGCGAAGGGGGCGAAGAGATCCTGGAGGAAGAAGACGAGGATGACGACGCCTCTGAAGAAGAGCAGGACGAAGGCGAAGCGCCCGATGAGGAAGATGAGGGCGAAGAAGAGTAATCCGCTCCCTGAAGCGGAAATTCTCTGACATCCCATCCGCCGGCCCGGCAGGGAAGCAGCACCACCCGCCGCCGGCGGTATTTTCTTTAAGTTTAAGGTTGAATCCTTTGTCCTCTCCCGCGCTTGGTGTACAATAGAAAAACCAAGCAAACTAAACTCAGCCACCCTATCTTACCTATGACTGAAGCCGTCTCATTTGACAACATCCCCGAATCCTCCGGACCGACCATGGTCCCCCACAGCCGGGAGGCCGAAGAGGCCGTCCTGGGCGCTGTGCTCATCAACCCCGAAGCCTATTACGACGTGGCCCAGTTCCTGCAGGGGGAGGACTTTTACATCCACCGCCACCGCTGGATCTGGGAGGCCTTCGTCCATCTCCACGAAAGCAACGAGGCCATCGACTTTGTGACCGTGACCGAAGAGCTGGACCAGATGGGACACCTGGGGGATGTGGGCGGCCCGGCCTACGTCACGAAACTGATCAACAACGTGCCCTCCTCGCTGCATGCCGAGGCCTACGGGCGGCGCGTGGAGGAGACCGCCATCCGGCGCCGGATGCTGGAGGCGGCCAACAAGATCGCCAAGCTGGCCTACGAGGAAAACGTCAGCCTGGAGACGGTGATGGACGACTCCGAGAAAGCGGTCTTCAACGTCAGCGAGCGCCGGCTGACCCGGGACCTGAAACCGATCCAATCCGTGCTCAGCGATTACTTCGACCGCATCGAGGAGCTCTCCCAGCGGGACGACGAGCTGGTGGGGGTGCCGACCGGGTTCATCGACATCGACAAGATGCTGGGCGGGCTGCAGCCGTCAGACCTCTTGATCATCGCCGGGCGCCCGGGGATGGGCAAGACCGGCTTCTGCATCTCCGCCGCCAAAAACGCGGCCCTGACCCACAAGAAGCACGTGGCCATCTTCTCCCTGGAGATGTCCAACGAACAGCTGGTGCAGCGCCTGATCGCCCAGGAGACGGGGATCGACTCCACCCAGCTGCGCTCCGGGAAATTGGATCCGGACCAGTGGCCGCTGTTCACGCAGGCCATCGAGGTCCTGAACGACACGCACATCTTCCTGGACGACACCCCGGCCCTGACCCCGCTGCAGCTGCGCACCAAGTGCCGCCGCCTGCACCTGGAGCACCACCTGGACCTGGTCATCGTCGATTACCTGCAGCTGATGACGGGCGACATGCGGACCGACAACCGCGTCCAGGAGGTCTCGGCGATCTCCCGCAACCTGAAAATATTAGCCCGGGAATTGAACGTGCCGGTGTTGGCCGCGGCCCAGCTCTCGCGGGCCGTGGAGCAGCGCTCCGACAAGCGCCCGGTGCTCAGCGACCTGCGCGAATCGGGCAGCCTGGAGCAGGACGCGGACATCGTGATGTTCATCTACCGCCCGGAATTATACGAGGAAGACACCCTGCACCAGAACCTGGCCGAGATCATCGTCGCCAAACACCGCAACGGGCCCACGGGCGAGGTGCAGCTGGTCTTCCGCAAGAACCTGGCCAAATTTGAAAACGCGGCCCGGCATGAAGTCGACCTCTCCCAGGTGGCATAACACCGAGGTGTACAGCGCATGACCTTTGAAGGATTCCCGTCCGGAAAAATCAACTTCACCAGGATCCCCTCCCTCTTTTTCCGGGAACTGCTCCCGGAGATCGACAGCCTGGAGGAATTAAAAGTCACCCTGTATGCCCTGTGGCAGGTGACGCGCATGGAAGGGGAAACCCGCTATCTGCGGCGGGACGACTTCAGCAGCGACCCGACCTTCATGGAAGGCATGGGGAAGACAGCAGAGGACGCCCAGCAGGCCCTGGAGGAGGGATTGGCGCAAGCTGTGGCCCGGGGCACGCTGATGCGGGTGGATTTCGACCACCAGGGCGAAAAGACCGCGGTGTATTTCTTCAACTCCCCCAAGGGACGGGCTGCCGTCAAGGCCGCCGAGGACGAGTCCTGGCAGCCGCCGGACCGGGAAGCGCCGAGCACGACCCTGGACATCGAGCAGCCCAACATCTACCAGCTTTACGAGGAGAACATCGGGCCCATCACGCCGCTGGTAGCGGACCTGCTGCGGGACGCGGAGGAGCAGTATCCCGAGAACTGGATCCGCCAGGCCTTTGAGATCGCCGTGGAGAACAACGTCCGGAAGTGGAAATATATCGAAGCTATTTTACGCAGCTGGCAAGAAGAGGGACGAGATGACCGAAGAGATCAACGATATTCTGAAAAGAGCCGCCGGGAATATCTCGAAGACGAGTTCGCAGACTTCATCGAAGACTGAACGGGCCGCGCAGGACACGCCCGGGGACCCGGCCTGCGAGATCTGCGGGGGCCTGGGATACATCCGCAAGGACGTGCCTGTGGGTCACCCCGAGTTCGGGAAGATCTTCCCCTGCAAATGCCGCCGGGGGCAGTTCAAGCGCAAGGTGCGCCAGGACCTGTACAAGATGAGCGACCTGGAGGAACTCTCCCATTTGACCTTCGAGAACTTCAAACCCCGGGGGCAGATCGGGATCGGGCCGGCCCAAGCTGATTCCCTGGAGCAGGCCTTCAACCACGCCCGGCGCTTCGCCCGCCAGCAAAAAGGATGGCTGCTGCTGCAGGGCCGCTACGGGTGCGGGAAAACGCACCTGGCCGCCGCGGCCGCCAATTTCGCGGTGGATATGGGCGTGCCCACCCTGTTCATCACCGTCCCCGACCTGCTGGATTCGCTGCGCTTCTCCTACAATGACCCCAAAGCGCCCTTCGAAAAGCGCTTCAAGGAAATCCGCTCCTCCCCCCTGCTGGTGATGGACGATTTCGGAACCGAGAACGCCACAAGCTGGGCCCAGGAGAAACTGTTCCAGATCCTGAACCACCGCTACATCAACGAGCTGCCGCTACTGGTAACCACCAACCTGGCCCTGGACCAGATAGAAGGGCGGATCAGCTCCCGCCTGCAGGACCCGGAGCTGGTGACCTCGGTCAAGATCCTGGCACCCGATTTCCGGAGGCCGATGGATGACACCGGGCACCCGGCGCTGTCCTCGCTGGCATTGCTGGGGGAACGGACCTTCGGGAACTTCAACCTGCGCAAGAACGAAAACCTGGAAGCGGACGAACGCAAGCGGCTGGAAAGGGCCTTCCACGCCGCGCGGGAATTCTCGGAAAATCCCCAGGGCTGGCTGGTCTTCATGGGCAAATACGCCAGCGGGAAAACCCACCTGGCGGCATCCATCGCCAACTACCGGGCCGGGAAAGGCGTCCCGCCCCTGTTCGTGATGGTCCCCGACCTGCTGGACCACCTGCGGGCCACCTTCAACCCGGACAGCGCGGTGAGCTACGACCGGCGCTTCGACCAGGTCAAGACCACGCCCCTGCTGGTGCTGGACGACCTGGGCACGCAGTCCATGACCCCCTGGGTGAAGGAAAAACTCTACCAGCTCTTCAACTACCGCTACAACGCGGAGCTGCCCACGGTGATCACCACCTCGGACAAGCTGAGCGAGATCGACCCCCGCATCCGGAGCCGGATGCTGGACCAGCGCATCTGCCGCATCCACGCCCTGACCGTGCCGCCCTACCGGGGCGGGAAACGCCGGCGCTGACCGGACCCCCCGACCGCTGATTTCACATCATCCCATACCCCGGATTCTCATCCCTCCGGGACCTTCACGCACACCCCACCCTCACACCCCGGAGCGCCATCCGCTAAAAGCGCAGGACCCCTTGCGGGAATCCGGCTGAGGGTGTATACTATCCCTGACTTTATATCCTACACTCAGGTAGCAATTATGAGATTTCAGAAGACTACCGAATATGCCATCCGGGCCATGGTCTACCTGGCCAAACACCCCGGCCAGCGATTGTCGACGCGCTCCCTCCATGAATCCCTGGACATCCCCTACAAATATCTGGGGCGGTTGATGAGCAGGTTGGCCGAGGCGGGACTGGTATCCGTGGAACACGGCAAGCACGGCGGGTACCAGATCAGCGAGAACCGGGATTCGATCTACCTGTACCAGATCGCGGAGGAGGTGGAAGGCCTGGAAGATTACGAGCGCTGCATCCTGGGCTTCCCGGACTGCTCGGATGAGCACCCCTGCGCCCTGCACGACCGCTGGGTGGCCCATCGTGAAAACATCAAAGCCATGCTGTATGAAACCACGCTGGCTGATTTAGAAGAGGAACCCACCAAACAGCCCTGAATTTTTTTATTCCTAAATGCTACTTTCAGGTAGTATATTTACCGAGGAGGAAACCAATGAGCAAACCCCAAAATAACCGACAGCAGCGGATCGAAACCATGAAAAAACTGGTCCGGCAGCTGCACGAGGGAGCCGCAGAAGAGGAGGTCCGCCGCCAGCTGGAGACCCTGCTGGACAAGGCGGACTACGCCGACGTCTTCAAAATGGAGATGCAGCTGATCGAAGAAGGCATCTCCCAGGAAAGCATCCAGGAGCTGTGCGACGCCCACACCCGGGTGCTGTCCGGGCACCTCGACAGGCAGGAAACACCGGAAACCCAGCCCGGGCATCCCGTGCACACCTTCCTGCGGGAAAACCGGGAGCTGGCCCGGCGCATCCAGGATATCCGCTCCCTGATGGAGGAAGTTGAAGGGCTGGAGAAGGGGGAGGACGCGCTGCCCGTAATGAGGAAAATCACGGGCGCCCTGTACGACCTGATGGAGGTCGAGGACCACTACCGCCGCAAGGAACACCTGCTCTTTCCCTACCTGGAGAAAAAGGACATCACCGGCCCTCCAGCCGTGATGTGGGGCAAGCATGATGAAATCCGGGAGGGCCTCCAGCAGGCGGTCGAGGGTCTGCAGGGGTTGAAAGAGCTCCCGGCCGGGGAAGCCCGGGCTTACAACGCCCGGACTTTGAGCAAGGCCGTGACAGCTGTGGAGGACATGATCTACAAAGAAGAGAAAATCCTCTTCCCCACCGCCCTGGACACTCTCTCCGAACAAGAATGGTACCAGGTTTACCTGGAAAGCCCTGAAATCGGTTACAGCCTGTACGTCCCGGGTGAGGAATGGGAGCCAGAAGACATCCAACCGGCAGAGATGCTGGCTTCCGCGGGCGAGAACGGGCGGGTGCGCATGCCCTCCGGCTCCTTCAAGATGGATGAGCTGCTGTCCCTGTTTTCCACCCTGCCTGTCGACCTCACCTTTGTGGATCAGGATGACACAGTGCGCTATTTCTCCCCTGGAAAGGACCGCGTCTTCGAGCGCACCCGGGCCGACCTGGGGCGGAAGGTGCAGAATTGCCACCCGCCGAAAAGTTTACATACGGTGCTTCGCATCCTGCAGGATTTTAAATCCGGCGCCCAGGACCGGGCCCGGTTCTGGATCCAGATGGGGCCCCGCAAAATCTACATCGTCTATTACGCCCTGCGCGATGAGGACGGATCGTACCTGGGCACGCTGGAGGTCACCCAGGAGATCACGGAGATCCAGAAACTGGAAGGCGAACGCCGGTTGCTGCAGTACGACCAGGAAGCGGACTAAACACCCCCGGGGTGGGTGCAGACACCCACCCCGGGATTTTCTTAAATGACTCGTTTTCAGCCAGCAGATGAGGTGGGTCGTTTTGACCTGGCATACCTAGAGACAATGAGCGAACCAACGATAAGCAGCCCCAGAACAAAACATACCAGGGACCCCAGGAAGGCGTAGTAAACCCCATCGAGTTCCATACCGGAATCATTCTTCCACATCCAAACGGAACCATCTTCCAGAATTGCGAATTTGCGGTATAGGTATCCCATCTCAAGTCTTCCACATAATTCAATGGAATCAACGGTGTCTTCTATGGGAGGGGGCGTGATGTCCTCACATACATCAGGAAAGGACTGCCTGGGAAAACCTGAAGGCTTTTCTTCGCGAACTTTCCAACCTTCGTGCTTGCTTACATACCGGTACATCTCTCCATCCTCTGAGGAGACAACAAGGGGAGAAACACTCACAAAACGTACCGCAGGCGAAGGGGGCGCGCTCAAGTATTCCCAAGCGGCTTCGTGTTCCGAGGAGATAAGCCTGGAGATTCCATATCCCAACAAACAACCGACCACCGACAGGATTAAAAGAGCTACAAGTATGCGCCTCCACCTCATCTTCGAATCCGAATGGCCCGGTGAAGCTCCCCTGTGGTTGATCGCCTTTAAAAACAGCCCTAAAACCAATCCCTGGATTAACCCGATCAAGGCCCCCAAGGCGGCACCCCTCCACAGGATAGATAAGTGGCGGAAATTGCCCCTATAAAAAACCCGTGAAAAATCAATAAAGACCAGGAACACTCCTGCTGCGCCAAAACTCAAGGCCCAGTTCCCTATGGACACAGCGATCCAACTCCCGAGCTTTCCCTTCCCCACCGACCATGCGCTCAAGATACCTGCCACCAGCCCACCAAGCGCGCTCCCGAAAGCCGAGAGTAAAAATATTAAGCCCAGCCAGACCAAAAAATCGACCACAGACACCCCGGTTGTGAAGCGCCAAACCGGCACATGGGCTATGAAATATGCCAGGATCATGCCCACCAACCCCACGCCTAAACCCACACATGTCGCCAAAAACCACAACAAGAAATGTACTTTTTCAAGCCCTGCCCACTGCGCCAGAGATATGATCAGGCCCCCCACAAGCAGGACCACAGCCAGGGCATGAAAGCCACGCTGCAGCCGCTGAATAAGGGGACTGCCCAATAACCACAACCCGCTTACCGCCGCAATCGGCCAGGCAGCGGCTGTGAGCAAAAAGAATGTCATCCCGGATCGATTTTTATCCTTCATCGCCACAGCGTCCCTTTTGGTCGGAAACCCACACCAAATCGCCTGCACCACACATTCAAAAGAGGCCGGGACCAGGTTTCCGGTCCCCAAACATATACCCTAACTATAAACAATCCAAGCTTAGGATGTCAACAACCAACCCCATATTCCCCGGGGTCGTCGACCAGTGGAAACCCCTTCGTGCCCGAAGCCACGGAGAGGACGGATCAAAACATCCCATAAAAAACCTCCCACCTCTTCAATTCACAGCCAGCGGGGCGGCTGGTACAATGTACCAGACTTTGAACCCTTTTTAGAGGTGCGTTTATGCCCCACAAACACGACCATTTCCCCGAGACCACCGAGAGGATCCGGACCGCGTTTTTCCTCAACCTGGCCTTCACAATATTAGAGCTGTTCGGCGGGTGGTGGGCCAACAGCGTGGCCATCCTCTCCGACGCGGTGCACGACCTGGGGGACAGCCTCTCCCTGGGGTTGGCCTGGTACCTGAATAATGTTTCCCAGCGTGAAAAAGACGCCCGTTTTTCGTACGGCTACCACCGCTTCTCGCTCCTGGGGGCCCTGCTCAACGCCGGGATCCTGATCGGCGGGGCGATTTTCATCCTCTCCAAAGCGGTCCCCCGCCTGCTGAACCCGGAGAGCGTGCAGGCGCCGCGGATGATCCTCTTCGCGGTGATCGGCGCCCTGGTCAACGGGGCCGCGGCCCTCAAACTGCGGGACAGCAAGAACCTCAACGCCCGGGTGGTATCCTGGCACCTGATGGAGGACATGCTGGGCTGGATCGCGGTCCTGATCGTCTCCCTGATCCTGCTCTTCGTCGACCTGCCCATTCTGGACCCCATCCTCTCCATCCTGATCACCGCTTTCGTGACCTTCAATGTTCTCAAGAACCTGCGGGAGACAATCGGGGTCTTCCTGCAGTCCGTGCCGGGGGAGATCGACGTCCGCGAGATCGACCGGGAGCTGCAGAGCATCCCCGGCGTGGTCTCCACGCACCACACTCATGTGTGGTCGCTGGACGGGGAGAACCACGTCCTGACCACGCACATCAACCTGGGCCCCTCCGCGTCCCGGGAGAAAGCCTCGCAGGTCAAAGAGGACGTGAAATCCATCCTGGAGCCGCACGACTTTTTCCACCTCACTGTGGAGATCGAATTCGGGGAAGAGGACTGCGCCATGTGCTGACCCGCGCCCGGACGGAAGGGGGTGCAGGGCCAACGCCGCTCGAGGAGCGGCGTTTTTTGTACGGCGGAGGGTGAAGCTCCACCCTGCCGGTGTGCATTGACGACCTGCAAACGGCGTTCGAGATCGCACCGGGGCAGGCGTCATGGTGTATACTAGAAAAAACACGCATTTCCCGAGGAGAGAAAGGCATGGCTTCGAAAAAAGAATTCCTGCGCTCCCGCCCCCATCCCTGGCACGGCCTGGAAGTGGGCCCCGATCCGCCCAGCATGGTGTACGCCTTCATCGAGATCACTCCCTTTGACCTCGTAAAATATGAACTGGACAAAGGCACCGGCTACATGGTCGTTGACCGCCCGCAGGTGACCTCCTCCCTGCCGCCCGCACTTTACGGGTTCATCCCCCGCACCTACTGCGGAGAGCACGTGGGGGATTTGATGGAAAATGCCAGAGGCGGCGACAAGGACCCCTTGGACATCTGTGTCCTGAGTGAGCGCTCCATCAATCAGGGAGATATCCTGCTCAGGGCCCGCGTGGTCGGCGGGCTTCCCACCCTGGACAACGGGCGGGCGGACGATAAAATTATCGCTGTCCTGGAGGACGACGCCCTGTGGGGGAAGGTAGAGCATATTTCCGACCTGACCACCGCGGTGGTGGACCGCCTGAGCCATTACTTCAGCACCTACAAACTGCGCCCAGATGAGTACACCGAGGTGGTGGTGGGGGAACCCTACGGCCCCGAGCACGCCGAAAAAGTGATCCAGACCGCGATCAAAGATTACAATCAAACCTTCGGATAAGATATGAAACGCTCAGGCGCCCGCGCCAAGAGCTGCCCGTAAAATATTTATATATCTCTTAAACGATTCCAGGCCGGGATTGGGTACAATAGAAGGGAAGGCAAAGAGAACACAGCACAAATCAAGGAGGCAGCATGAGCGGAAAGAAAACCATCCTTATGAAAAGCGAAGAGAAACGCAGCCTGGCTGACCTGGCAGGATTTTTAAGAGAACTGGCCGATAAAATCGAGCACAACCAGCTGACCATGAAGCAGGGGGGAGAAAGTTACAACCTCACCCTCCCGGACCCGGTCACCCTGGAATTGGAGCTGGAAGACAAGGACAAGAAAGGACGCACCAAACGCCAGCTGGAAATTGAGATCGAATGGTACCTCGGAGAAGAGGAAGGCTCGATCAAACTCGATTGAGACAGGCTGAAAGGTTCATCCCAAGCCGCCCCTGGAGGGCGGCTTTTTTTATTTTATATTCCCCCGGGCGATCATTCCCTTAAAAATCGGAGGGGAGATCAACCCTGAAGCTGGACCCGTGTCCCCTGAAAGAAAAAACGCCGTCTGAACGACGGCGTCTCATCTCATGCCCCCACGGAGATTCGAACTCCGGTCTTGACCTTGAAAGGGTCATGTCCTGGTCCCCTAGACGATGGGGGCTTGAATCCCACCCTAAAACAACAGGGCAAGCGGCAAAAATTTTACCATCCCAAGGGAAGAGGGTCAACCCCTCAGCTCCCCGAGCTGTCCGCCCCGCTCTACCAAACTCACTCAACGTCTTTGCGCAGCTCGTGCTGGAAGGTGGCAATGTGCCTCCGGTTGAGGAGCATGGCCGGGGCGGTCACATAAAGATCTGGATGCTCGATGGAACGTACACTGGTTTCGTAAAGAGGCAAGAAATCCCAGTTTCCTCCAGAAATCAAGGACGAAAAATCAAAGGGCCCAAACCACTCCAGGATCCCGTTATACTCATAGACCGCATTCGTGATCTGGACATCAAAGCGGTGGAACCGCTCATACCCCGCCCGCTTCAATCCCTTGGGTCCGACATCCTGACGCCGTTTCAACCCGGCGCTGTGAATATGGTCCTTTAAAACCCGGACGGCCTCCATCTCCTTGATCAGTGAGTTAGGATTGCGAACCCGCGCCAAACTGGCCTCCGTGACGATGATATAAGAGCTCGTGTTATCTGTGAGCAGCCCCTGCAGCCCGGTATTGGTCACCTTGACCTCCCCCAAAATGCGGTAGCTCGCAGTCAGGATGTGGGCCGGGATAATACGGGTTGTCAAACCGCTGCGGTTCATGGAAACTCCCCAGTCAGGAGCTGTTAATGGTTTCCCCAGCATGCTGATATCCAGGGATGTGCGGGGAAATAACCAGCCGGCAAAAACCCGGGCTGGTCTGGTTCATATTGTCATGTAAACCGGTAAAAGGATATGCTTTTTAAACTTCAGAAAGTCCATACCCGCGCGCAGCAAACCAACAGAAAAAATGCGCTGGCCGGGAAGGATTTTTTCGGATCAATCCGCTGCTTCTTCCACGATGGCAACGCCGGCGCTGGCGCCGATCCTGGAGGCCCCGGCCCTGATCATGGCCCGGGCTTTCTGACAGCTGCCTATCCCCCCCGCAGCCTTCACTTTAAGGTCCGGCGCAACCAGGCGAAACATCAATTCCACATCCTCAAGGACCGCCCCGCCTGAACTGAACCCGGTGGACGTCTTCACGTAATCCGCACCTGCTTCCTTGACCAACAAACAGGCCATGATTTTTTCCGACC
>JAGXKM010000053.1 GCA_018335275.1 Anaerolineales bacterium | reverse complement strand
AAGGTAAGGGGGAAGATGAAGTTAAGGTTGATGCCCATCATTTTCGCACCCACCTCATCCTGGGAAACGGCCCGGATTGCTCTCCCTGTCCTCGTCCGGCGCAGGAAGAACCATAAGGCGACAATACACAGGATGGAAATCAGGAAAGAGGCTGCGCGTTCGGTTGTCAAACCCTGGATCCCCAGCCACCGTTTCAATGGGTCATCATTTCCAAAGCCAATAATCCGCCTTTCAGCGAGTTTTTCCAACTCCACTCGGCTGATTCCAAATTTATCCTGGACTTGCCCAAGCGTGATACTCCCTTCCTGGGTTGTAAGGTATTCCAGAACGGGTTGATAGGTTTCCTGGTCCAATCCTTCCAGCGCGTCTTCTGCTTCGGCCTTGGGATACACATTCAACGTCTCGACTTTCCAGTAACCCCCACCAAGACCGTAAAAGTCATTGCCCAGGAAAGGTGTCAACTTTACAGTGTTGATCAGGACAAAAGAGATGCCAACGGTCAATAGGAAGGCGTTCATGACCCATTCACCTGGTTTACTCCTCAGGCGGAGGGGGTAGAATAACGCTCTTTCCAGAATAATGCCCAAAATCAGCCCAGCGAGGCCGGCGGCAAGAATAGCGATCAAAGGAGCCACGGCGGCTAAAAATCGGCTGGGATTCTGTTGGAGGTAGTTGTTCAGTGGGGTGAATACAAAATAAGCTACATAGGCTCCCACCATAAATGATTCCCCGTGAGCGAAATGGGGGATGTTCATCACGCCAAAAACCAAGGCTAACCCTACAGAAAGCAAGGCCCACATCCCGCCTGTAAGAATGGAATTTAATAGCTGGGGCCATCCCCCCAAAACGCCAATAGCGATGGCTATGAAAATGGTGATGGCGATGACGACGATGGCTGGCAAATTGTCCTGGATTTTAATCCAGAGTGATTCTTCTACTACAGCTGTTGACCCCTTCTCTTTTGCCATATTTTCTTCTCCTGAATGGTATAGCTATTCAATGCGCATGACATTAAATGCCCAAATAAGCGTTTTGGACATGTTTGTTTTGCTTGACCTCTTTGCTGGGCCCTTCCATGACGATCCGACCCTGTTCAAGGATATAAGCCCGGTCGGTGAACTCAAGGGTAGCATTGACGTTTTGCTCCACAAGCAAGATGGTCACACCCTGGTCCCGAAGCCGTAAAAGGGCGCTAAACACATCATTGACCAGGCTGGGTTGGAGGCCGAGAGAGGGTTCATCGACCAGCATCAATTTGGGGTTAGACATCATACCCCGGGCGATAGCGCACATTTTCCGTTCCCCGCCGCTCATCGTGCCCGCCAATTGGTTTTGACGCTGCTCCAGCCGGGGGAAAAGGCTGAATATAAATTCTAAGATTTCCAGTTGAGTCTCCCGGTCAGTTACGGCATATGCGCCAAGGATCAGGTTTTCGCGAACTGACATATCCCGAAACAGGTTCAAGTCTTCGGACACATAGCTGATCCCACCCCGGCTGATAATGTGGGCGGGCAAATCGTTGATCACATCTCCGTCAAAAATGACTTTTCCTGCTTTGGGCTTGATCAATCCCGCGACGGTGCGCAGGGTGGTGGATTTCCCAGCCCCGTTTGGGCCTACGAGGGCCACAAACTCACCTTCCTCTACTTCCAGTGATACTTCCCAAAGGACTTGGAGAAACCCATAACCCGCATCAATTTTTTTAAGTTCAAGCATAAGATACCTCTTCTTCACCCAGGTAAGCCTCAATGACTTTGGGATTATTTAAGACATCCTCTGGGTTCCCCTCTGCGATCGTGGAACCATATTGGATGACCATAACTTCGTCGCAGATTCCCTGAATGACCCTCATGATGTGCTCCACAGCGATGATGGTCACACCGGAATCTCGAATCTCTAGAATAAGGTCCATGATGGAATCCAACTCACCGGGGGTCAGTCCTGAAGCTAATTCATCTAAAAGCAAGAGCTTGGGCTCGCAGGAAATGGCCCTTGCCAGGTCAATCCGTTTTAATTGCACTGTATTTAATTGCTCGGCAGGCGTATCTATAGGAAGATCGAATTTTACAAATTCAATCGCTTCTAATGCCCTGTTTTTTATGGAGCCGGATCCAGGATGCTGCGGTCCAAAAGTGGCTCCAACCATGACATTTTCCAGTACGGTGAGTTTGGGAAAAGGCTGCGGGATCTGAAAGGTCCGTGACAATCCTTTATGGCACATGATTTCCGCGGGTAAACCGGTCGTATTTTCGCCCTGGAATAGGACCTTACCGCTGGTCGGGGGGAATCTGCCGGAAATGGAATTGAGGAATGTGGTTTTCCCGGCGCCGTTGGGGCCGATCAAACCGTAAATTTCTCCCTCTTCTACCTGCATGGAAACCCTGTTGACAGCCGTGAGCCCACCAAATCGTTTGATCACTTCTTTTGTGTCAAGTATCAGCATGTGTAGATCATTCCTTTTTAAGAAAGAGGAACGGGTGTTACCCCGTTCCTCTAAGTGACCTTCTACAAGGTTACTACTCAGCAGGGGGTGGTGTGAATTCCTGTTCTGCTACGTTTTCAGGATAGACCTTGACGCCTTCGCCACCGAAGTACTGCACAATGGGGAAGGAGTAGAACCCTTGGCCTACAACCGGGTCAGGTGAACTTTCAGGTGTGAAGAGGTACTCTTCCATCACGATCCCGTCTGTGTAGGACCAGTTTCCGGTCTGGATTTCGTTCTTGGCGAACTCAGCCAGCGTTTCGCTGCTCAATTCACCATATTCTTCATAGGTCATTTGGGCAGCTTTGATGAAGAAGTTGGCTGCGTCATAAGCCAGACCACCTGAGGAGGGGCTGGGGGTCATGTCGTAGTCCTCTTCAAAGGTGGAGATGAACTGCTGTCCCTCTTCAGAGGCGAGGGAAACGGACTGCACGGCGTCCAGGATGTAGTCACTGGAGTCGCCTACGTTGCTGTACCAGTCGCCAACCCAGGACAGGCCGTCAGCGACCATCACGCTGTTCAGGCCAACCTGATCAGCCTGGTTGATGAGCGCGGAAACAAAGGGCACAGAAACCGTCGTGCCGGCGAAGAGCGCCGGGTCCAGGTTCTTGACCTTGTTAAGCGTGGGCACGAATTCCGTTTGATCCTGCGGGAAGTACTCCTCGGAAAGGATTTCCCAGCCGGCGGCTTCGAGGTTGTTGATCATCCCTTCTGCGAAGCTGCGGCCCCAGTCGGTGTCCTCGCCCCAGATCACGGCTGTCTTCTCTTCAGGTGCCCAGTTGCCGTTCTCGATCGCTGTCTCAATGGTATCTACATACGCAGGAGCAAGCGATGCGGGGGCAGGCCACCACTTGTTGACCCAGTAGTGATACTTTTCAGTGTCAGAGTTCCACTTGCGGTTGACCTCGTTGGTCGCGCCAAAGGCCGCGAAGTGGGGAACTTCGTACTTGGCAGCCAGGTCCATGCAGGCTACAGATACGGAGCTGCACCAGTTGATGATGAAGGTGTCGACTTCATCGTCAACAATGGCCTGCTCGTAAGCCTGGGTGGCCACGGCGGGGTCACATTCTGAGTCGACGAAGACGAGTTCAACGGTGTAATCGCCGATGGTGTAATCTATGGCGCTGAACGCCATCCTCGCAGCAGCTTTGAATTCCTCACCCGTTCGGGCGGATCCACCGGTGTAAGGTCCCAGCACGCCCACTTTGAGGACTTTCTCTTCTTCTTCCATGGCCTCGGTGGGTTCTGCTTCCTCTTCCTCTTCTTCTTCCTCTTCTTCCATGGCCTCGGTGGGTTCCACTTCCTCAACTTCTGTTGGTTCTTCTACGGGCTCTTCTGCAGCAGGTTGGCAAGCGGACAGGATCATGGAAAGGGCCATCAGTGCTGCTAGAAACGTAAATAGTTTCGAGCGTTTCGAATACATACGTCAATCCTCCTTAGGAAAGATTTGCTTTGTGTCATTAACAGTTACTTGTTCAGATTTTTTCCCTTTTCCACCTCCTTTTTGGGAGATATAGGTATGCTTAGGTAGTATAACCTATCCCGCGTTTCTGAGATTAAAACGATGCGGGGAGCAGCATGCTATCTAACGGATTCTAACCACTTGTTACCCATTTCTATGGTATGGATTGTGAATCTTCCAGCATTCTGCTTGCGGTGGTATTCAATTATCGTCATTTTGTAGTGGTTTTGGTTGTCCTTCTAGTATATTTGTAATATATCAAAGGCGATGCTCTTTGTCAATCTTCGTGAAAAAGACTCTTCATGTTAGGGTCTAAGCATTGAATTCCAACCAGATCATAGAGAACCGAACAAGCTTTACCAGGCAAATTATATATATAAACGGCATCCATTTCATTGTGACAAGTGTCACATTTGAATGGAAAGAGATCATACTTTGCTGATTTTTCTTTCTTTCCTGTTTCTTGTCCCCTTCTATATAATTGACTTGTTTGAAT
Source organism: Anaerolineales bacterium (assembly GCA_018335275.1). Taxonomy (GTDB): domain Bacteria; phylum Chloroflexota; class Anaerolineae; order Anaerolineales; family UBA11858; genus B10-G9. Next base: position 8,334 of record JAGXKM010000053.1, on the reverse strand, counting down.
AATTGAACACGAGGTGACAGCATATCCTTCCGACGGGTCCCTTTTCGGAAATGGGTCCAGCGCATCCATGGGTGGTACGTGTATGTTAGCCGTTTTTATGAATGGGATCCCAGGCTTTCCACGCCTCATGTTCTTAATGGTTGTGGTTTCTGAATAAGATCACGATTCTGGGGGGTCAATCAGAGGATTTCCGCTTCCATTTTCGATCCGGGCGGAAGGGGTCCTCGTCCGGCGCTTTGGGCTGACGGGGGCGGGGGAGAAGCCCAGCTTCCTCGATGATCTCAGCGACCAGCTCCTCCTGGCGGTAGGCCATGACATGAATGCCTGCCACGCCCTTAATTTCCCGAACCTGCTGGATGACCTCCACGCAGATTTGTTTTCCGACTTCCTGTTTTTTCTCCTTAGGCGCTTTTCGAAGCCGGTCGACGATTTCATCCGGGATCACTACCCCGGGGATTTTGGTGCGCATGAATTCTGCAGCCCGGTCCGACCGCAGCGGTCCCACCCCCACGAGGATACAAACTTTCTGATCGATCCCCAGATCTCTGACCCGCTTCATAAAAGTCCGGAAGCGGGAGAGGTCGAAGCAGTACTGCGTCTGGATGAAGTTTGCCCCGGCTTCGATCTTCTTGGCCAAGCGCAGTGGACGCCATTCATAGGGTTGGACGAAGGGGTTGATAGCTGCTCCGAGGAAGAGACGGGGGGGGTGGTTGATCTTCCTTCCGCTTAAGTACTGGCCTTGATCCCGCATGATTTTTACTGTACGTAAAAGGTGAATGGAATCCAGGTCAAAGACGCGTTTGGATTCCGGCTGATCACCGGCTGAAACGTCATCTCCCGTCAAACATAATAAATTCTTAACGCCCATGGCGGCTCCGCCGAGCACATCTCCCTGAACTGCGATGCGGTTGCGGTCCCGGCAGGATACCTGCATGACCGGTTCATATCCAGCCCGGGTCAGCAGAGCACAGATAGCCACACTGGACATGTGACAGTTAGCTCCGGAGGCGTCCGTGGCGTTGATGGCGTCGCAAACCCGGGATAACACCAGGGCGGCGTCGTATACTTCCTGGGGATCGGCGCTGTCGGGTGGGTTGAGCTCCGCGGTCACCGCAAAGCGCCCTGCCCGCAGGATCCTTTCCAGGCGGCTTCCAGCGATGTACTGCTCTTCAGGCACAATTTCTTGAGGCATATGTGCGCTCTCCCCTGGACTCTGTCCTTTATTCTTCCTGACTACTGAACCAGCAAGTGTGGTCAGCGTCCAGGATGGTGAGTTCGGAAATCCCTTCCCAGCCAGCCGGCACTTCTTTATCTTCCCCGGTCAGCATGGTGATCCAGGCTGCTCGCCCCCGGAGGGATTTGTTGACGGGCGGCTGAAGCTGGGTCATCTCTGTCCCGTAAATGGGCATGTGCAGCGAGCGTTCATAGGCCTCTACCCAGACACAGCGCATTTCTGGTTTGACTTCACAATGCCCGTTTCCCCGGACCCCGCCGCAGGGACCGTTGCGGATATGTTTCGGGCAGGTCATGGGACAGGTCATACCCGTGGAGTGCAGGATGCACTGCCCGCACATCCGGCAGTCAAAGACGATCTCTTTTGCGATCTCTTCTGGGGGGGTGATCAAACGCTCCACTCGATCGTAGCCGATCCAGGAAATCAAGGGATCCAAACGGGTGACAAAGTTTTCCGCAGCTTTATAAACGATTTCCAGAAAATGGGGCCGATCTCTAAGCCAGCTGCCTAAACTCATGAAGTGCCTCTTTTTACTGCGAGCGGGTAAAGTTTTGGTTTGAAACAAAGGAAGAAAGAAGTATCGCTATTTTTGCATCTCCTTCAGGGCTTCCCCCATGGCTTGAATGTGCTCCGGCGTGCTGCCGCAGCAGGCGCCAATCAATTTGGCTCCTTGCCGGCGTACCGTACAGGCGTAATCAGCCATTAAGTCAGGAGTCCCGTTGTAGACCACGCTGCCGTCCACGACCTCAGGGATGCCGGCGTTGGCTTTGGCGACGAGGGGAAGGTCAGGATCCTTTTCCTGCATGGCGGAGATGACCTGGATCAGTTCGTCTGAACCGGTGCCGCAGTTGGCGCCCACAGATACAAGATCCAGCTGCTGCAGCTCCTCCACCGCCCGGCCCGGGCTGATGCCCATCATGGTGTGCCCGTGGGTGTCAAAGGACATGGTGGCGGAAATGGGAAGCTGGCTGACCCTGCGAATGCCGGCCACAGCAGCCTTGACTTCATGGAGGTCGCTCATGGTTTCGATCCAAAACAGATCAACCCCCCCAGCTTCCAGGCCTGAGGCCTGCTCCGCGAAAGCATCCCGGGCATCCTCAAAGCTGATCTCTCCCACCGGTTCCATCATCTGCCCGGTTGGCCCCATCGACCCTGCGACCCATACCGCTCGGGAAGCGGCATCCGCCTCGGCACGGGCGTTTTCGGCAGCGGCTTTATTGAGTTCAACTACGCGGTCATTCAGGTTGTGCATGGCCAACCGATAGAATGTTCCCCCAAATGAGTTGGTGAGGATGATCTGAGAACCTGCTTTGATATACTGGCTGTGAATTTTCCGCACCCGTTCGGGATGCAGGGTGTTCCATGCTTCGGGTGCGTCTCCGTGATCCAAACCGGCGTCCATCAGCATGGTGCCCATAGCGCCGTCCAGTAGAATGTATGTATCTGATTGAAGAAGGTTTTGCAGGGGATCCATGTTCAGTTCCTCCGGTGAACCAGAGAACTCATGCGGATGAAAAGGAGATCAGGCTCCGCCAACGATTTTCATGAATTTTTTTGCTTTGTCCACGGCCAGCGCCGCATTGCGGCAGTAGGCGTCAGCTCCAATCTCCTTGGCAAATGCGTCATTGAGCGGGGCGCCGCCGACCAGGACGATCAGGTCATCACGGAGTTTTTCCTCTTTCAGAGCCTTGATCACCGTGCGCATATAAGGCATGGTGGTGGTCAGCAGAGCGCTCAGTCCCAGTATATCCGGCTGGTGTTTCTCAACAGCTTCCAGGTACTTACCGACACTGATATTGATCCCGATATCGATCACCGTGAATCCGGCCCCTTCCAGCATCATCGCCACCAGGTTTTTGCCGATGTCGTGGATATCTCCTTTGACGGTGCCGATCACCACAACACCTTGTTGGGGCGCATCAGAAGCGGCAAGCAGCGGCCGCAGGATGTTCATCCCCCCTTTCATGGCTTTGGCGGACATCAACACCTCGGGCACGAATAGAATCCCGTCCCGGAAATCCTCCCCGACGATGTCCATCCCGCCCACCAGACCGCGGGTCAGGATGTCATAGGGCTCAAGGCCCCGATCTAATAGCTCCTGGACCTCTTCCATGATCTCTTCCCGATAACCATCATAGAGATCTTCTTTGATCAATTCTATGATTTCGTCGTTTTCCATTTCATGGAGGTTGATCTCTTCATTCATCTTTCACCTCTGCGCTGGAAGTGTATTGTAATCCATTCTGGATCCCAAGGGAGGATACCTGGTTAAGTTTTTTCCTGAAAAGGTATGGAGCCCAACTTCGGGAGATTGATCAGGTTACCCCCGTCCCTTCGTGCGTTTTCCTCCTGCAGGCTGCTGAGGCAGTATAGAAGACTTGTTGTGTAACCTGTCTTTGCGCTTGATGTGATTAGAATGCATGAATAGCCCTGGAAATCAAAAAAGCAGTTGAAGGGGGGCGCTGCTTTACGGGGCTGAAACAGAATCCCCTGGCAGGGCTCACTCCATCAACTGCTTTCCATAAATTACCACAGGGTACGTCAGTCTTCTGCTTTGATCTCCTCTTTGCGTTGGGCGATGAATTCCTGAAGCTCTTGATCCAGTTCCGGATCCAGGACAGGGGCTTCGTATTCAGCAAGCAGATTTTTGACTTTGTCCGCAGCGGATTCAGCGGCGGTGACGCTGCCATCATCTACCCATTGATCAATGTCCTTGTAATCGAAAATTTCTGAGCGGAAGAAAGCATTGGCGAAATTGCGCATGGTATGCGGTGTGCCGAGATGGTGTCCGCCGGGTTCAACGTCCCGGAGGGAATCCATGGCCAGGGCTTCCTTGGAGAAATCAATACCCTTGGTGAGCTTGTGGTACATACCTAACAGTTCACAGTCCAGGACGAACTTCTCGTACCCGGCTGTCATCCCGTTTTCCAGCCATCCGGCGGCGTGGAGGATGAAGTGCACCCTGCCGAGCACGGCGGGAAGCATGGTCATCACTGACTCATAAGCTGCCTGGGCATCGGTGACCTTGGAGCTGGCGAACATCCCGCCGCTTCGGAAAGGGATGCCGTATTTCTTGGCCATTTGCGCGCTGGCCAGGAGGGCCATCTGACTCTCCGGGGATCCAAAGACCGGAGCGCCGGATTTGAGGTCGATGTTGGTCATGAAGGATCCGTACACCACCGGGGTGCCCGGATTGACCATCTGGGCGTAAACCAGGCCGGCCAAGGCTTCCGCGTTTTGCTGAATTAATGTGCCGGCCAGAGAGACCGGGGACATAGCACCGGCCATGATGAAGGGGGTGATGATCACCGCCTGGCGGGCTTTGGCGTACACGGTCAGGGCTTCCAGCATGCGGTCGTCCAACCGCCGGGGGCTGCTGATATTGATCAGGGAGATCAGGGCCGGATTCTCGCGGACGGCTTCTTTTCCGTGAACGATTTCCACCATTCTCACGCTGTCTTCCGCGTGATCGTGAGCCATCACCGCGCCCATGAAGGGCTTATCAGAATATTTAATATGGCTGTAAAGCATATCCAGATGTCGGGTTTCGGAAGGTTCATCGGTGGGTTCGACGATCGTGCCGCCTGAGTGGTGGATGTAAGGACTGAGATACGCCAGTTTGACAAAGTTTTGAAAATCTTCCAACGTGGCTTCCCGGCGGCCGCCTTCCAGGTCCTGGACAAAGGGCGGTCCGTAAACGGGGGCAAAGACAGCGTTTTTGCCGCCGATGAGCAGGTTGTTTTCCGGGTTGCGGGCAATTTGGGTGAATTGGCTGGGAGCATGGGATAAATGTTCCTCAACCAGGTCAGGTGTGAAATAGGCGGTCTCCCCCTCCACTTTGGCTCCGTTCCGGGACAGAATTTCTCGCGCCTCCTCCAGATAAAAATCAACCCCGACCTCTTCCAGCACCTCCAGGCTTTTTTCATGAATGATCTCTATACCCTCGGGCTGGAGGATTTCGTAGATGGGGATTTGGCGGGTGAATTGATGGCCCGTATCCTCCTGACCGCATCCTTGGCTCTTGTCTTTGCTGTCGTTCATGGTGCTCTCCTGTGGGATATATTATGTTTGCTCTGCTTTTCTATCTTCTTTTATTATACAGGGTGTAGGTAGCTGTATATAGAAAAAACCCCGTGCTTTTGGGAAGCACGGGGTTAGAGGGGTCATAGTGGGTTAGTTTTCCCGGGCTATGGATTTGATGGTCGGTTTTGGCAAACCACCTTCTTCGATTAATCGGGGAACGATGTCTTCCCAGTGGATGGCCATGATGTGCAGGCCGCTCACTCCTGAGGTGTTTTTCAGTTTTTCAATGATCTCAAGAGCGATTTTCACACCTTCCTCTTGCTGCCCTTCCTTATCTCCTGCGTTGTCCATGCGTTCTATCAGTTCTTCTGGGATGAATACGCCGGGGACGTCGCCGGCCATGAAGTGCGCAGCTCGGGCGCTTTTCATGGGTGTGATTCCAGCTAGGATATGCACTTTGTCCAGCAAATTCCGTTTATCAAGGGCTTCCAACCAATCCTGGAAGCGCTCATAATTGAAGACAGGCTGGGTTTGAATGAATTGGGCGCCTGCGTTGATCTTCTTCTCTGCCCGGATGGCTTCATACTTGGGAGGAGGACCAAAGGGAGAGGCAGCGGCGCCGAGGAAGAACTCCGGACGGTTTTTGATCGGCCGCCCATCAATGTAGATACCCTGGTCGCGCATTCTGCGCAGCATCCATAATAATTGAATGGAATCCAAATCAAATTGGTCGGGTTTGATCCGCGGGTTGGGGCCGAAGCGGTGGTGGTCTCCCGTCAAACACAGGATGTTGCGAATGCCCAGCCCGGCAGCGCCGATGGCGTCCGATTCCAGAACAGCTCGGCTGCGGTCCCTGGTTTGAAGCTGCATGACCGGCTCAAGGCCCGCTTCCAGACAAATTCTGCTGGAAGCCAGGCTGCCCATCCTGGGGGTCGCTGAGGCGTTGTCCGTGAAATTGGCCGCTGAAATGTATTCGTCCAACCAGCCTACTTTCTTGTTGATGACATGGGGTGACACGCTCAAAGGCGGGGCGATCTCAGCTGTGGTTGTGAAAGATCCCGTCTCCAGATTCGCTTCTAAGAGCGATATGGGCTCTTCATAGGTGGGAGGATGATATTCGCTGTCCCCTTCCCACCAATCAGGTTGGCGGATCGTATAGAAGACATGGTCCCAATCTTGTTCAAATTTCTCACGATCCGTGAAGAAGTCTTTGAGTTTGGGGCTGTCTTCCACATCGCGCCAGGTCCGGACCACATCGAGCCATGTCTCGCGGCCCACACGATCACCGTCCAAGGGGGCATTGATCTCTAAAAGTTTGTCAACGCGTCCCAGTTTTTCTGCGCGTTCATAAATTTTATACCAGGTGCAGGGCCGGGAAGGATCCACTTCGCAGGACTCGGGTGTTGCCCCACCGCATAATCCATTCCGAAGACCTTTGGGGCAGGTCATCGGGCAAATGAAGGCTGTTTCCTGTAAGATGCAGTTCCCGCACATACGGCAGCTGAAAAAGGCGCTTTTCATAAGCCCTTCCGCTGCAGTGAAAACTTTAATGGGGAGGGTATCTTCTTCCTTTTTTCGCATGGGCCTGAAAGGAGCCTGATACCGTGGGGGAGAAAAGATGGACATTTAATTAAAACTCCTTACGACTAAGAACGTCTTATCGTTTGTCTTTTGTACAAGGAGTATGTGAAGAGCGGTGGATGATGGAGACCCATACTCCGTGATATATCTCTAGTATATCAGTTGCCTACCTAGTGTCAATCATAGCCTGAAGTGGCGCTTGTATTTATAAAGAATGTAACCTGAAAGGGGTGATGATTGTCCTGCTAGAGGGAAACCTTGTTAAAAATGGTGTTTTCTGTAATTGATCAAATTGACCAGACATTGGCTGATCTTAAGATCAAAATCTGAGGGAAAGATCATCATTGGGCGGTGCTATAATCGAGATTTAGGCGCGTCCGGGAGGATTTCAAGACATGGAAGAAAACTCATTTCAAGTATATGGAAATAGAAGGGTCATCTTCTGGTTGTCAGGGGAGATGTGCGAAAAGCCGGAAGAGTTGATTTTATCTCCGTCTTTCAGGAGGTTCTTGGATCTCGCATTAAAAAACCTTCAACGTCGGAAGTCCCCTTTGCTGCAAATATTTGGTGAGACGCGGATCACGGAGAAAGCCCTGGAGAAACTGATTGAAACCTTTCTCTACCTCACCAAGCTGGAAGGTCAGAAAGTGCCCCAGATCGTGGAGGGTTCAGAGACATTTTTCCGGGATCAGGAGTTATTCAATGATTTTGTGGAATATCTCTATAATTATTGGCGTCATTTTGAGCGCTTTGTGATCGTCTCCGATACCGCCCGGGACACGTTCGATCAACGGCCGTATCGTACCTTTAATGAAACGATCGAAAGGCTGACTCATTTAGTCCGCGGGGTGTACCGGGATATACAGGAACACATCACCTATCAGCATCCGCGGGTTTACCGTCAAGCCCAGGCCGGAGCTGATGTAGCGGCGATCGCTTCGCCAAAGGAAATCACCTTTCCCGGATCTGTGTATGACCCTTTACAGCAGGTTCCCATCATCCGCCAAGTGCTGCTTTACCCTCCGCTGGTCCTTGAACCTCCCAATAATAAGCGCACAGGGCAGTTTCAAAAAGTAGAGGACAATCCCTTTCCTGAAGGCTATGTGTTCCATCCCCGAAAATGGATCTGCTACCCGGCCAAGGTAGGGGAATTGACCATCCTGGTCTATTTTCACGAAACGTTTTTCGAATTGGGGTTCTCGTTGTGCAACCTTTTCCAGCTTGCTGGAGATGAAGATCTTAGACGGCCGCCGGATGGGATCTACCTGTATGGATTACCTGAACATTTTCTCTCTGAGCATGCTCCTCTCCCCACTGTATTTTATGATGATCAGGAACATGATCTCATCCTGGGCGCAGTCCCAGACAGCGAGATGTTCGGGTATTTTGGATATTTAAAGAAGATGATCCTCACCCAGCATAACGTGAAAATCATCAAGAAAGGCCGCCTGCCCTTTCATGGGGCGTTGGCTTCGATTTATATGGAGGGGAAAAAG
>JAGXKM010000176.1 GCA_018335275.1 Anaerolineales bacterium | reverse complement strand
TAAAGACTAAAAGGCTTGCTCTCATTGGGAGCAAGCCTTTATTCTCGGGCATTGTCTTACGATTCTCTGGAATGTGCATTTTTTGCAATATCGCTGATTGGTTTAGCGAGGTTCATCAATTCTGTTGGAATGATGAACTTGGTGGATGCATTTGCACCCAGGTCCTTAAGCGCTTCTAGATATTGCAAGGTGAGAGTTTTACTATCCAACTCTTTGGCCACTTCAAAGATTTTTTCCAGCGCCAGCGAAAACCCCTCTGCTTCTAGTATGGATGCTTCTCGTTGACCTTCAGCTTGCAGGATCGCTGCCTGCTTATCACCTTTTGCTACAGCCACGGCGGCTTCTTTTTTACCGTCAGCTTCAGCCACCATCGCGCGTCGGTTGCGTTCGGCTGCCATCTGGCGGGTCATAGCTTCTTCGATAGCCTTTGGGGGAACCACTTCACGGATCTCTACTGCCATGATACGGATTCCCCAGCGGTCAGTCACCTGGTCCAACTTTTCGTGCAAAACCTGGTTGATCTCATCACGTTTTGACAACACATCATCCAGGTCCATCGCGCCAACCACAGCCCGCAAGGTTGTAATTGCCAACCCCCTGGCTGCACCGGTGAAGTCCTCAACTTCGAGGACACTACGAATTGGGTCAATGACCTTGTCATAGACAATGAAGTCGATACTGACGGAGGCATTATCTGCTGTTATGCACGTTTGTGGCGGAACGTCAAAGTACACCTCTCGAAGGTCAACATCTACTGGTTTGTCAATAAAGGGAATGAGAAATATCAGCCCGGGACCCTTTGGACCGATGCAGCGCCCCAATCTGAAAATTACAAGGCGCTTATATTCCGGGACAATCCGGACCGCCATGTTGATGATAATGATGCCAAACAAAACCAACAAACCAATGATTGAATAATCAAATAAGTTTTCAAGCATGAGGGACTCCTCTTTATTCTTTGTATACGGAAGGTGAATCCGCAACTTTTTCCGGGGTCACCATAAGACTTACTCCTGAAACGGATTGAACGCGTACATGTTGACCTTCTTCTATGTTTCCTTCAACGCTGGTTGCGCTCCAGTTCTGATGATCGATTTCAACCCGACCATTTGGATCCAGGTTGGTCGTTACCATTGCGGTTTTTCCAATCAGGCTTTCCGCGCCGGATTTTGGTGGTAGTTTACTAGCTTTTAGGATCGCACGCAGGATGATCAAACTAAAGAATACGATCAATCCCGCCATAAATATGATCAGCCACAAGCTCACTCGTAATTCAGGTAGGGCAGGTGATTCCGGCTGGAAGGGTGTGAAAAGAAGGAGCGAGCCCAAAAAAAACGGAACAAGTCCTGCTATTGTTAAAATAACTTCTGTATCTGTAAGTAAAGCTACAGTGAAAAGGAGCAGGGAGAGTGTTAACATACCAACCGCTGCCCAGTTAACTGGCAAGGTGCCAAGCGCCATAAATCCAAGGATGTAAAAAAGAACTGCCCCAATCCCTGCCACACTTAAACCGGGATCTGAAAGCTCAGTCAGCAAGAACAGCGTTCCTAAAGAGAGGAGTAAATAGGCGATGTTGGGTTCGTTGATCGTATGATAAAATCTCTCGACCAGGTTCATGTTTTCAAACTGCAGGTCAGAGCTGGAGAGGTCGAATTGCACATTATTGATCACCTGTCCGTCCACCTGGGCCAGGAGGTCGTCAAGGTCTTCCGCTACGATCTCAATCACGCCTTCATCCAGCGCTTCAAATGAAGTTAGGGAGAGGCTGTTTTGGACTGCAGCTTGGACCCATTCAACATTGCGGTCACGCTTTTCGGCAAGGCTGCGCACAAAGGCAGAAGCATCGCTGAGGGCTTTTTCACTCATGACTTCATCAATTTCACCGCCGAACGCTACCGGAGTGGCAGCGCCAACATTCGTTGCGGGAGCCATAGCTGCGATATCTCCAGCCATTAATATAAACAAACCTGCTGAAGTTGCCCTTGCCCCTTGGGGTTCGACAAATACAACAATCGGAATGGGTGATTGGAGGATGGATTGAACCATTTCACGCATGGAAGATTCCAAACCGCCGGGGGTATCGAGCAGCAGAACGACAAGTGATGCATTCTTCTGCCAGGCAATTTCCAAACCGCGATCCAGATATCGAGCGGTGAAGGGGTTGATCACACCATCCACGTCCAGGACGATGATGGGCTGGAATTGAGTATTTCCGGCAACTGGTGAGACGGTCGATATTATGAGAATGAAGGTGATACTAAGAAGGATCACCAAATTATTTAGGTGCTTACCACACTTTTGCATTTCTCATCACCAACTTTAGTTTCCGCCCAAAACTTGATAATAAAGTCTTACCTAAGGTATGTAGAGTATAACCAAATTCAACCATGAGGTGAGACCGTCGACATCAAAAATCATACCATAAAATCACTGATAGCAGTTGTTGAGAAGCTGTCCATTGGTATAAATCTGGCACGTTACAAAATTTTTTGGATGTTCATCAGCGGAGCATTGCACGATAGTCGTGGCGCTATGTTTCCAGCGCTAAAGCCGACTGGATTGAAAGATGAATAAGTTTGCCGGGTGTGGGGCAACGATGCGCTGTGGGGCGTTGCAGACAGCAGAAAATAAAGATTCATCAGGATAGGGCAGGGGAGCGAAATATCATTCGCTTGTAATTAGACCAATCGAACGAATGAGTTCCAACGCTTGGTAAATCAACTTCCTATGTTCTTACCTTTGATGACAACGAGAAAACCCGCTGAGATGGGGTAGGGGGATAACCTGCGCGTTGGCGTACCCCATCTGGGTCCCAATTATTTCCTCTAGCTTTTTGGATGGGGCGCAAAATGCAACGGTGGCCAGCCTTCCGATAGGGATGACCAGTTTCAGGTTCAGATCAGCCATCAGGGAGAGCACGCTGGACAGGTGGGGAGCAGAGGTCCAGCTGATCGGCACTGGGGCGGCGGTCGCCATGTCCGTCTGGGTGTTTTCCTGGATAGCAGAGGTAGCGCTGAAATACAAAAGCGTGGTCTCTGATCCAGGCCTTTTCCAGACCGGCTTGCTTCAGCCAGAAAAACAGACGCTTCCCGCTCGACCCAACGAACGAAAGGTGACTTTTGTTCATACTCCGTCATCCCTGCCGCCTGGCCGATGATCAGGACTGGTGCGCTCAGGTCACCGCTAAAGATCGGAGGGAGGCGGACCGCGTCGAAAC
>JAGXKM010000175.1 GCA_018335275.1 Anaerolineales bacterium | reverse complement strand
CCATGGACGACCACATTGACCATATCATCTTTCAGGACACCCAGATTGGCTTCCCCCAGGATGGGGGCCGGCGTGCCGAAGAGGATGTCCGAGATATCCGTGGCGATCAAGCTTCCGCCCCAGCCATCGGAGAGTGAAACCCGGAGGGCATGATGAAGAATATTGTGGGGATCCTGGTCATCGCCGATATGAGTGCGGTGCAGCGCTTCGACCACTTCCCGATCCACGCCGCGGGGCAGTACCCCGAGCTCCTCCCAAACCTTCTGGCGCGTTTCCGGGGCCCGGGTGACAGGCGCAAGCACACCTTTCTGCTGCCCGAACTGGGCGATGTAAAGGTCCGCCAGGTCATTGGCGATCTCATTCGGGGAGCGGTCTTCGGTGGGGATGTCGTACTCTTCCGCCAGCGTGCGCAGCTTGGCCACATCGCGGATCATGTATCCCTCTGCTTCCCCGTTGGCGGCGGCTTTTAATGTGAAGGCCATATCCCGCCCGTGATCGGAGTGGGCTGAGGCGCCAGAGGAAATCGCCCGCAGTAAATTGCGGGCCTGAATGGTATCAATGGTGGCGCCGCAGATGCCGACATCACCGTCTTTGGTAAGGCGGCAGGGACCCATGCCGCAGTTTTTGCAGCACATCCCCGCCCCTCCGATATTGCAGGAGGTCATCAGGTCCGCGCGGCTGAAAGCGGTCTCCAGTCCAAGCTCTTCCGCCCGTTTCAATAATTCCTGGGCTGCGGGGTCAATGCTTGATTCTTCGGGACTGCGTTTTTTATTTCTGGCCATCTTTGGTCTCCTCTTCCACTGATAAAGCCGCTGGCTTCAAAGCGCCCATGCCGGGGCACGGCCAGAGGGGTGATCTCTGGTAACGCACTTTCTGCCTGAACCCAACGGTATTTTTGGTTTCCGCATACGCTTCCGTGTGGCGGAAGAAAGCGCCTTCTTTTTGTTCTGTGGCCGGGACAGATTGTTCCACTGGTAAATCGAACTCACCGAGGTAACCGGCTTCCTCCAGAGGAGCTTTAACCTCCTCCGCGGTGGTCTTTCTCCCATCGTAGGCCACCTCCACCACCTGAAAACCACTGCTCGCGTAGACTTCCTTCACGCCATCCACCTCAAGCAGCAACCGCCGAACATCCATGACATGGTGGTCGCCGTACATGGCGGGAAGATCAAGGGACAACGTTTTCATGACAGCTCTCCTTTCTCAAACCCTGGAAAACAAGATCTATTCCTCAAAGAGTGAGTTAACAAATAGAAGAACCTTCCAGATCGTTTGTGAACGCTCTAGATCAGGTTTCCTATGATTTCTAAGTTAAGCGTTTCCCAAGAACCTCGTTCTACACCGGTACAATCTTGATGCGAGTCGTGTAGGGCAACCATCAGAGAAAAGTTCCAGGTGCCCGGGCAACGCGTGTCACCCAAAATTTTCATTCAGTTTTATCACTCACGAATTGGAAAATACCCTGCTCAATGCTCAATGAGTATACCAGCCTTTTTCAGAATATGACATAGTAGATTATCAAAGAAAACTATGATAATACTCATACTTCTGAACGCCAATTTACCTGATTTTTCTCAGCCTCCACAGATTGGGAACAGCCTTCCCTTCGCAGCCATGTGATAGAATCTGTACCCGAGAGAATACTGTAACCTTTTCCTTGACCATGCATCTAAATGAGTGAACAACAAAAACGAGAAGAAGACTTCTCACTGCAAGCTTTAAAAGAAGGGGACCGGGCTGAATTCGCCAAGGTGGTGGAGACCTATTCAGAGAAGATCTACCGCCTGGCTCTGAAGATGCTCCGCAACCAGCAAGACGCGGAAGATACCCTTCAAGAAACCTTCATCAAAGCCTACCACGGCTTTAAAGACTTCAAGGGACACTCCAAGATCTCAACCTGGTTATACCGCATCGCCACCAATGAAGCCTTGATGTTCCTCCGTCAAAAGGGCGAGCCTGAGATCTCCATCGACAAGCAGGTGCAGGTGGACGACGGGCAAACCTATACACCGACCAAAATTGTCGATTGGTGCTGCCTCCCGGAAGAAGAGTTAATGTCGTCCGAGGCCATGGAGTATCTTGACCGGGCGATCGAACAGCTCTCGGAAGCCATGCGGGTCACCTTTCTCCTCCGCGACCTAGAAGGTCTCTCCACCCGGGAGACAGCAGAAGTGCTGGATATCTCAGAGGCGGCGGTCAAAACTCGCCTTTCCCGAGCCCGGATGCATTTGCGGGAACGTTTATCAGGATATTACGGGGATGCCTTAGATTCTTTGCCGATAGAGACCTCCCATCAAGGGCAAGATGTCCTGGAGGGCAGTTAATATGGATCAGGAAAGAAATTGCCAAGAATTAGCGGCTTATTTATCAGACTATATCGACGATAACGTAGAAGATGAAGCCCTGTGTGATGAAATAGAAGAGCACATTCATGAATGTGAAAACTGTCAGATCGTGGTTGACACGTTGAAAAAAACCCTCTACCTGGTTCACGCCTCCGCAGAGCAAACGGTCCTCCCTTCCTCGGTCCGGGAGCGGCTTTATCACCGGCTGGATTTAGAAGAATTCATATCTGTGGATGACAACTCCTAGCAGCAAACGCGAATTCATTTCTCCCATCTTGGGGGCCGAGGATGGATACCCCGAAATTAACAGCAGTTAAATTCCCTGTAACCTTTTCCCTTTCCGGGCATCTAAATAAGTGAAGAAGGCAAAAAGAGTGTTTTTTACTGGTGTTTAATTTGCCTTTCTCTCCTCCTCCCAATGAGGATGAATGGAAGTTCAAAAACCGCCCGTGGTCAAACACCACCATGGGCGGTGAACTTTAGAAGTCAAAACGCATCTGACGAATGACATTAAAGGAGTTCTTAAATGAGTAAATTGCTAGATAAGGAAGTCATCGAACAAGTCAAAGAAGCTTTTCAAGCCCTGGATGAGGACCTGCAAATCCTGTTCTTTGAGGGGGATGATTGTGAATATTGTTCTGATACGCAGCAATTGGTGGAAGAGGTCGCGGACCTGACGGATAAAATCCACCTAAACATCTACCATCTGGATCATGATCAAGAGACCGCCAAGCGGTACAACGTGGATAAAGCGCCGGGGTTGGTGATCGCTTCCCAGAACGGCTCAGGAGCGGTGGATCACGGGATCCGGTACGCGGGGATTCCCTCGGGCCACGAGTTCAGCTCCCTGATCCAGTCCCTGCTCATGGTCTCTTCAGGA
>JAGXKM010000174.1 GCA_018335275.1 Anaerolineales bacterium | reverse complement strand
TCCTCCAGGACCCAGACCTCGGATCCCGGTCCCCCGCCATCCCGGGTGCGGTAGATTGTAACCGGGGTTGTCCCGTCCATCCAGGTTGTTTCCTCCACCTTCACGAAATGAAGGATCGTTTCCAGAGTGTGTGCCAGGGTTTCTTGATCGGGGATGGAGAGAATTATGCTGTAAAACCCCCGCAAAGCGAAGGGGTCGGGTATCTCGGGACGGGGCCAGATCTCCCCTTCAAAAGGAGCCCATTCATCGTCCACCAGGTACAAATGCTGGCCTTCGGGGTCCTGAAAAGATATCAAGTCCCGGCCGGCAAAGGATGTCCTTTTTATCTCCTTTGTCCCTTGCTCTTTTAAGCGCTCTGTCCAGAATGGGAGGGCATCAGCTCCGGAGACACGGAAAGCCGTGCCGGCGATGCTGTCCGTCCCCCGCTGGTTGGGAGATATGTGCGGCCAATCAAAGAATGTGATGTCAGTGCCTGGAGTGCCCGACTTATCCGCGTAAAAGAGATGGTAGGCGGAGGTGTCATCCTGGTTGACAGTCTTCTTCACCAACCGAAGCCCCAAAACACGGGAATAAAAATCCAGATTTTTCTCTATCTGCGCTGTGACCGCCGTGACATGGTGCAATCCGTTGAGCCGCATATCTTCCTCCTCTTGAAAACCCAACCTATAGACAGGACAGCCCCTGTTTATCTTACCAGGGAAAGGGAATTTTGTACCTTTTGGGTCTAACCATGATGATAAGGGAAATTTTGAACACCTGTCTGATGTGCTTTGCACCTCAATCGTGTTAAAATCTAAAATGAAAGATAAGTCACCTGTCTGGAAAGGAAACCCTATGTTGACGCTCATCCGGGGCGGGGGAGATTTGGCCAGCGGCATCGCCCTCCGCCTGCACCGTTCAGGTTTGCGCATAGTGATTACAGAACTCCCGCAGCCCCTCGTCGTCCGGCGCCTGGTGTCCTTTGCGGAAGCTGTCCCCGAGGAGGAGTGGACTGTGGAAGGGGTAAAAGCAAAGCGGGTGGAAGATCCGAGTAAAGTCGATGCTGTGTTGGACAGGAGGATGATTCCTGTCCTGGTGGACCCTGATCTGGATTCTCTTTCCCTCTTAAAACCCCAGGTGGTGGTGGACGCGCGGATGATCAAACGCCCACCTGAAACCGGGAAGGAGATCGCCTCTCTGGTCATCGGACTGGGACCGGGATTTGAGGCTGGTGAGAACTGCCATGCGGCCATTGAGACCAACCGGGGGCATAACCTGGGTCGCGTGTTCTGGCAAGGGGCCCCGGAGGAGGACACCGGCCTCCCAGGCGAGGTCATGGGGTACCGGTCAGAAAGAGTCCTCCGTTCTCCTGCTGCCGGCATCCTGGAAAACCATGTAGAGATTGGGGACCTGCTCGAGAAAGGTCAGCTTATCGCGGAAGTCAACGGAATCCTGGTCCAGTCTCCTTTCCCCGGGGCACTGCGAGGTTTGCTGCGGGATGGAACGAGGGTGAAAAAAGGGATGAAAATCGGGGATGTGGACCCCCGCGGTGATCCCAGCTACTGCCGGATGGTCTCAGAGAAATCGCGCTGCCTGGGAGGAGCGGTGTTAGAAAGCATTTTATCTCGACCTGAGCTGCGTCCCTTGCTATGGAATTGAAATACGGCTTGAGATTAAAACCTGATTCAAAGATCGCCCTGGTGGGTTCCGGGGGCAAAACCACCGCGCTGTTTCAGCTCGCCCGGGAATATGATAGTGCTGTTCTGGCTGCGGCGGCAGCTCACATGGCACCTGAACAGTTGGCATACGCTGACCGGCATTATCAGATCCAGGATCGGTCTGAGATCCCTGCTTTCAGGCCAGAATTTCAGGGTCAAATGCTGCTCTTCACCGGGGCGCCCACTGCATCTGAAGAACGAGTTCAGGGACTGACACAGGATGTGCTGGAAGTACTTCATAACAGAGCGGAAGAACATAAGCTGCCTTTGTTGGTGGAAGCGGACGGCGCGCGAAGGATGCCCTTAAAAGCGCCGGCGGATCATGAGCCTCCCATCCCGCCTTTTGTGGATATGGTGATCGTCGTTGCAGGGTTGTCGGGTTTGGGACGTCCCTTACAAGAAGGGGTTGTTCACCGGCCTGATTTGTTCGGTAAAATCGCCGGGCTTCCCCTGGGAGAAACGATTCATATGCGCCACCTGGAACGCGTCCTGCTTTCCCCCCAGGGAAGTTTGAAGAACATTCCACCCCGGGCACGAAAAATACTCCTTCTCAATCAAGCGGATGCAGTGGAATCACTCAGCGGATTAGATCCGCTGCTGAGGGCTGTCCTGGATACCTACCAGGCGGTGGGGATCACCTCGCTGGGTGTGCAACGGCGGGTCTATGCTGTTCATGAATCCCTGGCCGGCATCGTCCTGGCGGCAGGCGGCTCCCGGCGGTATGGAGAAAGCAAACAGCTTTTGCTCTGGCATGGTGAACCCTTTGTGCGTCAGGCAGCGAAAACCGCCTTGGAAGCGGGCCTGGATCCAGTGGTCGTGGTCACAGGGGCGGAAGAACAGAGAGTGCGGAAAGCTGTAGCTGATCTGGACGTCCGCTGCGTCCATAATCCGGATTGGGAGAGGGGTCAGAGCAGTTCTGTGCGAACCGGGGTGCGGGCTTTGCCAGCCCAGGTGGGAGGCGCGGTGTTCCTCCTCGCTGACCAGCCCCAGATCCCTGCCGCTTTAGTGAGCAGGCTGATGACTGCCCACGCCCAGAGCCACGCCCCGATCATCGTCACCCGGGTGGATGGCCAGCGGGCAAATCCAGTCCTATTTGACCGGGCATTATTCCAGGACTTTAAATCTCTGGAGGGAGATGTCGGGGGTCGGGCCCTCTTCGATCGCTTTAAACTGGTTTATGTCCCTTGGGAAGATCCGCAGATCAAGTTCGATGTGGATACACCGGAAGATTACCGGCGGCTGTTGGATCGAAATATTGATGGATAGACCTCTCCGAGATGAGGCAGAGAGAGAGGATTGGATCGCTTTCTGGTATCGATATCAGTTTTGAGAGAACCTATACTTTATAGTACAATACGAAATAGATGATTTTCTTGATCTAGAGTTGTGATGCATTTTTTCATCGCAATCAGGGTAGATTAGAGTCGAGACGGTGAAAAGGGGGATGAAGCCAATCACGTTCTGTCCTTGATTCGTGTCGATTTACTTTGGTGTTGATCGTGGTGTGGGATTACAGATAACCCTGGTCGGTAAAGAACATGGGCAAACCCTGTTCCT
>JAGXKM010000052.1 GCA_018335275.1 Anaerolineales bacterium | reverse complement strand
TTCAACCCACGCCGGAATATGCCTTATATGGGGCAACCAAGAGTCTGGTGCGGAGTTTTGGAGAAGCCCTGAGTTACGAGTTGCGGAATTCCCCGGTCAGCTGCACCGTGGTCTCTCCGGGTCCGACACGAACGGAGTTTCATGATGTGGCCGGGCAGGACCGCCAGGGAAACCTTTATATCCGGCTGCTGATGATGGAGAGTGAGCATGTGGCGGAGATTGGGGTAAGGTCCATGCTGCGGGAGAAACCCAGTGTGGTGCCTGGTCTCCTTAACAAGGTTTTTGCCTGGACCGCCCAACGCGGGCCGCGGCGCTTGATCATCGCCCTGGCGGGCTGGTTGATGGGCGGTTAAGCGCTGGGTGATTAACGTATCTGTTCATAATCAGCAGAGACCCCTCATTGACGAAGGTCTGCCTGCATGCTAGAATATTCGTCGTTACGCCCCCATCGTCTAGCGGCCCAGGACATAGCCCTCTCAAGGCTAAGACCGGGGTTCGAGTCCCCGTGGGGGCACTTATGTGTAGCGCGCTGTTATTTTTATAAACAGCGCGTTTTATTTGTTTAATGTGGTGGGTTAAGGGCGTCGCGGAGCCCATCACCCAAAAGGTTGATGCCCATGACAGCAATGGTAATACAGGCTCCCGGGAATATGGCCAGCCAGGGGGCGATGTTCAGATAATCCCGGCCGTTGGCCAGCAAGGCGCCCCATTCGGGTTGGGGCGGTTGTGTACCTAAACCAATGAAACTAAGTCCCCCCACCGCCAGGAGCATGGTTCCTAAGCGAAGGGTACCCAGAACGATCAAAGAGGATATGAAATTGGGAAGGATGTACCGGAAGATGATCCGGATGTCTCCAGCGCCCATCGCTTCAGCAGCCTCGACATAGGTTTCCTCTTGGCTGGATAGAGTCTCTCCCCGCGTCAAGCGATAAAAACCTGTCACGCCCATGAACCCCAAGGCCAATGCGGTGTTTCTCATCGAGGGGCCCAAACGGGCGACGATGACGATGGCCAGCAGCAAGCTGGGGAAAGCCAGCCAAACCTCCATCAACCTGGAGAGGAGGTGGTCGACGATCCCTCCATAATATCCCGCTGTGAAGCCAAGTGCCACCCCGATGAGGGCTGAGATGGCTACGCTCAAGGCGGACATAGCGATCCCGATCCTTGCTCCATAGACCACGCGGCTGAAAAGGTCTCGCCCCAAGGCGTCTGTGCCAAATGGATGAGCCGAACTGGGAGGCTGCAAGCGATCTGAAGCCCTGATTTCCCGGGGAGGATAAGGGGAGAGAAGCGGGGCAAATAAGGCAGTGAAAAAGACGATGGTTGTGATCCCAGCTCCGATCCAGAAGTTGAGGGTGAGATGTCCGCGGATTGTGTTTAACCGCTTCCCAAATGGGAGACGGATGCGTAGGTTTCCAAGTAGGGACCCGGGCTCGGGAGGATCGGGTTGGGTAATCGGTTCTTTGTGATCAGGTGGGGGGGATGTTATCCGCTGGGGCATAAGAGTATGATCTTTAGATTGACTTTTGGGCGACACGGGGATCGAGCCAGGCGTGGCTCATGTCGACGATGAAGTTGATCATCAAATAGGCAGCCGCCATGGTCAAAGCAGCTCCCATGACAATTGGGTAATCTCGGTCAAAGATGGCCTGGACGGTCAACCGGCCCAGACCTGGCCATCCGAAAATGGTTTCCACGATGAACGCGCCCCCCAGAAGATGACCTAATTGCAACCCCAAGAGGTTGATAAGGGGGATGAGCCCGTTACGCAGCACGTGCTTGAAAAGAATCCTTCGATAAGGCAGTCCTTTGGCCTCCGCAATTTGGACATACGGTTCATTGAGACCATCAAGGACGCTGGATCGACTTAACCTTGCTACTACAGCCATGGTGGGAAAAGCCAGGGTCAGGGAAGGCAGGATCAAATGCCGGATGCTTCCCCCTCCTGCCAGCGGGAGGTTCAGTCTGGGGGCTGCCAGTAACATCAGCAGTAAACCGCTCCAGAAGGTGGGAACCGCCATACCCAGGGTACTCAAACCGATGATCAGGGTATCCAGCGGACTTCCTTTGTTCGTCGCTGCAAACACACCCAGAGCGATCCCCAGGGTGGTAGCCAAGGTGGTAGCGGTAAGCGTGAGAAGCAAGGTGGAGGGAAGGCGGTTGGCCAACAAGGCCCACACCGGTTTGCCCGTGATCAGAGAATCACCCATATCTCCCTGCATGAACATGTCTTTAATGTAACTGAAGTAACGCGGAAGAAGAGTTTCATCCAGCCCCATTTCCTGGCGCAGTTCATCGAGTTGTTCCTGAGAAGCGCTGTCTCCGATGATGGTTTCAGCTGCGTCTCCCGGCACCGTGTCCAGGACAACGAAAATGAGCAAACTGACGACTAAAAGAACCACCAGGCTGCTGCTGAAACGCTGCGCTACAAATTTGATCATTGTGTGTTTTCGTTTCCAATCCGGGCGTCATTTAATAGCAGACGCCCCATGTGTCCTAGTTTGGCCTCTTCCACACGGTCCCGGATGGCGAGGATGCTGACTGGATAATAAAGCGGCTGCCAGGGTGCATCCTGGAGGATGATCTGTTGGGCTTCCAGATAAAGGTCCAGACGGGTCTCATCGTCCAGCTCGTGGTCAGCTTGATCCAAAAGAGAGTCGACTTCCGGATTGCTGTAAGCGACCCGGTTGGTGCGGCCCACGCGATCGCTGGAAAGGAAAATATTAAGGGCATCGGGGCCGCTCCATCCATACCGCCACAGAAGGAGATCAAATTGGCCCTCTCCTGTTGCTTGCATCACAGCTCTGGATTCGAGTTGTTGGATCTCGATCTCCACGCCGATGGCAGCGAAATGACTTTGGAGGATCGTGGCGATCTCGCCGTTAGGAGCCCGGGTGGAGGTCAGCAGCGTTCCTTCCAGCAGTTGGCCATCCCGTTCCCATTTTCCGGATTCATTTTGTTCAAATCCAGCTTCTCTCAGGAGGGTCTTTGATTTTTGAGGGTCATGCCCTAGTTCGTATTCCTCTAAGGAAGGGTCAAACCCCGGCAGTGTGGGAGGCAAGGGGGCAAAGGCTTTTTCTCCCATCCCGCTCAAAGCCAGCTCGATGATTTCCTGTTTGTCGACAGCATGGGAAAGAGCCTGGCGCACCAAGACTTCATCAAAGGGTTCTTTTTGGCAGTTGAACCCCAAGTAGATAAGCCCGCTCATCAAGGCCTTTTTGAGTTGAATCGTCTCGTTCTCCTGGAGTTCGATCCAATGACTGGGCTGGTTTATGAACATCACGTCCACTTCCCCCGCTTTCAGGGCAGCCAGTTGAGTAGCGGCATCCGGGATGATTTTGTAGACAAAGGTTGACACGTGCGGTGGACCCTGGTTCTCCACGACGGGCGGACCCCAGTCATAATCCGGATTTCGTTTCATGGTGATGCTCTGGCCGGCCTTCCAGGATTCTAAGATGAAAGGTCCGCTGCCGATGATCTGTACATCCCCCCTGTCCTCCGCCTCCGCAGCAGAGGCCGGACTGATGATCCCGGCATAAGGCATGCTGATCGTGCCCCAGAAATTCGGATTTGGTTGATCAAATGTGAACCGTACCGTGAGATCATCGATGACTTTAATGTTGGCGATCTGAATTACGCCGCCATAAATAGGGGAGCGTTTCCCCACCTCTTTGAATCGTTCAAATGTAAACCGGACGGCTTCCGCGTTCACAGGGGTGCCGTCATGGAATAGCATCCCTTCTTTTAGATAAAATGTGATTTCCCTGCCGTCTTCCGATACATCCCAATCGCGAGCCAGGAGCGGCTGCACGCTGTTATCCAGGTCACGGACCACGAGGGTGTCGAAAAGATACGGAAGGACCAGGCTCAGGCCGGAGCTGGGGGTACCTTGCGGGTCAATTTGGCTGGGTTCCGAGGTCATGGCACGGATGATGGTGCCGCCTCCTCCTTCCTGCGAGGCATCTGGCTGGGTCGAGAATGGAGCGCACCCTGTGATCATACTGGCGATGAAGATGATGATCCAAAACGTTCGTATTTGCTTAACCATGCTGTGCTCCTTATTTGTTTTCTGGGAAACCTAAACTTTCCACAGCTTCTTCCGCCTGCCGGATGCAATCCGGGATCCCGACTCCGTCGTATGAACTGCCTGCCAGTGCTAGCCCCTGGTGGGTGTCAGCCCTTTGGCGGATTTTTTCCTCGCGGTCCATGTGCCCCAGATCGTATTGCGGGTGAGCCTTGTGCCAGCGGTAGATGCGGGTCATCTCCGGCTGTGCCTGAAAGCTCATGATTTCATTCAATTCCCGACGAACTGTGTTGATCATCGTTTGATCGTCCCAGTCCACCAGCTCTTCTTTTCCCGGGCCGCCAAGGAAGCAGCGGATAAGCTTGTGGCTGTCAGGAGAGCGGTGGTCGAACTTGGTCGAGGTCCAGGTGCAGGCGTTGATGTGGCGGTTCTCCGTTTCAGGGACGAGAAATCCAAACCCATCCAGGGCCGGCATCCCATTTTGCGGTGGGTATCCCAAAGTGACCACCGCTGTGGAAGTAAAACGAATCTCGTCCAGCTGCTGGGAAAGCTGGGGGTCGAGGTCTTCAAGCAGGTGACTGGAAACCCTTGCCGGTGTGGACAAGATCACAGCGTCGGCACGGAGGGTTTGGCCGCCTTCGATCTTGACAAGATAAGGCGGCCCGTTTTCCTCCTCGCTGGTCACTGAGGTAACCCGCAGGCCTGTCTGCACGGAGCTGGAATCCAGGTGCCCCTCCAAGGCGTGCACCAACTGCTCCATTCCTTTCCGCAAGGTCACGAACATGGACAGCGAAGACTTCCCGTGCTCCTTGCGCCATGCGGCTGCTTTCCGTCGAGCTGCGATCATTCCTTTTGTTAGGCTGCCATATTCTCGTTCGAGCTCAAGAAGGCGGGGGAAACTGCTTTTCAAACTCAATCGTTCTGGGTCGCTGACGTAGATCCCGGACAACAGCGGGGCAGCCAACTTTTTTAAAGCCTCTTCCCCTAAGCGGCGGCGGATAAAGCTGGCCAGTGTCTCATCGCCATCCTCAATGCGGGGCGGGATAAAGGGTTCCATTCCCATGCGTAATTTACCCGGGATGGAAATTAAAGAGGAGGTGGCAAAGGGCAGAAACCGGGTGGGAACGACCAGCATCAATCCCTCGGGCATTGGCTTTAGTTTTCCGTCGCTGAGAACGAAAATGTTTCGGAGCTCGTCATTGGTTCCGATCAATTCATCCTCTAAGCCCAGATCGCGGCACAGCGAGACTCCCCAGGGTTTTCGGGTGATGAAACTATCAGGTCCTCCATCGATTAAATACCCATCTTGTTTTTCGGTGACGATCTTTCCACCCAGCTCGTCTGATTTTTCTAACAAGGTATACCGCAGCGAGGTCCCTTTTGATTTCACTCGTTTTTCCAAGTAATACGCGGCAGCTAGTCCTGTGATGCCGCCGCCAGCGATAATGATGTGGGGAACTTCCTGTGATGAGGGAGAGGGTTGGATATTATTGGTCATTTATGGATGTTTGGTTGACTAGGCTTGTGAGGGCAGCCACCAGTGGTAGGCTGTCATTCAGCATCTCCATTCGTTTTAATTGAATACCGCGATTTTGGGCTACTTCCTGCAATTTCACATCGATGTCGTATAGGATCTCCAGGTTATTTGTGACGAACCCGATGGGAGCGACCAGTATCCGCTGCTTGTCAGATGTGGATGTTTCTTCCAACAATGTTTCCAGGTGGGGGCCTAACCAGCTTGGATCCTGGTTGCGCGCGCTTTGATAAGCAAGCATCCAGCGTTCACGAGGCAGGGACGTAAGGTTTGCTACCGCACGGACCGTCTCTTTCAATTGGCTTTCGTAAGTACTGGGGTCCTTAAGGCGCGAGAGGGGTAAGCTGTGCGCTGTGAAGATGATTTGGACCTGGTCCCGGCCTTCTGAGGGGAAGCGACGTAGGCCCTCCTGGACAAGGGAAGCCAGGCCGTCCAGATATTCTTTTTGATCATGCCAATGCTCAATGAAATGCAGTTCTACGTTCTGGCTAGTTGAAGATAGTGTATCTTTTAGTCTTGCCTGATATCTACCCACGCTTATTTCGCTGTAATGGGGAGCCAGACAGATGGCGATCAGGCGGTGGATGCCTTCCGCTACCATCTGCTTAACTGTATCTTCCAGGTAGGGATGCCAGTAGAGCATCCCAATATGAACCGGCATATCTATGGATTCCCCTAACTTCCGGGCTATGCGCTGTGTGATGGGATATAAAGGGGAACCGCCGATATTTTCATACCGGGCAGTGACCTCATCGATTAAAGCTTGGGTAGGCGGGCGGCCAGAACGGACGTTAACTAAGTAATCAGGGATATCGGACATTGTGTTGGGGCTGCCATATGCCATAAGAATCACAGCAGTGTGGTTTTGCATTTCAATTCACCTTTCCAATGAGTGAAATCATGCTTTTTTCCTCGGTATATAAGAGCAGAAAGGTTCCTCCCCGAGGAAATTTCCCGTCGCACCATAAGCGCGCGCCCGGCAGCCGCCGCAGACCCTTTTGAATTCACATCTGCCGCACTTTCCTTCCAGCAGGTCTGGATCTCGCAGTTGGGCGAATAAGGGGGATGCATTCCAGATCTGCTCCAGAGGCTGTTCTCGGATGTTTCCGGCCCCCAAAGGTAGGTACCCGCAGGGGAAAACCTCTCCCTGATGGCTTACAAAGCAAACGCCGGTTCCTGCCAGACACCCTTTGGTCATGGCGTTCATGGCATGGCGATTTCCTGGATGCCCAGCAGATGGACTGCCGCCGGCGTGTGTTTGGCGGTGATAGCTGGGGGGTGTCTTTTCGTTTAATCCCTGTTTTCGCTCTTCAGCCCTTCGCTGATTCACCACCCGGAAATAATGAGGGGCACAGGTCGCTTTGAGTTCAATATCCTCCGTTTTCTCTGCTTTATAAAGCCAGTTCAATACATCTTCATAAGTTTCAGGTGAGATCTGCTGGTCGTCCGCGATTTCCGCGCCACAGCCTACGGGAACGAGCAAGAAAAAATGCAGGGCTACAGCCCCGATTCTCTTTGCCAACCTCAAGGTTTGCTTCACCTGGTGGGCGTTATGCTGGGTGATAGTGGTGTTAATCTGGTAAGGAAGTTTCACTTCCTTCAAACGATGGATACCCTGCAAAGCACGCTGGAAAGAGCCTTCCCCGCGAAGGGCATCATGGGTTGAGGCATCAGCGCCGTCAAAGCTGACACTCACCCGGCGGATCCCCGAATCTTTGATGCGTTGAGCCATTTGGTCATCGATTATGGTGCCGTTTGTTGCCAAAGCAACGATCAAACCGGCTTCCGCAGCATAGTGGGCGATCTCAAAGATGTCCTCACGGATCAAAGGCTCCCCTCCAGAGAGGATTAATATGGGTCGGGCGAAATCCGTGATTTGATCAATCAGTTGGTAGGATTCCTCGGTGTTCAGATCCTGTGGGGTCAGTTTGTCAGCGATCGTGATCCGCCGGCAGTGAGAGCAAGTGAGGTTGCAGCCGGCTGTCGTCTCCCAGAAAATCAACCGCGGAGGAGGGTAGGATTGAGTTTGATTCACAAAGTTCTCCAATGCAATGAGTTGAAAAACGGGGCTATTACCCCGCTGACGAGTGATGATCCGGGCTTTCTTGAGATTGATTTTGAAAGGTTTCCAGCATTGCTAAGAGGACCACATCCAAAAAGTTGTCCACTCGATGGTAAAGCTGCCAGGTTTGTTCATCCGGGGATCCAATCAACATATCCGTCTCATAAAGGGAATCGATGATCGAACGGCGAATGGAGATAAAAGCCTGAACGGTTTCCAACATCGTAAACCCGACCTGGCGGCATACCTGCCCGTAATGGGAAGCCAGGCGCTGTCCTTCTTTTAAAAAATCTTCTCCCCCTTCACGCCGGCTGGTGTACTGCATTAAGATCGCTGTTAATTTGCGACCGTCACTCCGCATCCTGCTGCGCTGGGTGTCGTCCAGATGATGCAGCCATTTCTTGCCTTGAATCCCATGGTGTTTTACCTGCTTTATGATATAGGATGGATCGGGTAGATCGGTTTTTGCAATGGATGTGGTGCGCTTCTCCTGGTGTGAATTTTTCAGAAAAGCATCCAATGCGCTTTTGTTAAAACGACGGCGCCCGCCAGGTGTCCGGATGCAGGGCACCTCCCCCTCATCCGTCCAGCGGCGCAGGGTGGTGAAGTGGACGCCCAGATAATCTGCGGCTTCGCTGAGGCGAAGCCAGGCATTTTCGGGGTGATCCCCGTTGTTGGTGAGTTCCATTTTCCTATCTATTCCTATGTATAAATTAGTTTAAATAAGTATATCATTATTGTTTGATGTGTCAAATGAGGATGGGTGCTTAATTTAGGCTTATCCTGCCTAGATTGGCCTCATCTTCCAAAAAGCTTAGGACAACCTCCTCCACAGAGCAGCGCAATATGCTGACAATATTCTCGCGGGATGGGTTTGAGAGAAACGGACGGCTAGTTGAGTCAGGATATGTTTTCTTGCTGTAGTGGTGCAGGAGACCTTCAAATCATCAGCGATTCCGTCCTAGAGAACCTCCCTCATCTTTTGGAGGTCGATGGGCCATGCATCCCTTTTTGATCCCAATGCAGGAGGAGCTGTCCTGCATCTGCCGAGTGAAGGCTCTTTCCGGTTCGCTGTAATAAAAGTGCCCCCAAACCAATCTCCAAGGTTTTGATGTAGCGGCTGACGGTCGGTTGGCTGAGGTGCAGGTGAGGAGCATATTTCAATAAAACTTTAATATTTGGTGGCGAGCTAAAAGGTCTCTAACTTGGAAAGGTCAAACGTGTGCTTTTCCTTTACCGGTTTTCATTTGGCTCATTTCAGTTTTGTGTTCCAGCATCCTTAAGATAACCTCCCCGCTCACACTGAAAGGGGGCCGGCCAGCTAAGTCAGGCTGGTTTAATGTCCAAAACCGGGGTGCCGTCGAAAGCATCCAGGCCGCGCACGGTCAGAACATTGCCTGTGATGGATACCACATCCACCACCGTGGCACCGATGGGGTTGGGCCGGCGGGGGCTGCGCAGGGTGAACACGCCGCGTTTCTTTCTGTCTCGATCCCCCCGGGGGTGTTGGTGTAAATCAAAACTCTCGGTGCGGTCAAAGTAGAACAAGACCAGGACCTGTTCTCCCGGGGACAAGCCTTTTAGTCCATTGGTTAAGGCCGGATGGAGTGAGATCCGAGATTCCCCGCTGCGCATCTCCTCTCTGCTGCTGGAAGCATCAAACCGGTTCTCCACGAACCCGATGGGGTGAAAGGTCGCGGTCCCGCTCACCGGTGAATCTTCCCCGGATCCTGCTCCTGGGGGTCGGTGAGAGATCGTGGCAGTGATCAGGCTGCCCGGTTCCCTGGGCGTGCTTTGGAAAACCTCTTTTACAGCTGCGAAGATGTTTTCACCCTCGCCGGTAATCTGTATTCTCTGAGGGCTGGATCGGACATCTAGCCCGTGCTGATGAAAGATGTTCAGGACTTTTTTAAACCCAGGTGAGGCTGCTTTTTCTTTTAAGGGGTCCATGATCACTTGAGCGGAGATGTGTCTCATTTATGCTCCTTTTTGAACTCTTCCTGGATAGGCTCATCAAAGCGGAGGTTATCATCAATCTGGATGATCTTCCCTGCTCCACTGCGGATAAAATTTTCTCTGTATTCTTTTTTGAATAGGGCGATGGCACGTTTTCCCGTGCAGTGGCTGGGTGCGGCGTATTTCACACCAAGCTGGCGGAATTCAGAGAGGATGGCTTTTATCTCGGACGCCCCTTTGTTCTTCAAATGGAACCCGCCTAAAGCTGCGATCACCGTCTCTTCAAAAAGGTCGGAGGCTTTTCGGATCACATTGACGATCCCGGGATGGGCGCAGCCGGTGATCAGGACTAACCCCTGCGAGGTATGGATGACCAGGGCCTGTTCCGGGATTTCCTCTCCCATCTCTCCGGTCGTATACATCCCCCGGGTGATTTCCTGGCCAGCTTTTACTTCCCTGACTTCCGTTCGGCCATTCAGGTTTCGCTTGAAAGCCGTTGGAAAGGAGGGAAGCAGGTAAACGGGGAGGGAATCGTTCTCCTGCAGCATGCCTTCAACCCCACCCGTGTGATCCTCATGGGGATGGGAGAAAAGGAGGGCCTGGATGCTCCCTGGATCGATCCCCAGGGCGCGCATATTGTTCAGCAAGGTAGGGCTGTCTCCGCCCGTGTCAAAAAGCAGACTTTGCCCTGCATTTTCGATCAAAGCAGAAAAGCCCCACTTTGTCTTCAATCGCTCATCGAAGGGTTTGTTGTCATAAAGGATGGTGATGGTCAAAGCCTCTCTGTTTATTTTTTCTGGATCACTTTTCATGTTTCCACCTTTAGATCCCTGTTGGACCCTTTTCCCGAACAACGCGCGTGTTGGGGCGGCTCATCCATTGTAAGCTACCCTTGTCTCCTGATCAGCGAGGGTGGGTTTGAGGATCGCTTTCCAGGAAGGGTCCTCCCAGGTGCCTAGTTTTTCATGCATCTTCTTATATTTTTCAGGGATAGGATGGGTGCCGACCACCACCTTTAAGTCGTATTTGGCCCGGATCAAGTCCACAAAGGTTTCCATATACGGGCAGGGAGGATACCCGACCACCAACCCTGTCGCCAGATGAATCACCTCCGCCCCGTTGCCAACCATCTCGTCGCAGGCGTATTCGATATTCCCGCCCGGGCATCCGTCGCACGTCGTGTATCCGACCAGCTGCGCCTCCCCGGGTTGGTAGATGGAGAACGCTCCCTCGCAGTTCCTCATCGCCCGCAGACATTTTCCTCCCGCGCAGCGCCGGTATCGATCACAGATGATGATTCCGATCCTGGTCATATTTTTCCTTTCCTTTGTTCCATCTGGTTTCATGGATACGTTATGTTTTTTTGTCCCTTGGTGACCTCATGCATGAAGCAGCCCGTTTGGCTGCGGGGGTTTTGACTTCAATTCTTCATGTCGAGCAGATGGTTGACCACGCGGTCCCAGATCTCCTCCATGGCCCGACTTGCAGGCGCTTCAGGTTGGTACCGGGTCACCGGCTGCCCCTGGGTCATGGCTTCTATGACCATCTCATCAAAGGGGATGGTGCCCAGGATCTCGATTTCACGTTCGCGGCAGAAGGACGCGATCTCCGCGCTGCCTGCGGGATAAATATCGGCTTTATTGATGCATACCAGGGTCTGGATCCCGAAATGGTGGGCGGTTTCTAAGGCGCGCCGCATGTCATGGATGCCGGACAGACTTGGTTCGGCGGCGATCAAAGCCAGATCCGCGCCGGATACAGCGGAAATCACCGGGCAGCCGATCCCGGGTGGTCCGTCCACCAGCAGCAAGTCATATTCCTCCTCTTCAGCTAACTTGCGTGCGTGCTGTTTGACCGTGGAGACCAATTTTCCTGAATTTTCCTGGGCGGGTTGCAGGTCAGCGTGGTAGAGGGGTCCGAAGGCGCTGTCAGAACGGTGCCATTCTCCCACCACCTGGCTGCGCATTTGGATGGCGTCGTTTGGGCACTGGTAGAAGCAAGCTGCGCATCCGTCACAAGCGATGGGGTCGACCCGGTATTTCTCACCTTCTCTGAGGATCGCGTCGAAGCGGCAAACCGTCTCACATTCGCCGCAGCCGAGGCAGACCTCCAGATCGATGACCGCGAATTGTCCTCCCCAAAATTCCTCGCTTTCCAATTTGTGGGGGCCTAACACCAATTCCAGGTTCGAGGCGTCCACGTCAGCGTCGGCGAAAACCACCGACGGGATCCGGGGATCCTTCTTTGCCAGGTGGGCGAAGGCAGCCGTGAGGCTGGTTTTCCCGGCGCCCCCTTTGCCGCTCAGGATGACGAGTTGGATCATCTTATGAGATCCCCGAATCGTTTTGAGGGGCAGAAAGCCCTGAAAGTCCCTGGCGGGAATTGACCCAACTTCCATGAGAAGGATCGTATGCAGTTGCGTGAAATGTTACGGTTCTTCATGATTATCTTATCCTTCCAGGGAGTGAAAGCGTTGCTGTGAGTCGGGTAGGACACTGAGGCTTGAAATCTCCTTGAACATATTTTGAAAGCGTTTCCGGTATTTACTATCGATGTCGATCAGTGTTTGACCGCGGGCGGTCCCTTCAGCGATGTCACGTTTCAGGGGGATGCTGATCAGGATGGGGAGTCCTGCCCGCTTGCAGAAAGAGCGCACTTCTCCGGACATCCCCTCTCTGTCGCGGTTAATGATTACTCCGGAGGGAAGGTTCAATTCTTTCACAACCCGGGCTGCCA
This sequence comes from Anaerolineales bacterium, assembly GCA_018335275.1. Classification (GTDB taxonomy): domain Bacteria; phylum Chloroflexota; class Anaerolineae; order Anaerolineales; family UBA11858; genus B10-G9. The sequence goes on along the minus strand of JAGXKM010000052.1, from coordinate 997 downwards.
ACTTCAAATCATGGAGACCGAAGGGAGTTGGCTCTGTGACCAGGAGGACGAAATCAGCCCCGCGGAGGGATTCCACCACCGGGCAGGACGTGCCGGGAGGCGCGTCCCGAATTTCCAGATGAGTATTTCTCTGGGAGCGCCATTTTTTGAGCTGGCTGATGACCGGTACTGCCATTGGTTCGCCGACGTTCAGAAGGCCCTGGGCGAATTGAATGCCGTGAGCAGCGGGGCCGCTCTCCAGGACACCCAGGGTGCGGGGCACTTCCTGAATCGCCTCCTCCGGACAATTCAGCGTGCAGCTCCCGCAGCCGTGGCACAGGGAAGGGAAGACAAGCGGGTTCTGTCCCATAAGCGCGATGGCGTTGAACTGGCACACATCTGCGCATTTCCCGCAGGCGGTGCATTTTTGAAGATCCACCTGGGGGATCAGGATATCCACATTTTTTTGCTCTTGAAACTCCGGGTTCAAAAAGATGTGCGCATCGGGCGCTTCGACATCGCAGTCTAGAAACGTGTCAGCAGGGACAGCGGCTGCCAGGCTGGTGGCAACCGTGGTTTTCCCTGTCCCCCCCTTGCCGCTGGCGACCGCGATGATCATCGTCGTCTCCGCCCTCGCCCGCGTCCTCTTCCTGTCCCAGAGGAAGACGTGACCTGGTCTAATTCTTCAGCCTGGAAATCCTCCATGATCGACTCCATGGATCCCCCCTTGGCCTGGTACATCTTGATGTTTGCCGCCTCCAGGGCGGTGTATGCGTTGGGACCAAAGCGCCCGCTGATCACGGCTTCCACGCCTTGATTGGAGAGGAATTGAGCGGCCCTGGTACCCGCCCCGCCCCGGTCTTGCGCAGCGGGGTTGGGTTCCGCGTGCCTATCCTGTGTGGCTGTATCCAGGAAGATAAAATACGGGCATCGCCCGAAGCGGGGTTCAAACCGGGCATCCTGGTGGGGGGAGTTTGCGCTGATGGCTATTTTCATGGTCAGATTCCTTGTCCGCTCT
>JAGXKM010000051.1 GCA_018335275.1 Anaerolineales bacterium | reverse complement strand
CTTTAAGCAGCGTTTTCGTGCCCTGGATGTCCGTTTGCAGTAAATCTGCCTCCCCGCCGTGGCGTTCCTCACTGGCAAGATGGTAGATGATGTCAATGTCCACCAGGGCCGCCCGCAGGCCGCGCGGATCATTCAACCCGGAGACAGCCACCTCAAGTGGAATTCCCCTAGGCAGATTTGGTGAAGTGGGCGAGGGACGGATGAGCGTCTTAACAGCGTGCTCCGTCTCCGCGAGGTGGCGGGTGAGGGCGTTGCCGATGAAGCCCGTAGCGCCGGTGAGGAGGATTTTCTTCATATGCTGCATTATAGCACCAGCCGGAAGGGCGATTCAGCGCTGTTTACTCAGCCCGTGAAGGGCGCAGTGGCATATTCCTTGCATCTATTGGAGTAGTTGAAAACGAGTTTTGGGTCGCGAGGACTACGCCATGACAAACATTGGATTTCATTACTTCCCGGACACCGTTCATTATCAAAAAAAGGATTTGGATACCTGGCTGCCGAAGCTGAAAGAATTGAAAGCTTCCTGGTTGACTCTGCGGGCGCCCCTGCAGCGCGCTATCCCGGAAGATTTCATCAAGGAACTCATCAAAGCTGATATTCAACCTCTACTTCATTTTCATCTTCGCCCGGATCAACTTCCCACACAGGATCAATGTAAGCTTTTCTTCGATACGTATGCCCGGTGGGGGGTTGAGTATGTGATCCTTTTTGACCGCCCGAATGTACGGGACGCGTGGGGATCCATCTCCTGGGCCCAGTCGGATCTGGTGGAAAGGTTTTTAGACCTTTATCTTCCCCTTGCTGAAGAGGCCCTCAAATCGGGCCTGATCCCTGTTTTTCCTCCCCTGGAACCCGGAGGAGATTATTGGGATACGATGTTCCTCCGGGCGGCTTTAGCCGGGCTACAGCGCCGGGGGTCCAAGCCTTTGTTGGATGCCGTTGTCTTATCCGCGTATGCTGGAACAAATGGACACGATCTGAATTGGGGCTTGGGCGGTCCAGAGCGTTGGCCTGATTCGCACCCTTACTTCAATCCCGAGGGCAGCGAAGACCACCGCGGTTTCCGGATTGTGGATTGGTATTTAGCGCTCTCGGAAACGGTCCTTGAAAAGCGCTTGCCCCTGCTCATGCTGGGCCTGAAAGGCAGCGATGAGGAGGCTGAAGATCATCAGCAAGATGCGCAAATCGCCCAGTTGTTATCGGGGAAACAAGTCACAGGGGTGGATTCTCTCCCGGAGGAAGTCTTGGGAGGGATGTTCTGGCTTCTGGCAGCGGATGCGGAAAGCGAGTTCAGAGATGAGGCCTGGTACACGGCGGACGGCCAGGCGAACCCGGTGGCTGAAGCTTATCAGGGGCTGTATGCACCCCGGACCGAGAAAGCTCCAGGTGGATATCGCATTGACCATTATTTATTGCTTCCCACCTATGAATGGGGGGTGGCGGATTGGCATTTGGAAGTCATCCGGGGATTTATTAAGAAGCATCAACCTACGGTAGGATTCTCGCTGCGGGAAGCGGCCCATGCCAAACGGGTCACTATCCTCGGTGGGGAAGAACATTTTAACGAAGATGATTTGAGCCAACTCCGCAACCAGGGATCTGTGGTGCGCCGGATTAAAGGGGACGGCACAAAAGTTGCAGCGCAGTTAGCTGCCATATAACCTCTGGAATGATACGGACCATGCTGTGATCTGAGAACGAAATCAGGATGGAAGTCTAAAACGGAAAACAGCCATGAGCAGGAGATAAAGATGATAGAAGAGCATTCATTTGATAAGGATCCAGTGGAAGGACAAGTTCCCTATTTGCCGGTTATCAAGGTGATGGGATTAGGGGGAGGCGGAAGCAATGCCGTGGATCGGATGATCGATTTTGGCATATCCGGGGTGGATTTCATCGTGGCCAACACCGATCGCCAGGCCCTGCAGCGCAGTCAGGCTTCTCAAAAGATCCAGCTGGGGCCGAAATTGACCAAAGGGCTCGGGGCGGGGGGAGATCCGGAAATCGGGCGCCAAGCCGCCCTGGAGAGTGAAAGCGAAATTGCCCTGGCCCTGGAAGGGGCAGATATGGTCTTCCTCACAGCCGGTATGGGCGGCGGGACGGGGACGGGATCGATCCCCATCACTGCCCGGATTGCTAAAGAGCTGGGTGTGGGGTCCATCGCAGTGGTCACCAAACCTTTCGCGTTTGAGGTGGGAGGCAGGCAAAGAAACGCTGCGGAGGGATTGATTGAACTTCAACCTCATGTGGACACCTTGATCACCATCCCCAATGAGCGTTTGCTCCAGGCGGTGTCCAAAGATACGACCCTCTCCGAGGCCTTCTTGCTGGCCGATGATGTCCTGCGCCAGGCTGTGCAAAGCATCACAGAATTGATTACGGAGCCGGGGGTGATCAACGTCGATTTCGCGCATATCCAGCGGATGATGGCTTTGGGCGGCGGCGCTTTGATGAGTATTGGGGAATCAGCAGGCGAAAAGAAAGCGGTCAAAGCCGTAGAACAAGCCCTGTACCATCCTTTGTTAGAAGATATTTCTCTTGCCAATGCCTCAGGTTTGATTGTCAATTTCACATCGGGAAATGACCTGACCCTGGCCGATGTGGGGGAAGCCCTGGGAGAGCTTCAATTGCAGATTCCTCCGGACGCGGAGCTCATATTCGGTACGACGCGGGATGAGAGCCTGCAGGATCAGGTACACGTCAATCTGGTAGTCACAGGTTTGGGGGCAACTACGTTTGAGGAGGCTTTTACCTCCATGCGTGGGAAACAAAATAAAGCTACAAACCAAGATGAGGAAGAGCTCGATGGTAAGCGCCAGGATGTTCAATCCCAGAAAGACACACGCCGGGATCCCCTGGATGTTCCGGCTTTCATGCGCCGGAGGGCATATTCTTCGTTGAAAAATAGCAAGAGGTAAGGTAACCATGCTCACATCGGAGATCGTGAATAAAGTTTCTAAAAAAGTGTACCGGAAATTTCCTGACTTTGATGGTGTCAAACCCAAAGTCAAAAAGCAGTCCAAAGAGAAGAAATCGGGGAAGGACCCGGAAGGATACCTGTTGTTATTTCGCACCCAGGTTTCCGGACCGGGAGGTAAAGATATTTCCCGGATCGTGCGGGTGGTGACGGACAAAAAAGGAAAAATTCAAAAGATTTCCACTTCAAAATAAACGTGTAGGAGCAGGAGATGAAACTTGTATTAGAGCGCATGGAGATCAACTGGTGGCACTTTCAGATCCGCCTCTTGGATGAGTCAGATCTGCTGCAGTCGGTTTTGCCGTATTTTCGCGTATTTTGGCTGCAAAGAAAAGAGATCGTTCGATCCATAACATGGGCGGTCCTGGGTCTGCCTTTTGGTTTTCTCTTGGGTATTCTGAAAGCTGTGTCCCATTAGACTCAACCCGGGAAGTGTTGATTTGCAGTTTGGTCCCCATGAATCATTTTGTTGGCTGCATTGGTAAAGAACGCAGGTATAGAAAACTCGTCAACGCATCACCTAAACCATACCTATGAAAATCAAAGTTGCCCCTTTTATGTTTGTGATCTGTTTCTCTCTTTTCATGGTCCTGGGCGTGGAATCGGCTCAAAGCTTGTTCTCAGATCCCCCAGACACGATCTCTGACTCTGACCCCCTCGAGGAGGAGAGTTTGGATCCGGATACCGGTGAAGAGCCGTTTTTATTGCTCATTCAAGTGGATGACTTGCAGGGGAAAGCCTCTGTTTTAGAATCCGTGTGGCTCTTAGGGTATGGGGGACAAGACGGTGATTTGTTATTTTTTCCCCTTCTTCCCTCTCAGGCGGGAGACGGCAAAGAAAGGGATCAAGATCTGAAGGCTGCATTTCAAATTCAGGATGGCGGACGGCCGCCTTCCGGGTTTTTCAATCTTTTGAAGGATCGCAACCTGGACTGGTCCGGCTACCTCCTTATAGATCAGAAAGGCCTGGCATTGATCTTGCGTTCTTTAGAGGGTGGGGCAGGGATGGAGGGTGCACAAGCTTCCCTGGAATCTTTCCCAGCCTGGGGGTCTGCCTCCACAGGCCGCGGAGACGACCGTATTGCCCAGGCCCGATTCATACTCAACATGTGTGAAAAGGCTGCTGGGATAAATTCCTCAATTTTCTTGGAAGACATGTTTACCAGAATTGCCAACCACCTTATCGTAGAAGGAACGTCCCGATCTGCTTTGAATCAAATCTGGGAACCGATCGTTGGGGGAGATGGAGCATGCCAATTTCCAACCTTAGGGGAATAATCGCGGTAAAATATCCTTTGAATTGAGTTATCAAATTCAAAGGATATCCATGTCAATGTCTGCAACTGCTGTGGCCCATCCCAACATTGCCTTCATAAAATACTGGGGGAATAAAGATCAAAAGCTGCGCATTCCCATGAACGGCTCAATATCCATGACCTTAGAGGGCCTGGAGACCCGGACGAAAGTGGCTTTTTACCCGGAAATGGAAAGGGATCAGTTGACCATCCAGGGAAAACCCATCTATGGCGAGGGATTGGAGCGCGTTTCACGATTTTTGGAGCGGGTCAGAAGGTGGAGCGGGAACTCTGAGTATGCTCGGGTGACCAGCCAGAGCAATTTTCCCATGGGTTCCGGCATCGCTTCTTCCGCTTCAGCTTTTGCTGCCTTGAGTCTGGCAGCCAGTACTGCTGCCGGGCTGTCGTTTACGGAAAGGGAGCTCTCGCGATTGGCGAGGACAGGCTCTGGGTCTGCCTCCCGGTCCATTCCAGGTGGATTTGTGGAATGGCAGGCCGGGACGGAACACGAGAATTCTTACGCTTTCTCGATCGCCGGTCCGGAACACTGGGAACTCGTGGACCTGGTCGTGGTGATCAGCACGCAGCCAAAGGAGACAGGGTCAACGGAAGGGCATAAACTGGCACCTACCAGCCCCCTTCAGGATGCGCGTGTATCCGATGCGTCGCGCCGGTTGAACCTCTGCCGCTCCGCGATCCTCGAGCGGGATTTTGAGGCCTTGGCCCGGATTGTGGAGCAGGACAGTAATATGATGCATGCGGTGATGATGACTTCCCAACCTCCGCTTTTTTATTGGCGGCCCGCCACCGTGCGCATGATCCGCATAGTGAAAAAGTGGCGGAAAAAAGGGCTTCCGGTGTGTTCCACGATCGATGCGGGCCCAAACGTCCATGTCATCTGTCTTCAGGAGCATTCGAAGACATTGAAAAAACGGCTCCTGGACATACCGGATGTGGAAGATGTGTACACCACATATCCCGGGGGGGGCGCTTACCTATTGTGCCGATCCTCTTCCGGTGAAAGTGAAGGATAGGGTATAATCACAGCCTGTCGGCGGTTTGGCAGAGATTTGGCATGTTGAGCCTTAGATATTACAATAGTGAAAGAACGGAATAGAAAGAGAGTAGAAAGATATAGATATGACTACCATACTACAGTTTATTGGTGTTTTAGCCGCGTTGATCATCCTTCATGAGTTGGGTCACTTTTTAGCCTGCCGGTTATTTGGTGTCGATGTGGAGGAATTTGGAATCGGTTTTCCTCCCCGATTGACCAAACTATTTGAAGCCGGGGGAACAGAGTATACGTTAAATTGGCTTCCCCTGGGTGGATTTGTGCGCCCCAAGGGAGAAAATGACCCAGAAATTGAGGATGGATTGGCTGCCGCCAGCCCCTGGGTGCGAATAGGCGTTCTCTTTGCGGGGCCGATGTTGAACCTTTTGGCAGCAGTCTTGATCTATGCTGTGATATTTACCCAGCTCGGGGTCCCGGTCACGGATACAGTTAAGATCCTTGAAATTGCACCTGATTCCCCTGCCCAGCAAGCGGGTCTTCAGGCTGAAGATGTGATCCGAGAAGTCAATCAAGTCCCTGTTAACAGCTCCAGCGTCCTGCGGGAGGAAATTTACGCCAATCTTGGAGAAGAAGTGACGCTGGCGTATCAACGGGGGGAAGAAGTCGAAAAGGTCTCCCTTGTCCCCCGCGCAGATCCCCCGGAAGGGCAGGGGGCGATCGGGATTGTGATGACCAATCCAGTGCGGGATGTGAATATCCTCCAGGCGCTCCCCCGGGGGGCGGCGAGCACTGCCAGGCACAGCGTTGCGGTCTTGTCGCTGCCTGCCCAATTGATCCGGGATGGTTTCAGCGGGGATGCAGGGCGTCCAGTGGGATACAAGGGAATGTACGATGTCTATCAAGGGGCCACGGAGCAGGAATTGGTCCCCGGGACCTCCTCTTTTGTCAATGTCCTTTTCTTTGTGGCCGCGATCACTGTGTCACTGGGGATCTTAAATCTGTTTCCCATACCCGCCCTGGATGGAGGCCGGATTTTGCTTGTCCTTCCTGAGATCATCTTGGGACGGCGGGTATCCCAAAAAGTTAAAAACGTGGTCAATGCTGTGGGATTTATCAGTTTGATCTTGCTGCTGATTTACATTAACATCTTAGACTTTACATCCCCCATCCAACTGCCGTGAGTGAAAAACGCAATTTTTCAACCCCAGATAGTATCCCCTTTCAGGAGGTGCTGGATGCGCTTCTTGATGATGAGCATATCTTAGACCCCCGCTACCTGTATCGGTTGAGTGATTTGACACCCGAGGAAGGGGAACGGTTACAAGAGATCTGGCCCTCCATCCAAACGCGGAGGCGGAGGTCTCTCCTGGAAGATCTTGAAAGGTTGACTGAGGCGAACACGCTGCTATCTTTTGAAAGAGTCTTTCGTTTCGCCATCCATGATGAAGATGACCAGGTCCGTTTTTACGCCATCCGGGCCCTTGAGGTTTTCGACACCGATGATCTCATTGAGAGCTTTCTCCATTTCCTGGAGGAAGATGAAAGCGTGGATGTGCGGGCTGTGGCGGCCTCCGTCCTCGGCAAATATGTGTACCGGGGGGAGATTGATAAAATTCCCGACGAAAAGCAGCACCAAATTGAAGAAAAGCTGCTGGGAGTTTTGAGTGGGAATCGAGAACCCCGGGTGCAGAGAAAGGCCCTGGAATCTGTCAGCTACTCTCCCCGTGTGGAGGTGCACGAACAAATTTCTCTTGCCTATCAGCGGGAGAGTGAAGCATGGCAGGCGAGCGCGTTGGTTGCCATGGGCCGTTCTTTTGATCATCGGTATGATGAAAGGGTTTCCTCAAAAATTCTTCATCCCTCGCCGGAAGTACGCGCTGAGGCTGTCCGGGCTTCAGGAGAACTGATCCTTGAAGAAGCGGTCCCGGACATCTTGGAGCTCCTGGATGATGTCGCTCAAGTCCGAAAGGCAGCGATTTGGGCCTTATCTCAAATCGGGGGGGAGGGGGTAGCGGAAGCCATCCAGGCCAGCAAATCAGAAGCCCTCACGGAGGAAGAGGAAACTTTCATCGATCGAGCTTTGGACAATTTAGCCTTTACGCAAGGATCGGTCAATTATCAGATGTTTGATCTGCCGGTGGAGGGTGATGGAGATTTCGAAATTGATGACCAGGAGTGGACAGATTGAGGAAACGCTGCCGGGGCATTGATAGTTTATTGAAAAGGCTCACCTGACAGAATATGATCCAGCTAGAAAAAATGCGTTTTCGTGTCTTGCTTATTTTGCTCGGTTTTGCGCTTCTGCTGGGCGCGGTTCAGACTGCCCAGGCAGATAACGGCATCGAGGTTCTATCTCATAATGTGGAATATCTTTTCGGGGAAAAAATGACTTTCCAGGCCCGGGTTGAGTCTGAACGTGAGATCCAGGCAGTGGAATTGATCGTTGAAGTGCCCGGTACGCCGACTTTTGTGGGGATCACTTCCTATTCTCCTGCGGGCGAAATTGAATTTATCTACGATCTTGCTCAGCGGCCTTTGCGGATTTTTTCCACTGTTTCTTACTATTATCGGTTCAAGCTCAAAAATGGAGAAGAGGCCCGGAGTGAAAGATTTTCATTCCCTTACCTTGATAACCGCTATCAGTGGCAGGTGCTGGATGATGGGAAATTTGTCGTCCACTGGTACGATGAGGAAGTGACCTTCGCGCAAAAAATTGCCGATGCTGCGGAGGACGGCCGGGAGAAGGTCCTGGAGCTTTTGGAGAGGCCAAAAAATAATCAGAAGATCAACATCTATGTGTACTCCTCCACAGCTGAACTGCAATCCACCCTGGCTGCAGCGGGCGTCTCCTGGGTGGGAGGCCATGCGGACCCTCGGTACGGGTCTGTTGTGGTTGCTATCCCTCCGGGCGTAGATCGAAATCTGGAAATCCAGCGGCAGATCCCCCACGAGATCACGCATGTCATGCTTTACCGCTTTATGGACGCGGGGTATCAGTACCTTCCGTATTGGGTCAATGAGGGAATTGCTTCTGAGATGGAATTATTCCCCAATCCGGCATATGATGAAGCGTTGGATAAGGCGCATGAAGAGAATCAACTCATCCCTATCTCACAATTGTGTTATTCTTTACCCGCCGATCAAGACGCCGTGGTCCTGGCATATGCGGAATCGTCTTCCCTGATTTCTTATATCAAACGGGAATATGGGATTACCGGGGTCCAGGCGCTGATCTCAGCCTATGATCGGGGGGTGAGTTGCGACCGGGGTGTGGAAATCGCCTTAGGGCAAAATTTACGCTCCCTGGAAAAAGCGTGGAAAAGGGAAGTGTTTGGGGGCGCTTATCGAGAGCTGCTGCAAGCCTGGCTTCTTCCCGTCTTACTCGTTTTGGGTGTGATCGTTATCCTCGTTGTCGGCGTGATACTCCTGCGGATGTACCTTGGGAGGCGCGACAGGAAAGCTGGAGGATATAATGGAAAACGCTGAAAAGCAACGTTTACATGTCTACATTCACGGACGCGTGCAGGGGGTGGGGTTTCGTCACTTCACGATGCGCACTGCCGGGGAACTGGGGGTCAGCGGATGGGTGAGAAACCTCCGCGATGGGAGAGTAGAAATAGTGGCGGAGGGTAAAACCGAACGCCTGGAAAAATTACTGCGTGCCGTAAAAAGGGGTCCTGCTTCAGCTAATGTCCGGGAAGTGGAAGAGGAATGGGGGAAGGAACAGGGAGAATTTCACGGTTTTACAGTCAGACGGACGATCTAGTCCTTTGGAAATCCCAGATTTCGTCGCTTCAAAGAGATAAAACGGCCCTGGCCAATGATGATGTGGTCAAGGACCTGGATATCCAGTAAACTACCGGCTTCGATGATCGCTTTCGTGATCCGGATATCATCCGGGCTGGGTGTGGGATCTCCGCTGGGGTGATTATGTGCGACGATGATCGCAGCTGCGTTTCCCCGCAGGGCCGGTTTGAACAGCTCCCCGATCCTGACCTGAGAAGAATTCAATGATCCTTTATAGATAGTCCTTATCTGGAGAACATGATTGCGGGTGTTAAGGAGCATGACGCGGAGCTCTTCCTGTTCCAGGGCGCTCATTTCATATTGGACAAGATCAGCTGCATCATCCGGGTTGTGGATCGTGGGCCTGTGTTCTGGGCTTTGTGCCGAGAGCCTTCTTCCTAAATCAATCGCTGCTTTGATTTGAGCGGCTTTTGCGGGTCCAATCCCATGTTGTGAGCAGATCTCAGCATAGGACGCTGAATGGAGCCCGGCAAGCCCATTGAAATCATGCAGCAAACGTTGCCCGACCTGGATGGCATTTTCGCCTTCCACACCCACCCGGAGGAGTATGGCCAATAGCTCAGCTGAACTAAGGACCTGGGCTCCCAATTTGGCAAGGCGCTCCCGGGGTCGTTCACCTTTGGCTAAGTCGGTGATCCGATAGCTGGGGGATTTGTGACCCACGCCATTCACTTTCCCTCCTCTTTTGGGCCTGCTCACTTTTTTTATACCGAATTGGGGCCAGGAATGCAAGACCCTCCGAAAAACCGCCCTCTTTCAGAAAAAAGGGGGGAAGGAATCATGATCTGAGGCTGGCGGGGGGATGAATAATGCTATAATTCTTGTTGGAGTCTGCTTATGAATTTTGATCCATCCTCTTTCAGTAATTTTTTGTTAATCCTCACCGCGTGGGGAGGGGCATTCTTAGCCGCCTTATGGTTGAGTCTGCTGATTTGGACATACCGGGATATCCGCAATCGGACGAAGGATCCGCTGACCCGGATATTGGCTGTCCTGGTAGTGGGTTTGCTCTTCTTGCCGGGTTTGGTGATTTACCTGATCCTGCGCCCTTCCCAAACAATGGAAGAGGAGTACCAATATATGCTGGAGGAGGAGGCTCTCCTGCAGTCCCTGGAAGAGAAACCCGTGTGTCCGGGGTGCGGGCGGCAGATTGATGAAAGGTGGCGCGTATGTCCGAACTGCCACACCAAGTTGAAGAAAACCTGCCACCACTGCGGGAAATTGATGAAACTCTCCTGGAGCCTATGTCCTTACTGCGGCACACCTGAACCTGGAAAACGGCGGGAAGATTTGTCCGTGGGGGATATGGTTCAATCCATCAAGTTATCGGATGAGGACGAAGAGGACGAGGAAGGCCAGGAAGCGGAGGAAGCTGAATAAAAGCAAGGTGACCGAAAGAAAAAACCTTTAGGTGAATGCATTCACCTAAAGGTTTTTGTTTTTTAACTGTCTCCGCTGTTATTTCTGAAAAGGATCCCAACCTGCATAATGGGCCTGGTTTCCCAGTTCCTCTTCGATGCGCAGCAGCTGGTTGTATTTTGCCACCCTGTCAGAACGTGCGGGCGCGCCTGTTTTTATCTGGCCGGTGTTCAAGGCGACCGCCAAATCAGCGATGGTCGTGTCCTCTGTTTCCCCGGAACGATGGGAGGCCACCGCTGTCCATCCGGCCCGAAGACAGGTTTGGACAGCTTCAATGGTTTCCGTCAGCGTCCCGATCTGGTTGACCTTCACAAGCAATGAGTTGCAGGCGTTTTCTTTGATCCCGCGCTTGACACGCTGGGGATTTGTGACCAATAAATCATCCCCCACAATTTGAATTTCATCCCCCAGTTCCTCGGTCATCATCTTCCAGCCGGACCAGTCATCTTGGGCGTGTCCGTCTTCAATGGAGACGATGGGGTATTGGTCAACCCAATTTTTCCAGAATTGAACCATCTCCTCGCCGGTTAACTTTTTTCCCTCGGTGCGCAGGTTATATAACCCTGTCTCTTCTTCGTAAAACTCCGAGGCTGCGGGATCCAGGGCGATGCTGATCTCTTCCCCGGGCCTGTAGCCGGCCTTTTCGATGGCTTCCAAGATGATCTCAACCGCCTCCGCGTTGGATGCCAAGGCAGGCGCGTATCCACCTTCATCTCCGACCAATGCGGTGTAACCATGATCTTGAAGGACCGTTTTTAGCGTGTGGTAGATTTCGCTGCCCCAGCGCAGCGCTTCGGAAAAGGATGCTGCGCCTAAAGGCATGATCATGAATTCCTGGGCGTCGGTTGATTGCCAGCCGGTATGCTCACCCCCGTTGAGGATGTTCATCATCGGGGAAGGTAAAACGTGCGCGTACACACCCCCGATATATTGATAGAGGGGGATCTGGAGGGCGCTGGCAGCAGCTTTTGCGGCAGCCAGGCTGGTTCCCAGGATTGCGTTGGCACCCAATTTGGACTTGTTCTCCGTCCCATCCAGAGCCAATAATGTCGTATCGATCAGTTTTTGTTGTGTGACGTCGAAACCCTGTAAGGTTTGATTAATTTCTGTGTTGACGTTTTTGACTGCCTGTGTGACGCTTTTCCCCCCGTAGCGTCCTTTGTCCCCATCGCGCAATTCCAATGCTTCATGGATGCCTGTGGAAGCTCCAGAGGGCACAGCTGCCCTTCCCATCTTCCCATCTTCCAGGTGGACATCCACTTCCACCGTGGGATTCCCGCGGGAATCTAAAATTTGTCGTCCAATAATTGATTGTATCTTCGGCTTCATTTTTTCTCCCATTTGATTAAGGTTGCTGGGGTTGATTGTAAATCCTTAGCTGGTGTTCGTGAATAGCTTTTTCCGACCGTGATTCATTTCATACCATCCTTTTCCAATATGGCCTCGATGAATGCCTTAAACAAAGGATGGGGGCGATTAGGTCGGGATAGGAATTCCGGGTGAAATTGGGTCCCGATCATGAAAGGATGGGTTTCCAATTCCGCGATCTCGACTAGGCGTCCTTCAGGGGAAAGTCCGGAATACAGCATGCCTTCGTTTTTGAGGATATCCCGGTAGGCGTTGTTGAATTCGAATCGATGTCTGTGGCGTTCCTTGACGAGGTCTTGTTGGTAGGCGTCCGCCGCCCGGGTGTTTTTCTGAAGCTGGCAGGGATACAGGCCCAGACGCATGGTGCCCCCCATATCCGTGATATCCCGCTGGTCGGGCATAAGGTCAATCACAGGATGTGGCGTGGAAGGGTCAAATTCTGTTGAGTTTGGTTGTTCATCGTCAAGCACGTGCCGGGCGAATTCAACTACCATCAACTGCATGCCCAGGCAGAGGCCCAGATATGGGATGTGGTTTTCACGGGCAAATTTTATGGCAGCGATCTTTCCCTCAATGCCCCGTTCCCCGAATCCGCCCGGGACGATGATCCCTTGAACTTCCTCTAGCTGTTGAAGTTTACCTTCTTTTTCTAACTCTGCGGAGTGGATCCAGGCGATCTCGATATCGACACCATTTGCGTTCCCGGCGTGGTGGAGGGCTTCTTTTACGCTCATATATGCGTCATGGAGCTCAACATATTTACCAACAATAGCGACTTTCAGGCTGGGTTTCTCCTGCCGCATATTCTGGACCATGCTTTCCCACTCATCCCAAACCGGTTTCTTGCGGATCTCCAATTCCATGCGTTTGGTGATGAAATCGCCCACGGAGGCTTTTTCTAACGTAAGCGGAATCTGGTAAAGGATGTCGGTCGTCACCATGGGCACGACGGCGTGTTTGTCAACGTCACAGAAGAGGGCGATTTTGTCCTCGATCTCCTCGTCTACGGGGTAGTCCGAACGGGCAATGATCATATCGGGAGCGATACCAATGGAGCGCAGCTCGCGGACGGAGTGTTGGGTCGGTTTCGTTTTCAATTCCCCGGTGGCCCCGATGTGGGGAAGCCAGGTGACGTGGATGTAGAAACTGTTTTTTCTCCCCACATCGCTGCGCATCTGGCGCAGGGATTCTAAAAATGGAAGGGATTCGATGTCTCCCACCGTCCCTCCGACTTCGATAAGGACGATTTCTGCCCCGGTGGTCTTGGCGACCAAGCCGATTCTCCTTTTGATTTCATTGGTGATATGGGGAATGACCTGAATCGTGCCTCCCAAATAATCCCCCCGTCGTTCCTTGGTGATCACTTCTTCATACACCTGTCCGGTGGTCACATTGCAAACCTGGTTGAGGCTGTTGTCGATAAAGCGTTCATAATGTCCCAAATCCAGATCCGTTTCCGCGCCGTCGTCCAAAACGAATACTTCGCCATGCTGGTAAGGACTCATCGTTCCGGGGTCGACGTTAATATAGGGGTCCAGTTTTTGGATCGCTATTTTAAAATCACGTTCTTTCAGCAGGCGTCCCAGGGCGGCTGCTGTCACGCCTTTCCCTACAGAACTGAGAACACCGCCAGTAAGAAAGATGTATTTCGTCTTCATCGTTCTCCTCA
>JAGXKM010000173.1 GCA_018335275.1 Anaerolineales bacterium | reverse complement strand
GAGAATCTTGGCTCCGGTCTTGATGGTGATCACCGTGGCGTGCCGTTTAGGATGAGCGATCAACGATTCCCGGCGCGAGTAAAGGATTTTCACAGGTTTCCCCGTCTTCTGGGTCAACAAAGCGGCATGGATCTGGCCGGCAATGTCCTCTTTGCCGCCAAAACCTCCTCCAATTAAGGTGCCTCTGACCCGTACTTCCTCTTCGCTGATGTCCAGGGATTTCGCGATTTGACGCCGATCTTCAAAGGGGATCTGGGAACCGACAAATACCTCCAGCTTTCCATCTTCTCCATATCGAGCGATGCTGCATTCTGGTTCCAAGAAAACATGATCCGTCGTCGGCGTGTGATAAGTGTTCTCAATGACCACATCCGCTTCAGCAAACCCCTCCTGAATGTCACCGCGGCTGACATGGATATGTTTCAAAAGGTTTCCTTTCTCATGAACATCAGCTGCATCTTCCTTCGCGGCAGAGACAGGATCCGGGACGACGTCCAACGCCTCATATTCTACATTGATGAGTTCCAGCGCTTTCTCCGCGATTTCAGGGCTATCTGCAGCTACCACAGCCACCGCATCTCCGACATACCTTACTTTATCAGCGCACAACACTGGCCAGTCATTGTAGATTAAACCGTGCTTTTTATCCCCGGGTACATCGTCCGCAGTGAGTACAGCATGAACCCCTTCTAAGTTTCGGGCTTCAGAGACATCAACCTTCAGGATCCTGGCATGGGGAACCAGAGACCGTTTTACAGCCCCATACAGCATCCCAGGGAAATGGTAATCGTCCGTAAACTTCGCGCTGCCATCTACCTTTTCGATCGCATCCGGGCGCGGGAGAGGTTTTCCTATCGCTTCCAATGGCCTCTTCGTTTTCGGGAGTGGAGTGTAATCCAACTGACCGCTGGCTTGTTTCACCGCGTCCACGATCGCCCGATACCCTGTGCAGCGGCAGTAGGTATCCTTCAAAGCGGTCTTAATCTGGTCTTCATCAGGTTGAGGAATTTTATCCAGCAGCGCTTTCGCCGTCATGATCATCCCGGGAGTACAGAAACCGCATTGAGTCGCGCCTTGATCAATGAATGCTTTCTGCAAGGGGTGAACATGAATCCTTTCTTCTTCTCCCGGCAACTCTTCAGAAACGGAAGTACAGCCATGAGAACCATCCCTTTCACATTGGGAGGCGGGGTGAGACAAGCCCTCAATGGTCGTCACCTCCATGCCCTGGGCTTTCAGAGCCGGGAACACGCAGGATGTGACCGGTTCCCCATCAATGATCACAGTACAAATGCCGCACTCCGCTTCATTGCAACCGATCTTTGTACCGGTTAACCCCAGGTCATACCTTAAAACCTCCGCCAGGGTCTTTGAAGGATCAATCTCCAGCGAGGTTTTTTTTCCGTTGAGCACAAAGGATAAAGTTTTCTTCAGTTTATCTGCAGTCATAGTCGCGTATTATCTCCAAGTTTTACCCAGTTATTTTTCCGCGTTAAGTCAGCCAGTTACTTTTGGACGCACTCCTCTCTCGCCAATAAAAGGTTGATCAATATGGACCTCTCCAGTCTGCGCCCGGTCTGCAGCTGCCCATAAAGCTTTCTTCAAAAGTCTTTTGATCATCATAATCCGATATTCAGATGTAGCCCTACGCTTGCTGGTGCGGGGTTTGCACTCCTCACCCGCAACCTCTTCTGCGTGCTGAAAGGCCTCATGGCTTACCTCTTCACCAATCAAGGCCTGTTCTGTCTTCTTTGCTCGTGTGGGGACCGGGGCTATGGGACCTGGAACAATTCGGGCTTCCTTGATCACCTCCCCCGATTCATCCAGGTCAATCTTGCAAGCCAGACCCATAATGGGCAGCGCGATCCCCTGAGGCCGCATAACCCGCCGGAAAGCGCTGCCTGATCTTTCTTCTGGAACCTCAAATCGGAATGATGTGATCAATTCCCGATAAGGGACCAGGGTGTTCGTCCCGGGTCCCGCAAACAATGTCGCCAATGGCACCCAGCGGCGTGAAATACCCTCCCCGTCCTCCAATAAGGTGGCGATCTCAACTTCAGCGTCCAAAGCCATCAACCCCAACATGCTGTCCGCTGCCGGCAACGCATGGGCCACATTTCCACCAATCGTAGCCACATTCCTAACCTGTGGACCTCCGATCACCTGACATCCTTCGACAAGGACTGTCGCATTCAGCCTTAACTCTTCCTGCGAGATGATCTCAGCATGCGTGGCAGCAGCGCCTAAACGGACATGCGTCTCTCCAATTTCAATTCCCTGCAGTTCCGGAATCGCTGTGACATCAATCAACAGGCGGGGTCTTTCCTCGACATCTTCCTCTTTGAGATCTATAAATAGATCTGTCCCTCCCGCTACCAGCGCCCCGGATTCCCCAGCTTTCGTGTAAGCTTTCAAAGCCTCTTTCACAGACCCTGGCATCATATATTCTTCCCACAAATTCATGACCCAACCTCCCAATAAAAATATTAGTGAGGGACCTGTCGCGCTTCAAACATTACCTTAATTTAAAATTCAAGTCTGCTGTCCGCACGTACATCCTGTTCCCAGTCCCTGTATCCCATATTTTAGGATTAAAATCAAAAAAATCCAATATATTCATATTAAGTGTTTATTAAGCCTTGCTGCCCTTTCCAATTAGTCTCAGCCGCTCTAAATCAGGCTCTGGCTTTTTCAAACCCGCCTTTTCACCGCCAGGATCGTTTCTAAAAACCTTACTTTCCCTTATCAAAAAAAATTCCACCGCCGATGACCGTTATCTGCCCCCCAAGTTTATACTCCGTCTCCTGCACCTTCCTCACAATTCCCTTTTCCACACCTGGAATTATACCCCAGCCTGGGATTTTCCCCCCTTGAAATATTCAACTCCGGCACTGAAACTATATCTCTTTATGAGCTGAAGTCACAGCATTCATTGGTATAATGAGGGTTGTTAAAGAGAGATCAAACCTAAACGACCGCAAATGGGGATTCCAACGCCTAACCCAAGGCAAGGAAAGCACATGTTAAGAAATGATCAGGGAAAGGAGAGTTCATGAGCGCCGGTAAAATCATCGGTTATATTTTCGCTGCTATTCTGATTGTCATCGGTTTATTGTTTATCATCGCGACATTCTCCGAGGACGGAAAAATAAGCTATCTCCTTACGGGCTCTATACTCGTCTTGACCGGTTTTGGGATCATCTGGTTCGCAGGCAGGAAAAAGGACACAGAAACAGAAGAGGTCACCATGAACATCGATCTCTCCGGAGATGTCGATCTTGACACGCTGAGCTGCAAATCATGTGGGGGTCAACTGGATTCAGAGAATAT
>JAGXKM010000050.1 GCA_018335275.1 Anaerolineales bacterium | reverse complement strand
CGTGCACAAACTGTACAGACACTCCTGCTTTTGCTGCTTTGCGCCTCCCTTGCTCTAGCATCCTTTCTGAGAAATCAAGTCCCACCACATCGTATCCCTGAGCAGCCAGGCCCAGCGCATGGCGGCCGGTTCCGCAGCCTACATCCAGCACCCGCCGGACATCATCCCCGGCTATGGCCTCCAAAATGAAGGCGATTTCCTCGGCTGTGTTCTGAGTGTAGGGTTCTTGGTCATAATCTTCAAAATTTTCGTACAGTACCTCATACCAGGGTCGATTCATTTTATTTCTCCTGGAAGTGAAAACTCTAAAAAAGAAGGGATAGCAAACAGACCCGCGATCAGCGTCAGCCCCATGGGGATTCCCTGCACAGGGTCATTGACCACTGCCCACCCCAAAGAATTTAGGGCCGAGTAGGAAAACATCCCCACACCAAGCAGGAATACTCCCGCCCCCCACCGTTTTCCGGACCACATGGCAATGACGCCGGTTAAAGTAACGCTGGCCATTAAAAATTCAGCTGCCAGATGCATCACCGGCAGGGATGTCTCTGCCTGGGGAGTCCATATTCCCTGGGCAAAGGCGCCCCGGGAAAGATTCATGGCCCACAGCCCCAAAACCGCCAGACTATCAAGCACAAAAAAACCAGGGATGATTTGTTTTGAAAATTTCGAGTTCATCTATATTCTCCAACAGAAAGCCCAACAAACCATGTTGGAAATCCTGATATTGAGGTGTTCTATTGTGATGATATCGAAAGACCCGGCCGGGCGCATCGGTGGGCCGGTGGGGTTCTGATCTGTGCTCCTGGTGTGTGTTTTACCTGTCCGGATGGATAGGTAGGGTCAAAGTCAAACGGCTGTTATCAGCATCCTTTTCAGGACAAAATGTGGATAGGATTCTGGCGGTTCTTTTGTAAGCCTTCTCTGAAAAATGAAACCTTGCAGTGAGGGAGATCAATGTCTGCATTAGATCAAGCGGATTGGTGATATTCCTCCGCGATTTGGTCAGCCCAGCTCTGGATCAAGTCCCAATCCCGAAAATCCCCCAGGGGCGCTTTAAGGGCTTTGACGATTAATTTTTCGGCAAAGCCTAATTTTTCCTCATCTAGCTTGCCATGAAAAAAGGCTGTATCGCGGGGCTTGATATCATCTTTGACATCCTGGAGATTTTCGGGAAACTGCCAACCATTCATTAATTCAGTGGGGTTCCCTTCCCCCGTTGGACCGCTGGAAAACAAATATACCTGACGGTGAGAGAGCTCCGTTTGATGATCCTTTAAAAACTCAGCGGCTTCTTTCCTCCACTGTCCGGCGTACACTGCGCTGCCCAGGATCACGGTCCGGTACCCATTAAGCACCTCGATCTCACGGACATCACACACGATTACAGGGACTTCCCTGGACCGCAGGCGATCCGCAATGGATTGGGCGATCTCTGCGGTCGAGCCGTATTTTGAGGCATAGGCTACCAATATTTCCTTTTTCATCTTTTACTCCTCACCAGTTGTTTTTCAAGCTCCCGCTGCACGTTACTTACGCGCTGTAAACGCTTCTTCGACATCGATGTTGTAGGCGATTGAGTCCACGGATAATTCCGCCCAGGGGGCCCCTTCATCAAGCCAGGTCAGGGTAACATCGACCGGGATCAAAGTTTGATCCATCTCTCCCCACTGCCTGACTTGATTCAACCAGAGCGTTTTGGACTCACTTCCTTCACCCTTAAACCGCATGGATTCCATCATGCGGATCATTCCCGTCCCAGGATCAAACCGGACCACAAATCGCTGGTGCTTTTCGCCAAAAGGCACCGCCAGTACGGCCGTGTGCTCATCCAGGGGTTCCCACGAGACCGCAGGATCGGTCAGCCACACAGAAGGCATCCAGATGGTCTCCGCCCACAGCCCGAGATTGGCCCCTTGATCCACTTTGGGGCCCTCGCTGACTCCAAAGGGAAGTTCCAGCCGGCCAGCGCCGTCTTGATAGACTTCGTTGACCTTCAGGAGGGGAAAACCGAACCAGGTGGTTTGGATTTGATGGCGGTAGTCTTTCCCGGCCCGGTAGGTGAACCGCCAGCGGACGGGCATGGTCAGGCCCTTGATACGCATCGCCCCCCGCCCGGAGATGACGGCGGAGCTGACAACGGGTATCTCATCCCCGTAAACTTCGTGATAAAAAACCTCTACCGGTTGGGGAAGCCCCTCTGGGACAGGGATCATATCCACTTGAGATCCGGTATCACCGGCTGTGGGATAACCCTGAGGCGTGATCTGGAAACCCAGCCAGCCGATCAATAATAAACCCAGCAAAATTCCCAAAATAATCAGAATGCTTTTCATGACTGCCTCCGCAGGTCTTCTTCAGGGAGAAAAGAATCATTCTTCATACGTTTCCGGCAGAACGTCTTCGATAAGGATCCGGTGCAGTTCCTGGAATTGTTCAAAGGCCACAGAATGGGCTGCATTCTGAAAAGAATATACCCTCTTCCTGGGAGCCTGCAGGGAATCAAACCACTCCAGTGTCAGGTCCCGCCGGGCAGCGACCTCAGCCTTGCCATCCAGGATATAGACGGGAACATCCAGCTCAGGTGCGTCGCGACGCAGATCAAGTGCCTCCAGCTGGGGGTACATGATTGTGAACATGTCTACCAGGCCCCGGAGCACATTAGCTTTATCCACCAGATTGTATTCCTGGCTGTTGATGTTCATAAACCCCAGCCGGGCCTCCTGTCCCAGCTCCACATATGCCCGGGGCGGCGTGTATGGAGCATAAAGCGCTTGATAATAACCCATCACCGTCCCGTTCGCGTAGGGAATGTCTGCATAGGGGGGCGGGCCGTAGGCTTCCATCTGGTCCCTAAGTTCTTGATTCCCCTGCTGATCAGCGTAGGCCAGAATCTCTCCATACAGCCTGCGGTCTGTTTCCGTGATATCTACCATCTGACCGCTCCCAATCCAGGCATGATAAAGTTCGGGTCGCTGTTTGACAGCGAACACGCCCAGCATCGTCCCGTAGGACTCGCCCAGCAGATAGATCTTCTCTTCCCCAAACCTCTTTCTGAGATATTCCGTGAGCTCGTGCGTGTCCGCCACAGCCTGCTCAAAGGTGAGTTCATCAGTGGGGTCAAGGGAGGGATAAGATTTTCCCGTACCCCGCTGGTCCCAGCTGACGACCACAAAATCCTCGGCCAGGTCACGGAAAAGGACCCGGGTGTAGCCAAGGTCGCTCTGGCCCGGCCCCCCGCTCAAATACAGCAGGACCGGGTTCTCAGGGTCTTCAGCTCGAATGAGGATGGTCTGCTCCGGACCGCCGAAGCTTACTTTTTCCAGACGGGCGATCGATCCAGGAATGGGCTGTCCGCTTTCCGCAAACAGAGGTGGAGTGCTGGCGGGCCGCAAGAGCAGGATCACCAGGCCAATCACAACCACCGAAAGCAGCCCCAGACCCAGGAAACTTTCCCCGGCTAGGATTCCTTCGCTCTGCGGCGTTTCGCTCACCATCCTGCGGAGGATCAGCCCCAACCGAACTCCGAGCAGCATCGTAACCAGGCTGAGCAGCCCAGGCAGCAGCCTGCCCAGCACAAAAGCCAGGATTCCATAGGCTTCATTCAATCTGAGCGGGCCCACGGTGGGGCCGACCAAGTCGGGTCGCCCCAATTCCACTCCCAGGAAATATAATACAGGAGCTGCCAGCATGGACCAGTTTGATCCGGTAATAACCGCGACCAGAGTCCCAACCAGCAAACATATCCCCATGGTGATCAGAGCCTGAGAAGTGGTCACCGGTCCCCGGGGCATCATCCGGGCTGCCAGAACACCTCCGCTTCCAGCCACAAGCATACCGAGCACCATCCGGCCAGGCCAAGACATGAAAGAGTCACTTATAAACATACATTCACTCCCATTAATAAATATTGTCGGTTTTTTTCCCTATCCATCCGGGGGAAATAAGCATCGAGTTGTTTCTTCAGAGTTTTTCTGGGTAGGCTGTGTACTGGAGGGTCAAAACAGCCCTGGGGCGATGCGCCTGAGCTTGCTGGCGCTGAAACCTTTTCGCTGGTGTTACCGGACCATCAGCCTGCCCACGGGCTTCCGTTGCGCTGCCAGGTCCTGGATACCTTCTGAACTTGTTGGTTCGGGCATCCTGTGAAACTTATCATGGACAAACCACGGCATCACATCTAGGCCCCGGCAGCCCCAGCTCGTCCTTCTCCCCCAGGCGAGAGGCTTCATTTTCATACATCAAGAGAAAAGGTCCCTAAAGCTTCATCTCCACTGCTCCCGGTCCGGCGGGCTGGGGTTAAATCCCTCTATCCCAGCAGACCGGGATTCGCGATCACCCTATTCACCTGTTGACGGAGAGGTTGATCTGACCCGCCCCCCCTTCAATATCCAGCAGGATCATGGGTCCCTCGTATTCCTCCGGCGTGACGTACTCGCCATCAGACCGCACCAGGCCATCCACGTCTATATCACCCAACCCCCCGGTCACCTCGGCGCGGATCCCCACTCCTGCGGGAAGCTCCACGTTCAACTGACCTAAACCGCCCTGGATGGAAACCCTGAGATCACCCTGGAGAGGTTCTCCTAGAATCACGGTTGCTTCTCCCGCGCCCATGTCCAGGACCAAGTTTTCCAGCAGCAGCTCTGTCCCATCCAGAAACAACTCTCCCGCCCCTAAGGCCAGGTAGAGATCAAGGGGGATCTCTTCACTGAAACGCAGGTCCCAGGTCAGCTGATAATCCGTATTGAGATTAAAGTTAGTCAGTTCCTCCTGCTCGATGACCAGTTCTCCGGTGCCAGACCCTGTTGAGACATAATCTATCTGGGGGGCATAGTTCCCATCACTGTAAGTGAAGGTCCCTTCCATAAACTCTGAAGTGCCCGACTGAATTTTCAGGGACCCGGCCCCCATGCGGAGCTCGACCTCTGCGGATTCCAATCCGTTCCGTGGGATTACTTCTTCTTGAGATTCCACCCGAGTCGGTCTGCCGGACAGTCTGCAGCCCAGCGCCGCCATCGAGAGGACGGATAAAATCAAAAAAAAGTTTCCTAATCGATTCCCATTCATATTTCTACCTCCAGATCACAAATAGTATTGACTGCTCACATGATAACGGGATCGGAGGTCCTGGGCATCAGGCAAAGGGAGGGATTGGGTGCTGGTCCAGGAGGGAGGTCCCCACCTGGTCGATTGATCAGGAGCGGCAAACGCCTTTTCCCCCTCATGGTCTCCGCAGTTGACGACAGCCCTGATATACCCTTTCAGGGTAGACCAGGGCTGCCGCCTTAAACTCGCTGCAGGTGCTGTTTATCCGCTTTGGACCGCCTTCCAGAAGCGTTTGAGGGACAAAGGTTCACCGCTCAGCAGGCTCTGGGCGTGGAAAAGGCGGGACATAGCCCACACCGTACCGATCACGGCCAGGATCAGCAGCCCCAGGCTCAGACCCAGCTGCCAATCGGGAACTGATTGAGCCGTCATGCGCAGCAGCATGGCCACCGGCGAAGAGTAAGGGAAGAGACTCAACACCAGGGCCAGCGTTCCTCCTGGATTGCTGGTGATCGCGGTCCAGAAGTAGATGGGCGCCATCATGGGCAGGGTGATCAGAAAAGTCCAGGACCGTCCGCCCTCCATATCCGGGGCCAGCGCCCCCAGGCCGCCCATCAAGGCAGCGTAGAGGCAGAACCCACCCAGTGCAAAGGGAAGTACATACAGCAGTTCGCTCCCAGTCAGGCGGACCGTACCCAGCAAGCTGGACCCATTTTCCCGGAGAATGACAAACAAACCACCCCCGATCACCACCCAGATCAGGTATTGAACCAGCACCAGCGCGCCCAATCCGATCAATTTTCCGGTCAGCAGCTGCCTGGGGCGGATGGTGACCAGCAGCACTTCCATGACCCGGTTACCTTTTTCTTGGGCCAGGCTCTGCAGTAGATAACCACCGCCGGTAAAGAGGGGGAGCATGATGGCCATGGTGACGATAAAGGGCAGCATGGAGTTCCCCGTGCCACCGTTTTCCGCTTCCTCTGTCGTGTCTAGCGCTTGATATTCCGGCTCCACTGCTCTGAAGGGAGCCCGGAGGCGGGAGAAAAAGGTTTCACCCCTCGCCGAAAACAGATTCCGGAGCAGAACATACTGGAAAGGATCCGTGGAAGGGGGAGAGGTGGGCAGGTCCCGGCTCACCCGCAGCACTTCGCCGGTTTCCCGGTAATCTTCACTGACTAAAAAATAGGCCGTGATCAAACCCTCTCTCAAGTCCTTTTCTGCTTGGGCCTGATCCGGATACGATTGGAACATAGCTTCCGAGAGAGGCTCGGGGATGTCCTTGATCAGGTCCGCCTGATCTACATAGCCGGTCAATTCCTGCTCCACTTCCTCGTCGGGCGTTATCTCCACTTCCGGCGGGGTTGGACCCACCCCGATATCCCCGGTAAAAAACCAGACAGCAATCAGAATCAACGGGGTGCCAATGGCTGTAAACAAGAAGGCCCGGCTGCGCACCCGCTGAAGAAACTCACGTTTGGCAATCACAAAAAACTTATCCATCCTTATTTCTCCTTTCCTTCCGCCGCAGCTGATAGGCCGGATTGGGAAATCACCTGCATGATCTCGGCCGGTTTTAATTTCTGCCCGTAAAGAAGCATCGTGGCGCGGAACACGCGGGCCACAAGCCAGATACTGAACAACAGGCTTCCTACCAGAATTAACAAACTGGTCAGAAACTGCCAGGTGGGGACCTCAGTCAGGGCCATCCGGAAAAGGCCGATGGTGGGTGCTGTAAAGGGGAAGAGCGTCAGCCCGACAGCCAAGGGTCCATCCACAGCATTAACAATCACGCCCATGAAATACAGCGGTCCCATGCCGATAAATCCCAGCATACCAGCCAGTTGGCGCGCCTGGGTTACGTCCCCGGCAATCACGCCCAGCCCTGCCCCCACCAGAGCAAACAGGAAGTAGCCCGGGACACACAACAGTCCTGCCCAGAGGAGAGCATTCCAGGGAATACTCAGCGTGTGACCGATTAAATCTTCTCGGAATAACAGGAACACGGCTGTCCCGGCGCCCAGTGTCCACACGGCCACCTGAGTCATGCTGAGCAGGGTCATCCCCATCACCTTTCCCGCCACCAACTCCCGCGGAGAAATGGATGTGATCACCATCTCCATTGCCCGCTGATCCTTCTCCTTGACCATCACCGAGCCCATCTGATTGGCACCTGTGAAAATCGCCAGCACAAAGACCATGGCAAAGAAGACCGGAATGGCCACCCGGATGATCACCGCCGGACCTTCAGACACCCGCTTCCCGGTGGATTGGGCAGCATAAGTAAAATTGGCAGGATCCTCCAGGCGTTCAACCTGCCAGGAAGGCGCTCCAGAAAGCATTCCGGTTCGGACAGCTTTCTCCAGCGCTCCTTTTAATTTTTCACTGGGCTGCTTTTCCGCCCGGTACCGGGGAATCCCCCCTTGAAAATAGTCTTTGGGCAGGATCAACAGGCCGCCGATTTTTCCTGTTTTCAGATCTGTCATACCGGCATTTTGATCAGGATACGACTTGAGGGTGAGGATTTCATCCTCATACTCAATCTCCTCGACTGCACCCATCTTCCCTGTTTGATCCACATAACCCACGGTCGGGATTTCCGCTCGCAGCTCAGTCAGGACCGGAATGGCACCGGCAACGATCATGATCAGCGGAATGCCAAAGGTCAGCATCAAGAAGGTGCTGGAACGAATCCGCTGTTGATACGTGTTTTTTGCCACCAACCAGAGCTTATTCATACCGCTTCCTCCTCCGTCCCGTTCAACACTTCTCCCCCTACCACTTGGACGAAAATGTCATCCAGGGAAATTTCTACCCGTTCATACCGCTCGACAGTGAGATCTGGATCGGACACCAGGCGCTGCAGCACCTCCTCCGGTTGGACTCCTTCACCGAGTACCAGATGGTAACCGCCGTTGCGGGGAACTAACTGCTCAACGCCCTGCACAGAGTCAATCTCGCCTTCCATGTCCACTTCCACTGCGTTGGTGGTGAAGCGGGAGCGGATCTCGTCCAGATCCCCGTATAGCACTCCCTCGCCCTGGTTGATAAGCAGGATCCGGGAACACATCTCTTCCACCTGGACCATCTGGTGGGTGCTCATGATGATCCCGGCTCCCCGATCGCGCATCCGATACAACAATTGTTTGATCAAGCGTGTGTTGACCGGGTCCAACCCGCTGAAGGGTTCATCGATGATGATCAAATCTGGCTCATGCATTACACCGGCTATAAACTGTGCTTTCTGGGTCATACCCCTGCTCAGAGCCTGAATCTTACGTTCCCGGGCTTCCCAGAGGTCCAGCTCCCGGAGATATTTCTCTGATCGTTCCCGGGCAGTTTTCGGGGTCAATCCTTTCAACCGGCCCAGGTAAATCAGGGTATCCCACAGGGTCATATCGTCATACAAGCCCCGCTCTTCGGGTAAATAGCCGATGCGGGATTTTTTCTCTTCAGTCATCGCCCCTCCCAGGATCTCTATCTTCCCGGAGGTGGGCTTGATAATATCCAGGGCGGAGCGGATCAGCGTGGTTTTTCCCGCCCCGTTTGGTCCCAGCAGGCCGAAAATCTCCCCGGCATGGACCTGGAAAGACACACCCCTGACCGCCTGCACTTCCCCAAAGGATTTGACCACGTCCTCTATCTTGAGATACACATTATTCTCGCTCATCGATTCTTGCCTCCATTTCTACAAAGAAATAATCTCCAATGATTTTTCTCACCATACCTCACGCCGGCGCCCCAGCCAGCTGAGGGCCAAGAAAAGGCCTGTGCACGCTGCCGCTGTCCAGGGAAAGCCTGCTTGGGCTGCCCCGGGTGTGATCCCGAAAAAATCCAGCTCTGCCAGCCCGCTGACCGGGCCGAGATACCACAAGGCCACATAGGTCGCTTCGAATGTCTTGCTGTTTCCCGTCCATACACCCAGCATAAGGGCCAGGGAGCTGATAAAAGCGGTAGCGGCCGCCCAGTCCAGAAAGCGGCCGAATGCCCCCAGGGTGAGCAGACGCAGCCCCACCCCTGCACCGGTGAGCAGGGTAAAGAGTAACCCTGCCAACCACTGGGCAGGGAGCAGCCGGCGGACTGGCTCCGGGGTTGAAAAAACAACATCCCCCGTATGGTATTTACGTTCTCGGATGCCAGAGCTGGACCAGATCAAAACCGGCCAGATCCAGGTCACCAACCAGATGCCCTTCAAAGAACCATAATCAGCCGCCGAAAGACCGGCAATCACCAGCCCGACGGCGACCGGGTACCACCACCAGGGTTGTCCTTTGATAAGTAATTTTATCTCAGAAAGTACCAGTCTCATAAAAGGCGGGAGGGGAACTTTTTTATCAGCCAGAATCCGGATACGGGGCAGGGAAATTCCCCGGAAACGATTGATAAACGTTGGAGGGGAGTGTTCCTGTTTCTGCTTTCCGGGCTTCTCCCGGGCAGGGTCAAAACGATCAAACGTAAAGGCGGCTGCTGCTGCGATCACCAGTCCCGCGCCTACCCACAGGCAACGCTCCGCTGCCATCTGCAGGCTCCAATCCACGCCAGACCAGTGAAAAGTTTCTATCTTGCCTTCCACCCGTGTATATCCCACCCCGAAATCTAACCTCCGCTCCGGATAAGCGGCTGAAGCGGCCTGATGCATGCTGTAGCCGATCAGAGACGCGCCAAAAAGGTCGTTAACCGACTCCTGGATGGCGCCATGTTCTCCGAAATCTACCCCGGACATGGAGACGATCAAGATCACCACCCACAGGCCAAAAAATACCAGGTTGCCGAAGCCGCCCCGCAGCAGGGGCAGGGTCTCAAAAAATACGGCTGCAGCGGACACGACCAGCATCACCGGCAGGGTAATCACCAGATAGGGCAAGATCAGCGCCTCCAGCTGAAAGGACTGGACTTCACCGCGGATGAACTGCATCACGCCGGCAGAGACCATGATCAGAAAAGCAATCACGGCCAGATAGAAAAAGTTGCTCAGGGTCTTACCCAGGATATAGGTCGCTCTGGATAAAGGGGTGGCGGCGATGATCTGTCCTACACGCGTCCTGCGGTCCCGGCTGAGGGCGTTTTTGACCAGATAGAATCCGGGAAGGGAGAGCAGGGCTGTGCTGAGCAGAGCGGTCATGCTTCCGAGCCAGGCCGTGTTATACACGCCACGCAGATTGCCTAAATCAACCGTCAGCACCCCGGCATCAGCAGCGGGAACTACCAGATAACCGATGTAAATCATCACTCCCAGGGTGATCAAAAAAGAATATCTTCGTGTTCGTTCCAAAAAATCTGCTTTGATGGACTGGTAAAAGCGGTGAAAGGCCCTCATCGCTCAGCGGCCTCCTTCCTGAATGTGAAAGAGATAAGCATCCTCCAGGGTCGGCGGACAGGGTCCCTCACCATCGGGCGGAGGGTTCTCTGCGATCACCCTGACGTGCACACCATCGCTCCGATGAACTGCGCTCCCCACCAAATACTGCTGCTTGAAATGCATCAGTTCTGCACTGGGGAGAACGGTCTCCCAGACTTTTCCTTCCACATCCTCCAGCAGTTCTTCCGGCAGGGCATGCTTGACCAACTTCCCCTTTTTAATGAGGACAATGTCGGTGGCCACCGCCTCCACATCCGGGACGATGTGGGTGGAAAGGATGATGATTCGCTCTCCAGCCAGATCAGAGAGTAAATTCCGAAACCGGACCCGCTCCTGGGGGTCCAGACCCGCGGTGGGCTCATCCACGATCAACATCTGGGGGTCATTGAGTAGGGCCTGGGCAATGCCCACCCGCTGCTTCATCCCTCCGGAATATCCGCCAAGCGGGCGAAAGCGTGCGTCTCCCAGGTTGACCAGATCCAATAAGGAGTGGACCTTTTCCTCAACTTCTTTTGGACTCAGATGTTTCAGGGCTGCCAAGTACTCTAAAAATTCCACCGCATTGAGATGGGGGTAAATCCCGAAATCCTGGGGCAGGTAACCGAGTTCCCGGCGCAGGCAGTTCGGCTTTTCAGCCAGATCGCAGCCGTTCCATAACATCCGACCCGTGGTGGGTTGAGTGATAGTGGCCACCAGCTTCATGAGGGTGGACTTGCCAGCCCCGTTGGGCCCCAATAGTCCGATTACGCCTGGCTGAATGTCCAGGCTGAAGTCTTTTATCCCCCAGAGGTTCTGCTTATAACGCTTGCTCAGATTATGAATCGACAGCTTCATAGAAAATCACCTTGCCGTGGACCAGTCTGAAAGAAATTAGCCTTGATTATAAAGTCTCGATTATCAGGTATCCGGTCTGATTTTAAGGAGTATTCATCCTCATGACATCGATCAATGGGAGGGAATCCAACCTGAACGATTGACCAGTGTGAATCAAACCAATGATGATCCGACTCCATATAATGAAATGCATCTTCCCCTCTGACCGGGGACCAGAAAGCCCTGGCATCATGTTTGAAACGGATAGCTGCCTAAAACGGCGATCATGCCCGCCAGGCACAGCCAGCCGAACCAATCCCCCAGGTGCCGGACCCAGGTTTGTTGAGGTCCCAGGGGGACTTCTGCGAGAAGGATTTCTCTTTCCGCCTCGGGGCTGACTTCACTGGCCAGTATTCGCCCCTTGGGCCCAATCAGGGCAGAATCATACGCGATATCTGCCTTTATGACCGCTGTCCGGTTCTCGACAGCCCGGAAGACCAGGTGAGTGTAGTGCTTGGCGGCGATCGCCGGCCAATCCAGAGAAGGCACAGCCACCAACCGGGCGCCGTCCAGGGCTACCTCCCGGATGCTGTCCGTAAAATCCAGGTCATAGCAGATGATCATCCCCAGCCGACCCAGGCTGGTGGGGTAAGCCCTATGCGGCCCGCGGGTCAGGCTTTTCTCCCCCGACCAGGCCACCGGATGATCCTTACCGTAGGGTCCTAAAAATTCCCCCTCCGGAGTGAGAATCAGAGCTTCATTGCGATAACCCGGTTCCGTCTCCAGCCCGTAGCCGATCACCAGGTGAATATCCAGCTCCGATGCCAGCTCTTGGAATGCTTCGGGGTTTTCTTCCCGGGGGTCGAAAGGCAGGGCGCCTTCATGCCAGACCACCAGCTCAGCACCCCGGTCGGCAGCTTCACGGGTGAGCTCTATGATTTCTTCCACGCCTGCCCAGGTCTGAACCTTAAGCGCCGGCTGCACGGCCGCGGCCCGCACAGTCGCCCCCTGACCTGAAAAGGGAGCGATAAACAGGACCAGTGAGAGGATCAGCCAGGCCAAGGCAGTGATTCCTGCACCCAAGAAACTTTTCCTGTATACAGAACTTGTGATTAAGGTCTGCTTTTTTTGGCTTCCCCACCTGTGATCATACAAGGCAATCACCCCCAGGGCGAGCGCATAATTGACCACCAGGATCAAAAAACTCATCCCGTAGATTCCGAAAATGCTCACCGGCTGGATCAGCCAGGGCTGGCTGTAAAGGGCGTAGGCTGCAAAACCCCAGGTGCCCACCGTAGGGATCACGCCGCGGATCAGTTCAATGCCCACCCAGACCAGCGGACCTTGCAGCAGAAACCAGCGGTAGTTGGTGCGTTGGTGAAACCGCCGATCCCGGCTGCTGGCCGCTCCAGCGATCAGGGCAATCGACAGCGGGAGCGCCTGCATGAACCAGGGGCCGTTTCCGAACATTCCCATGAAGTATAGGCCAAAGAAACCTCCCACCCCGATCCCATAGGCCACCCCGGAGAACTTTTCGGGCATCAACCGGTGCTGGGAGAAAATCATCGGCGCCAGGCCGAAAAATATTAACGGCCAGAGATTGTAAGGGGGAAAAGCCGCCGCAAACAAGAAAGCGCTGATCATCGAAAGCCCCAGACCGGATCCTAATCTCTGCCAGGGAATACCGTTGCTGTCTTCGCCATACATAAACTCAGTTGCTCCTCGTTGTTCATCCTTCTCTTGTTCCTGCACGATCACTCTTCCAGCGCCTGTGCCAGTAATTCTTCCAACCAGATGTCCTCAGACCACAACCTCTCCTTCCAACCCGGGAGGAAGCGATCCAGCAGTACGCCCTGGGCAAACCCGGAATAGTAAAAGCGGATATCCCCATCCCGACCGGCCATGCGCTGCAGTTCTTTCACCTGCCCTTTCCAGTACCGTTCCCGGGAATGATAGTCAGAAAAATCGGGATCCTCTTGGATCACCGGCAGCGGCTGGTAATCTGGATCAGTGCCTGCCCGGCGCTGCAGGGTCAGCTCGGCGTACTTGGCCATGCCCTCCAGCCATTCCCGATTCCGTTCATAGGCCAGGGATCCGTAGGTCAACCCCGCCTGCTTTCGACGCTCTTCGCGGGCTGCTAAAAATTGTGACGCCAGGTCCCGGGACTCCTCCAGAGAGGAAGCCAGAACTGCCTTCATCAGCAGATCAAGCTCATGTTTCCAGGCCTCGACAAAGGCATCCTGCTCCAGAGGATACTTGTCCTCCCACTGGTAAGAGCGCTCGGCAGCAGCCAGCTTATCGGGAAGATTAGTTCCCTGATAGGCATGAAAACTCTCATGAGCCAGACCACCGACGTAGGTTTCAGTGGCGCCCATAACCACTTTCCAAATTAAACGGTACGGAACGATCGACCGAATTCCAGGCGGGAGGTCTCCTCGCATATCAGAAACCATCCGGACCTTGGCATATTCCCTTGTCATCATCGTCGCCACCCATTTCTCACCGACCTTGACGG
>JAGXKM010000172.1 GCA_018335275.1 Anaerolineales bacterium | reverse complement strand
GCAGGATAGGGAGGGGGCGGAGTCGGTGTGGGGGAGGGGCCAGGGGTAGCTGCGCGTTCGCAGAGGGGAATGATCAGGATCATATCTTCATACACCGTTTTGCTGACCATGCCGTTGTATTCCTGGATGGCTTCTTCCGGCACATTGTAATTGAGGGATATGATATTCAGAGTATCCCCCGCTTCTACTTCATAGGTAACCTTTTCACAGGCAGCCCGTGTGGCTTCCAATCCGCTGAGGGTTGCCGTGGGGAAAGGGGTGGCAGTGGGAGTGGGATGCGGGATGAGCAGTTCTTGTCCTTCAAATAAGGTATTGCAGGAAGCAGGGATGTCGTTCAGCTGGACGATGGACTTTATAGAGACCTCAAATCTTGCGGCTATGGACAAGCAGGAATCACCTTGTGAAACCTGGTAGGTCAATGGGGTAGGGGTGGGTTGGGGGGTATCGGTTGGTTCAGGGGTTACAGGTGTGGGTGTCAGAGAAGGGGTAGCGGTCTGGGTAGGGGTGGGTGCCTCGGTGGTTTCTACCGCCGGGCTCATTTGCTGCATGGCTGCATAAACGATCCCTGCGCCCACGCTTAAGAAAAAGATGACCAGACCAACAGCCACAGGCAGCCCCAAGGTGAGTTTAGGCATCCGGCTGCCCTGAACGACTTGAGATTCTCGGGACCTCGATAAGGAGCTTCCGCAAACCAGGCACCGCTCGGCATCTTCTTTCACTTTACTGCCACAAGTAGGGCAAAGTTTTGTCTTGTCCTCATTGCTCATAGTCTTCTCTCTTGAAAATTGAAATCGATATGACGGCAGCAATTATACCAGAAGCGCTTTAAATTGAAAGCGTATTCTGAGGGATAGATCAAATGTTCGGGTTTTCCTATCGATTTCCTTTCTGGATGATTGTTTATCCCCTTTATTCCCCAGCTCTCAGGTCTGGGTTGTGAAATCTCCTCTGAAAAGGTCAGGAGACGATGCATCCCCGGGCTTACTTCCGGGTGCCTTCTTATCCTTTTCTTTTAAGAAGTTTCTTTGCCAGCTCTTTAAGTGCCTCCCCCGCTTTCCCCTCTGGTTTTGCACGGAGGAGGGCGTCCAGAGCGCTTTTTGTGAGACGGTCTGCTTCCTTTTGGGCGAAGGCCCGGGCACCTTCATCCTCCAGGAGTCGAGCAATGTCTGAAGCCTGTCCAGGATGGATGGGGCCTTCCTTCCAACGCCGGGAGAACGACTGACCCTGAGCCAGTCCGTATATTATCGGGAGTGTTTTTTTCCCTGTGACCAGGTCACTTGTATTGGATTTGCCGATGATTTCGGTTTCCCCCCAAATGCCCAGGATGTCATCCTGTACCTGGAAGGCCAAACCAAGCTGCAGTCCAAATTCACGAAAAGCTTCCTTTCTAGTCCTGGAAACCTGGGCGCAGAGGGCCCCTAATTCCATGGCAGTTCCCAGAAGAGCGGCTGTTTTCCCGCTGATCATTTCCCAATATTGATCCAGGGTGATCTGGTTTTCGTTTTCAAAGGCAAGGTCCAGATGTTGGCCTTGGGTTAATTGCAAGGTTGTCCTTTGAAACACATGGCATGCCTGGAGGGTGATCCGGGGATTTAGTGACTTACTCAAGTCCAGGAGGGAGCGGTTGGCAAGGGCGAACATGGCGTCACCCGTATTGATGGCTTGAGCTTTTCCCCAACGCTTCCATACGCTGGGTCGGCCTCGCCGGGTGGGGCTGTTGTCCTGGATGTCATCGTGGATCAGAGAGAAATTGTGGAGGAGTTCCACTGCGCTGGCAGCAGGGAGAGCAGCTTGCCATCGGCCTCCCCCAGCTTTCATAGTCAGGAGTACCAGCAAAGGGCGGATTTGTTTCCCCTGTGCGCGAGAACCCGCTCCCTCTCCCGTCCAGCCTAATTGGTAAGAGAGCATTTCGGGAAGCTGACCGGTTTGAAAATCCGATCCAGCTTGGATGATAGAGCGCAGATGGTTTTGAAGGGCGGGCCGCATGATCCCGGCTAGAGTTTTAAGTGGGGAAAGGGTGTTCTCCATGGTCAGGTTGTGGTCCGTAAGGTGATCTCCGCTAAACTGGTTAGATCGCTCGCGCCCGCTGCGAACATGGTCACCTGGATTTC
Source organism: Anaerolineales bacterium (assembly GCA_018335275.1). GTDB lineage: Bacteria > Chloroflexota > Anaerolineae > Anaerolineales > UBA11858 > B10-G9. The sequence goes on along the minus strand of JAGXKM010000172.1, from coordinate 1,231 downwards.
TTTGATCATCCTCCGCATGACTTCAAGGGTGCGCTCCGCCGAGTGGTTGGCTGCCTTCAGGAAGGGGCTGGCCAACCCTCCCATCGTGGCACCCAGCCCAATACACTTGGCGATGTCGATGCCGGTCCGGAGACCCCCGGATGCGAAAAGAGGAATGTCAGGCGCGACCTCCCTGACCCTTTGAATGGATTCCGCAGTCGGGATACCCCAGTTGATAAAAGAGGCCGCTAAGGCCCGCTGCTGGTCCGATTTCGCACGGTGCATTTCCACCTCAGACCAGGAAGTACCTCCAGCGCCAGCGACATCTAAGGCCGAGACCCCGGCCTCTATCAGGGCCTGGGCAGCTTTCTGGGAAAGTCCCCATCCGACTTCTTTTACGATCACAGGGACGTCTAATGCTGTGCAAATATGGCCAATTTTCTCTGTCAGGCCAGCAAAACGGATCTCACCCTCAGGTTGTAAAGCCTCTTGCAAGGGGTTAAGGTGCAGGATAAGGGCGTTCGCGTCCACCATGTCGACCACCTCCCGACACTCCTGGATTCCAAAGCCGTAGTTCAGCTGGACAGCACCAAGATTTGCAAAGATCAGGATATCAGGCGCGATGTCCCGCAGTTGGTATGTTTCTCGGGACGAAGGGTCTTCCAGTGCAGCCCGTTGGGAACCCACACCGATAGGGATTCCCAATTCCTGAGCGGCTTGTGCCAACCTCCGGTTGATTTCAGCTGCTTGGGGTGTGCCTCCGGTCATAGAGGAAATGAAGAGGGGGGCGGGGAGGGTATGTCCGAAAAGTGTGAGGCTGAGATCGATCTCGTTTAGATCCAATTCAGGCAGGGCCTGGTGGACGAAGGAGTACCTCTCTAATCCGGTGCTCAACCCGGAACGGACATCTTCTTCGATATTTATCCGGATATGGTCTGATTTTCTTTTCCCTGTGGGTGAAGGTTCTGACATTGTCCCAATCCTTTGAGTATGCGTATGGTAACAGTGTGAGAGGGGCGTGTCAATGAAGCCTGCTTCTTCCTTTGCTGGTTTTCAAGGCGTATTGTTCATTCATTACGATCCGCTTTATCCTCTCCAGATAGGGCCTATTGGGAGGATGAAGTACGAAGGCTGATAATACTTGACTTCTGCTTGGCTGGGATTACAATGAGCTCAACGCTCAACCCTTGCAATATCCCAAAGTATGATATGATTTTAGAGAACTTGTACCTTTCCTACATTTTAATCGAAG
>JAGXKM010000171.1 GCA_018335275.1 Anaerolineales bacterium | reverse complement strand
GGGGACCCGGCACTCCAGATGGGGCTCCGCCGCTGCCTCCTCATTGACCGCGTTGAGGGCTTTGGCCCAGAAGCGGCGTTCGCCGGTCTCCAGATGAAAGCGTATCTCATCTCCCGCCTCCTCCCACACGCCGGTGACGGGCTTGATCTGGCCGTGCTCTCCAAAGGTGCCCCCCAGCTCCAGCAGCGTTTCTACCCGCTCCCGCACCCCGGGGTCCGAATCAGCCCGCTCCAACCAGATTTGAGCTGTTTCCCGCCAATCGGCGTCGCCGCTGTAATAGGCTTGTTTAAGGTCCAGGGGAAGGATGGGTCGGGGTTGGAAGCGGTCGGGCAGGATCTGGCTTAGCAGCACAGAGACAATGCGCGAGGAGGATGTCCGGTTCGCACGCCCCTCGCTGGCGGCAAAATATCCCTCCGCCTGGCTGTCTTTTTCCCTTTTGCTAGCCCGACGGGCAAACAAATCTGCGGTGCCTTTGTCTTTGGCCATAACGTTCTCCTTCTTCGTTTCTGCCTCTCCCCCATCCGTTATCTGTCTAATCTGTCTCGTATCACCTCTGATACCTTCGCGTACTCCTGGGCAGCCAGGTTGGAAGAAGCGATGTCCTCTTCGGGATCCCGGGGCGGTTTATAACTGAAAATATCCAGTCCCTGCGTCTGGGCGCTGTGGACGTCCCCGCGGTCGCCCACGGGCGGCAAAACCAGGTCCTGGTAGCGCTCGGTGAGCGTGTCCAGCCACTCCTGCTGCTCATGGCGCCGGAAATTGCACTTCACAGGGGAGATGCCGATCACCTCCATCTCCGGGTTAAGGCGAGGGTGATTCTGAATGCGCTCAATGGTATCCAGCGTCTCTACCAGGCTGTCCATGCTGAAGGCCTGGAGGTCAATGGGGATCACCACGTGCGTGGCTGCCAGCAGGCTGTTGATGGTCATCACGCCCAGGTTGGGCGGGGTGTCAATGACAATATATTCATACAGTGCTCCCAGAGGTTGGACCAGATCCAGGAGTCGGAACTGTCCGTCCGGCTGGGAAACCAGCGTGCGGCTGGCGATGTTCATGACCGATTTTTGGGTGGGGAGATAGTCGAGGTTGCCGTCCCCGTTCTTGGGCAGGTGGGAGGTTTCAATGATTGCCGTGGCAGGCAGGTCAGAATCTCCCAGCAGCAGGTCCCCCAAGGTGGGTTTGCTGTTGTCCTCCTCATCGTCCGCCCCGAATACGCCCCCGGCCAGAGTTTTCGAAGCGTGGGCCTGGGGATCGGTATCCACCAGCAGGATCTTTCCCGGGGTGCCCGGGCGCTCGTAGGACTGCATCATGGCCAGCGCCGACGAGACGTTGATGGCCAGCGTCGTCTTCCCTACGCCCCCTTTTTGTGATGCGATCGTCAGGATCTTCATACCGTTTCCTTTGTTGTCCGCGGTTGCCGCTGTCTTTCAGACATATTTATAAGCGAGTTTGGAAAAAATGACAAGAGTGGAATATTCAATAAAAAGGTTGCACAAACTCATTTTATTGAATAAAATACATGCGGATAGGTCTTTTTCTTAAAATTTTAACTAAACGCTTGTTGTTTATCGCTTTCTATGGAATAATGAGGGATAAGCCAGCGAGCAAGGACCTTGTGGTTAGTTATGAACGGATTAAGTGAACAGACTGTCGTCAACCGTTTGCGGCAGCTGGGTTTAATTGAAAACCCCTTTTTCTCCTATCCAGACGCACGTTACTTCGTTCCCTGCGTGGAACATACCTCTCTCTACAAAGAGATTCTGCGCCTGTGCGTGGGAGAACCGCGCCAGCGCGTGGCCTTGATACGCGGCGAGAAAGGGGCGGGAAAAACAACGCTCACCACCCGCTTGTCCAGCACGGTCTTCGCTGATGGGGTTATCTCCATGCCCAGCGTGCTGGTGTCCGAAGAGATCCCCACGCCTACCACGTTTGTCCGCACCGTGAACGATACCCTGGGGTTGGACACCCGCCGTTCGCTTGCGGGCAGGCTCGAGGTCCTGAAGGCTTACGCTTCCCAGCAGACCACCCAGGGAAAGGGCCTTTTCCTTATTATAGATGAAAATGTCAATTCGCAGGTGTGGTCCACCCTGCTGGAGATTTTGGACTGGCAGGAAGATGGACAGCTGCTTTCCGTGCGGGCTGCGGTGTTCAGTGAATCCAATTTGTTCAAATTTGAAGAGACGAAAACACTGCTGCGAGAGTATGTCAGCGTGCGCAGGACGATGAGCAACCTGAGCTTTTCCAGCGCCACGCGGATCCTGGAGAATCGGCCTAAGATGGCCGGGCGGGCCGCCCCGCTGCTTCAGCCGGGTGCGGTCTCGGAGATCGTGGAGTATTCCAACGGTCACCCCGGCACCCTGATCAGCCTTGCCAACAAAGCTTTTCAAAAACTGCTTGGCAGTAATGAAGATTCCATCAGCCTGCAGATGGTGCTGGAAGCCAGATCGAAAATCGAGCAAGAGGAAGAAGGATATGTAGCATAGGTTTGCCCCCATGATGAAGAAGGGAGGCCAGTGAAAGGGACACAGCGCCTTCCTTAAAAGCAAAACTCCCCGAGGTTTGGCGGCCTGGTGGGGAGGGTTCGCTTCAATTTCTATGTCCTTGTCTGCCCTAATTATACTGGGTTCCTGATGCTTGTCAAGGAGAAATTGCCGCGTATCTTCCCCTTCGCCGCGAGGGAGTGTAGGCGGCTTTTTGCGTGCTAGCTAACAAACAAGGATTGTGATGAGAGACAAGGTCAGGAATGGATATGCCATGTAAGGGTGACGCAGCCCAGGCGTGGGACGATCTGCTTGCCATTATGAAGACGACCCCCATTGAGCTTCCCCCGGGGTGGGCGGAGGAGGTCAGCGTGCGCTGGGGCTCTCAGCCTAAGGCCCTGATCGTACGTGTGCCCATGGGCACACGTACCCAGTGGCTGGAAAAGATGTTCCTGCCCGTAGCCAGGGTATTTTACCGCCAGCTCCAGGAGGGTGGAGAGCTGGTCGTGGAATACGACAAGGGCGCGGTTGGCGAGGACCTGCGGTTGAAAGCGGAGCGGGGGGCCTATGAACACGTCGTCCATCCAGAGAAACTGGTTCCCGTTTCCATCTATATGTTCCAGCACTGGCTGCCCGTCCTGGAACCCAGCTCCTTCTGGGTCGTGATCGCTATGCGCCAGGTGGCCTTCGTCAGCCGTGCTGAGGCGGCCCAGGTGGGGAAGCGGATTTCTCTCCGTGACCTGGCTCGCTGGGTACCCATGCATTATTCCTCTGTGCGCCGCGCCATCCTCCGGGACAACTTCCTGTCCTGGTTCTTCACCGAGAGCAAAGAGGCCTACGAGGACCTTCCCCCCGAATACACGGTCTACGTCGATTATCCTCTGGCTCCCCACCATCTA
>JAGXKM010000049.1 GCA_018335275.1 Anaerolineales bacterium | reverse complement strand
AGCTCAGCTGGTAAGAGCGCACGGTTCACATCCGTGAGGTCGATGGTTCGAGTCCATTCGCGCCCACTGCCGCAAGCCAAAGGCTTGCTAACGGGAGAACGGATAAACACCGTTCTCCGGTTTTTTTATAGCCCACTGGCCAAACCATGGGTTTGGCTTGAGAGATTGGGAAAAGAACCCAATCTCATTTTTTTTTATCCCATCAAAAACGAATGATGAAGTGTTTCAGAAGGTATCAATTGAGATTATCAAAACTTTTCGGTTGTGATCTCGGGGTGCACCTTTCGGCGTGATCACCTTCACACTTTCTTTAACTCACCCCGTTTTACCCGGAAACGGTCAAAATCACGGGCGACTTCGACACGCGGGAAGACAGCCCGGGCCTCCTCCAGCAGTTCCTGTTCGTGGTAGCGGCGAGAGATGTGGGTCAATATCAAGTGCTCTACCCCCGCATCCCTGGCCAGGGTGGCAGCCTGAAAAGCGGTCAGATGTCCAAATCGCTGCGCCAAATCCTGCTCCGACTCTAAATATGTGGCTTCAATGATCAACGTATCCGCGTCCCGCACCACCTCGTAAAGGTCATCAACCGTTCCCGTGTCCCCCACATGGACGAGTTTGGTGCCCAGCTTCTCCTCCCCCAAAACCTGATCCGGCGTCACTTCCCGGCCGTCAGGCAGTGTGACCACCTTCCCGTCCACCAGATCCTGGCGCCAGGGGCCGGGAGGGATATCTAAAAGCTCCGCTTTCTGGGGCAAGAAGGGGCGCCTGGCCTTTTCCTGGAAAAGGAACCCGTAACAGCCGGGGGCGCGGTGATTCACCGGAAACGCTGAGACGGTGAAGTCCTTCTCGTCATACACAGGACCTCCCTCGATGGTCCGGAATCGGATATCGACATCCGGATATTTCCCTCTCAACACCACACCAAAAACCAGGTCACGCACCCTTTCCAGGGCCGCTTTTCCCCCCACGATCTCGATCTCATCCATGGTCTCCCAGCGCACAAAAGTGGACAGCAATCCCCCGATGCCCAGAATATGATCTAAATGCCCGTGGGTGACCAGGATGCGGTCCAATCTCTTGAAACCTAAGCCTGATTTAAGGATCTGGCGCTGCGTTCCCTCACCGGCATCGATCAAAAATCGATGTTCGGCGTGCATGACCACCTGGGAAGTGAGACCTCGATGGACGGAGGGGGCAGACGCCGATGTCCCTAAAAATACGATTTCAAACAAAATAGGATCCTTTCGACTGAATCAAAACAACGTATGTATTTTACCGCATCTCTTGCAGGACTTGAATTGAGTTCCCATCTTCATCAAGAATAGGAGTCAAGGGCCACCTTTCACCCCAGATTCTGGACCCGCTGCACAGAACCTGAGTCGGGAATGAGCAAAACCCCCTTTCAGGGGCGCAGGGTTGTCTGGGAAATCGACCATTTGTGCTATAATTCGCTCAAACCTCAAGGACGATTCTGATCATCTAATATGGCGACCAAACCCACTTCCAATCAAGAAACAAAACCACAAGATTCAAATGCTGACCGCCGCCTTGACCTGCTCGGGGTCCTCCTGGCCCTTTTAGGGGTCTTCACTGGCTGGGGAATCCTTGCTCCGGGCAATGGTAGGCTGCTTCGCTTCTGGGAAAATGTGATCAGCCAGGGTTTCGGTTGGGGAACCTACCTTCTCCCCCTGCTTCTCCTTGGATTTGGCCTCTGGATTCTGGTCCGGAGATATGATCTGGATGTCCAACTGACCTGGGAACGGGCGGTCGGTATCAGCTTCCTCTTTCTCGCCCTGCAGACTGGCTTTCATTTCTTCACATTTCCAGAAAACTTTCAAATATCTCAAACACTCGCAAAAAATGGACTGGGGGGAGGATATTTGGGTGCGTTGCTCTTAGCTCCCCTCCAGTCCCTGTTAGGCGTGGGAGGATCTGCTATCGCGATCAGCACCTGGCTGCTGCTGAGCCTCTCTTTGACATTGGATATGCCGGTGCTGGACTTATTCCGCTGGTTCCCACCGCTATTCGAAAAGATCAAAGAGAGGGGGAAAGCATGGGTCAGGAAACCGGAGCGCGCAGAGGAAAAAGCGGCATCGCCCGCGCAGCCATCCAAATCCACCCGGGAACCGCAAAAAAGGACCTCCCTTCCCTCAGCTGCCCCGGCGCTGCCCGAGGACCAAGCCGTAGCCAATTGGGTGCTCCCGCACATCCCCGATATTTTAAATACCGGAGAAGACGTCGAACCCGATGAGGAATACAACCAGCACCGGGCTAAAATCATTGAAGAGACCCTTGAATCATTCGGCGCTCCGGGCCATGTGGTGGAAATCAACCGGGGTCCAACCATTACCCAATTCGGGGTCGAACCTGATTTCATTGAGACCCGGAATAAAAAGCGGCGGGTCAGGGTAAGCAAGATCACCCGCTTATCGGATGATTTAGCGCTGGCTCTAGCTGCCAAACGGATCCGCATGGAAGCTCCCGTACCCGGGAAAGGATATATCGGAGTGGAAGTCCCCAACGATGAGATCGCCCTGGTCGCCCTGCGCGATGTGATCCAAAGCGAAAGCTTTAAAAAAATGAGAAGTCCCCTGAAATTCGGGCTGGGGCGGGATGTCTCCGGGCATGCTTACGCCGCGGACCTGACCGCGATGCCCCACCTGTTGATTGCCGGGACGACAGGTTCAGGCAAATCGGTATCCATCAACGCCCTGGTAGCCTGCTTGTTACTTCACAATACGCCCGAGGAACTGCGTTTGATCATGGTCGATCCTAAACGGGTGGAGCTTACCGGGTACGACGGCATCCCCCACTTGCTCGCCCCCGTGGTCGTCGACCTGGAACGCGTGGTCGGCGTCCTGCAGTGGGTTTCCAGGGAAATGGACCAGCGTTACCATAAATTTTCCCAATCCGGGGCCCGCAACATCAAGGACTACAACCGAAAAATGAAGCGGGAAGATAAAAGGAAGATGCCGTACTTGATCGTGATCATTGACGAGCTGGCGGACCTGATGATGCTGGCCCCCACGGAGACAGAAAAGGCCATCACCCGCCTGGCCCAGCTGGCCCGGGCCACGGGCATTCACCTCATCATCTCCACCCAGCGGCCTTCCACAAACGTGGTCACCGGGTTGATCAAAGCCAATTTCCCGGCCCGGATCGCCTTTGCGACCGCAAGCGGCGTGGACAGCCGGGTGATCATCGACCAACCCGGCGCGGAAACGCTGCTCGGCCGGGGAGATATGCTCTTCCAGGCTCCGGACGCAGCCGCCCCCATCCGTCTGCAGGGGGTATTTGTCTCAGATGCGGAGATCAACCGCCTGGTGCGCTACTGGCGCTTCTTGGCTGCCCAAATTCGCGCGCCCCGCGGAGAAACATCCGCAGAGGGGGAGCCGGATGCCCGATTGCCTAAAGTCCCTCTCAAACAAAGCGAACTCTGGGAAGATATGGAAGAGGAAGACCGGGATCCGCTGTGGGAGGAAGCGGTGGAGATCATTCGCGAACAAGACCGGGCTTCAATCTCCATGCTCCAGCGCAGGCTGCGGATCGGTTACACACGGGCCGCCCGATTGATCGAACGTATGGCAGAGGAAAACATCATCGGTCCCCCCAAAGACGGACCCAAAGCCAGAAACGTGATTGATTACGGGGAAAGCGAAGAAGAATAGCCTTTTTCCATCCAATTAATCCCTCTTTCCAACCACCAAAGGGAGCATTTCAGGGGATTTTCCGTTTTCTTTCTCCTTACCCCTTTCTCATCTCGAGCGCCAACAGAAATGATATAATCTCCATGTTATGAAAAACCGTTTGAAAAAATACGCCCTGGCAGCGATCCCCCTTTTCCTGGGCCTGTCAGTGCTGCTGTACCAACTTCCTCCTATCCGCAACCGCCTTGCCTGGCGGGTGGACAGCCTTATTAACCGGATCAAATACGCGGTGAATCCCCCGGAAGAGGCTGTTTTCATCCCTCAAGAACCGAACCAAACACTCACACCCTCCCCGGACGGGACATCAGACCCGACATCCACCCCCTCCCCCCAAGAGCCTACTCTGGAGAGCACGGAACCTGCGGCCACACCCACTCCCAAAGGGACTTCGCTTCCGGATTCTGTGCAATTGGAAGACGTCGTGTACGTGCACCAGCACGAACGCTGGAATTACTGCGGTCCCGCGAATCTGGCCATGGCCCTGAAGTTCTGGGGCTGGAATGGGTCCCGGGATGACATCGCCAGGGTGATCAAACCCGGGGAGAATGATCCTAAATTAAGTTTCATTCAACGCGGCAGGACGGATGTCAACGTCATGCCCAGCGAGATGATCGACTACATCGCGGAGGAAACAAACTACCATGTAGTCGCCCGTTACGGCGGCAACCTGGACCTGATCAAAAAAATCATTGCCAACGGCTACCCGGTTCTGATTGAAAAAGGCTATTACGGTGACGATCACCGGGATGTTTATGGATGGCTGGGTCATTATCTCTTCACCACCGGCTATTCCGAATCCGAGCGCCAGTTCATCGTCCAAGATACCTATCGGGAACCCCACAAAAACAGGCGCGAGAGTTTTCAAGAATACAACGACGGCTGGCGGTCGTTCAATTATCTGTTTATGGTCGTCTACCCTCCGGATCGTCAGGAAGAGGTTTACGAGCTGCTGGGCCCCTGGGCAGATCCGACCTGGGCTTCCCAACATGCGTTGGAAATCGCTGAGGAAGAAACAAAAATCTTAAGTGGGGTAGATTTGTACTTTGCCTGGTTCAATAAAGGGACCAGTTTGGTCAAACTTCAGCGTTATCCGGAAGCGGCTGACGCATTTGACCAGGCCTTCAAAATCTATTATGAATTGGACAATGACCCGCCGCGGCCGTTCCGGCTGCTTTGGTACCAGACCTGGCCTTATTGGGCTTATTATTACAACGGCGAATACCAAAATACATTAGAGTTAGCTAACCTGGTATTAGAAGGAAAATCCACGTTAGAAGAAAGCCTTTATTGGCGCGCCCTTGCCAAAGAGGCCCTGGGAAACATCGACGGCGCTGTCGCAGATTTGCGCCAAGCTATTTACCTCAATAATCAATTTGACATCGCGAAGTTCCACCTCAACCGCCTCCTTGACCAATAAATCTTATGCCCAAAATCCTCCATTTCGCTGACGCCCATATTGACATGGCTAATTACGGACGCCACGACCCGGAAACCGGTCTTCCCATCCGGATCATGGATTTTTTGGCCTCGCTGGACGAAATCGTCAACACAGCCATCGAAGAGAACGTGGACCTGGTCGTCTTTGCCGGGGATGCTTACAAGGACCGCAACCCTGCCCCCACCTTCCAGCGCGAATGGGGACAGCGCGTGATGCGCCTCTCCCAGGCCGGGATCCCCACCCTGCTGCTGGTGGGGAACCACGACATTTCCCCAGCTCTGGGAAGGGCCCACGCCATGGCGGAGTTCTCCACCCTGCACACGCCGCACGTGCGAACGCTCGCCAAGCCCATGTTCCTGACCCCCGCTGATCTTCGCAAACTAACCCCCGAGGGAAAAGAGATCGATCTCCAGGTCATCGCCATCCCCTGGATTTCCCGCTCGGGGATGATGGCTCATTTGGAGATCACCACCAGCGACAGCAAGCAAATTTATGAAGAGCTTGAAAAACGGCTCTCCAACATCATTGACAAGTGGCTGGAAAAAGCGGACCCCGGGGTGCCCACGCTGCTCACCGCCCATGCCTCGGTACAGGGAGCCGCCTACGGCGGGGAACGGACAGTCATGCTCGGGAAGGACCTCGTCTTGCCCGGATCCCTGGTCCGTGATCCCCGCCTGGATTACGTCGCCCTGGGTCACATCCATAAACCTCAAAACCTGAATGAGGGTGAACACCCTCCTGTCATTTACCCGGGCTCCATTGAACGCCTGGATTTTGGCGAGGCGGCGGATGATAAATTTTTCGTGCTCGCTGAGATCAGCCGGGGAACCACAGACGTTGAATGGAGGCCGCTGCAAGACATCCGTCCTTTCATCGACCGGCATCTGGTGATTGAAGATAAAGAAAACCTCACCGACCAGGCTCTAAACGCCCTTGCGCCCCGTGAAAAATTGACCGGGAGCATCGTGCGCCTGGTCCTCGAATATCCCCGGGCCTGGGAACCGCTCCTCGACGAAAGCGCAATTCACACTTTCGCGGAGGAAGCCTTTGAATTCCATCTTGTCAAACACCCCCTCTCAGAAGCCCGGATTCGTTTGCCCCAGGATCAAACGGTGGGGAGCCTTTCTCCCCTGGATTTATTGACGAAATATTGGCAGGCCAGCCACACCCCCCCGGAGGAGATGGAAGATCTCAACGAACTCGCAGAGGACATTATTCATCCCGAAGAGGAATAAGACTCCATCATGCCTGAAGTTTCCGTCTTCATGCCCTGCTACAACGCTGAACGCACCATTCGAGAAGCCCTTTCCTCCATCGCCGCCCAGACCCATCCGGATTTCGAAGTGTTGGCCCTTGACGATGGCTCCACGGACAACACGGCCCGCATTTTGAATGAATGGGCGCAGAAAGACAGCCGCTTCCGTGTCATATCTCAACCCCACCAGGGGATCGTAGCTGCCTCAAATGCCGGCCTGGAAGCCTGCCGGGCTCCTTTTGTGGCCAGGATGGATGCGGACGACCGGGCCCACCCCGAACGGCTCCTCCTCCAGACCAAATACCTCAAAGCACATCCAGAGACCGCCGCAGTGGGATCGCTGGTGGCAGGCTTTCCCGAGGAGAACGTGGAAAAAGGTTTTCAACTCTACTTCCAGTGGTTGAACTCATTGATCACACACGAGGACATCTGCCGGGAAATTTTCATCGAAAGTCCGCTCCCCAACCCGAGTGTGACCTTTCGAAAATCAAACGTGATCGAGGTCGGCGGATATGAAGATCACGGCTGGCCCGAGGATTACGACCTCTGGCTGCGGTTGTACCTGGCAGGGGCGAGATTCGCGAAAATACCCCAGGTGCTCTTAGCATGGCGGGAACACCCCAACCGGCTCACACACCTGGACAGCCGGTATTCGTTGAAGAATTTTCTGCGGGCGAAAGCCCATTACCTGGCCAAGGGCCCTGCCCGGGACCGGGATGCGGTTTTCGTGTGGGGCGCGGGGATGACGGGACGGAGATTGAGCAAACACCTCCTCCGGGAAGCACTGCCCGTGGTCGCGTTTATTGATGTCGATCCAAATAAAATCGGAAAGACGCTGCGCGGTCAACCCATCCTGGCCCGGGAAGAGTTACTGGACCACTGGAATCAATATCAAGATCCAATCCTCCTCACAGCGGTCCGGGCCCGAAAGGCCCGACCCCTGATCAGGCAGAAATTAGATGAATTCGGGTTGCGGGAAGGCAGAGACTGGTGGGCAGCGGCCTAAAGTTCAGAAAAGGATATCGTACATGAATTTAGCTGAAATGTTCCAGCCGGGCCTGTTGCGCGAAGAGACCTTCACCGTGGAGATGAAACACACGGCGTATCACATCGGCAGTGGGGATTCTCGGGTCTTGAGCACACCCTCCATGATCTCTTTCATGGAACAAGTCTCCCACCGCCTGTTGACGGAAAAACTCCCCCCAGGGAAACTCAGCGTGGGTATCCAGGTTAATATCAAACACCTCGCCGCCACCCCTGTAGGTGCTGCTCTCCGGGTCCAGGCGGAGTTACTGGAAATCCAGGACAGCCGGGCTTTATTACAGGTCACAGCCTGGGACGAAGTTGAAAAAATCGGACACGGCGAACACTGGCGAGCAGTGATTGAAGAGAAAAGGTTTCAGAAAGGGGTAGCCCAGAAGAAGAAAAACATTTCAGACGGTTAATTTCAATATCTTTCTCAACCGAAGCCCATGAGATTAACTCGCTGGCCTATTGACGGAGATTTCTTTCCCCGTTAGGATTAGGGAGGAATACAATGATTCTCCTGGTTCGAATAAAGATAAAACTAATCAGATAAAGAAGGGCGATATGAATATTTTCCTCACGGGTGGAGCAGGATACATTGGATCTGTCGCTGCCCAACAACTGCTTGAGGAAGGGCATGCGGTCACCATATATGATGCCTTGTACACAGGTCACCGCGCTGCGGTGCCGGAAAAAGCGGACTTTATTGAAGCGGATTTGGGCGATGAGGAAACCCTCCAAGAGACGTTAGAATCCGGTTCCTTCGACGCCGTGATGCATTTCGCAGCCTTCATTGAAGCGGGCGAAAGCATGGAAAACCCCGGAAAGTATTACCGCAATAACCTCAACAACTCCGTCAAGCTCATCGAACATGCGGTCAGGACAGGGATCAAGAAATTTGTCCTTTCCTCTTCAGCAGCTGTCTACCAGTCCAGCAATGAGCCTCTTGAAGAGGTTTCTCCCCTCGGACCTGTCAACGTCTACGGGCATACCAAATTGATGATGGAGCAAATTTTAAATTGGTACCGGCAGACCAAAGGTCTCCACTATGCCGCCCTGCGATATTTTAACGCGGCAGGCGCTGTGCCTGGACGCGGGGAAGCGCATCAACCCGAATCCCACCTCATTCCCCTCGTCCTCCAGGTCGCCCTCGGACAGCGGGATGAGATTAAAATATTCGGCACGGACTATCCCACGCCTGACGGGACCTGCATCCGGGACTACATCCATATTTCCGATCTCGTTTCCGCTCACCTGCTGGCATTGGACGCCCTTCAGGAGCGATCGAAACTGGTCTATAATCTGGGCAACGGGCGCGGGTACTCGGTCCGGGAAGTGATCGAAACAGCCCGTGAGGTCACCGGTCACCCCATTCCCGCTGAAGAAGCACCCCGGCGCCCCGGGGATTCTCCCCGACTGGTAGCCTCCTCGGATTTAATTAAAAAGGAATTGGGCTGGGAACCGCACATCCCGGCGTTACAAGACATCATCGCCAGCGCCTGGGACTGGCACCGTACCCATCCCCACGGGTACGAAACCTCCTAAAGGGTCCAGAGGACACCACACAGGCGAACCCACCGCTTCCGGCGGGAACCAACAAAAAACATGTCCGTGAAAAGGACATGGCGAGAGTATGATATTCAAGTTTATTCTGCTTATCCGGAATGTCCCCGCTATCTCCGAAACCAGATCGCGTACACCCCTAGTCCGATCCCTAACAAGAGAAAACTAATCCCCACGATGCCCAGGATGGGAGAATTTCCAGGTCCTTCCACAACAGGAGCGTTATCAGCAGCTGTTGCGGAATCCGCCTGTGCGCCAAAGGTCAAATACGTGATATCCCCCGGTTCCAGAGTGACAGCTGTGTTCAAACTTGTGGTTGGGTTGTACCCTTCCGGCACGCCCACGCTGACGTTATACTCCCCTTCCTGCAGTTCTTCCGTACACACATAGTCGCTTTCTCCCAGGGAGGGGTTGTGCTGCGGTGTGTCCTCCGTGATCGAGACGGTACCCTCACGATTACTGATATTAATCGCGCCTCCGGGAAGAGATACTTCCTCTTCCTGGCGCATAGAATCACCGTTCACATCCTCAAAAAGGATCACACACAAAGTGCCCACCCCGGGAAGCGGGGTTGGGGTGGGTTCGGAGGGTGTGGGTGAAACCTGGGCAACGGTCGTCGCCTGCTCTTCTGCGGGACCACCGGTTCCCAGAAAGAGTGTCTGGCCGATGACCACCACGTCATCCGGGTCAAGGTTGTTCATGTCCCGCAGATCGGGGATGGATATGCCCGTAACAGCGGAAATGCGCCACAGGGTATCCCCCGGCTGGACGGTGTATATGATCCGCCCATCGGACCCCGGGGTAGGCGTTGGGAAAGGGGTCATCTGAGCAGGGGGGGCTGCCTGACCGGGCCCTAAAAAAGCAAAACCAAAGGCGCATAAGGCAGCGATCAGCAAGCTGACCTGCAGTTGGGAAGGTTTCCAATATTTCATAAATAGAATTATACCTAGTCCTCTCTGTTTCTCCAAGTATAATAGGTTCTGCATTGGGAATATTTTTCACACAGCATTGTTTAGAAAAAATGTGACATTGGCAAGGGAGCCAATCATTCGATAGGCCACGTTTAGAGACCCACCACGCAGGCGAGTAATCCACTATGACCTCCTATGAAGCAGTGATCGGTTTAGAAACGCACATCCAGCTCAATACAAAGAGTAAGATCTTTTGTTCCTGTAAAGCGGATTCCTGGGGAGATCCACCCAACAGCAATATATGCCCCATCTGTACGGGCCAACCGGGCTCACTTCCCACGCCAAATAATGCGGCCATCGAAAAGGGAATCCTGCTGGCTGCGGCCATGAACGCGGAGATCCAACCCATCTCCTATTTTGACCGCAAGAATTATTTTTACCCCGATTTACCCAAAGGGTATCAGATCTCCCAGTATGACCTGGCCCTGGCCAAAGGGGGCTATATGGATATTCCCCTCCAGGATGGCTCCACCCGGCGGGTGCGAATCCAGAAATTGCACATCGAAGAGGACGCGGGGAAGACGATTCACAAGCCGGGGAGGAGACTGCTTGACTTTAACCGCTGCGGCGTGCCCCTTGTGGAAATGGTCACCAAACCCGACCTGCGATCCGCAGACGAAGCTGCCCTGTACATCTCCCGCCTGCGGCAGCTTCTGCGCTGGATCGGCGTCTCCTACGCGGATATGGAAAAAGGCCACCTACGGATCGACGCCAATGTCTCCATCCGCGAAGCGGGAAACCAGGAACTCAACCCAAAAACCGAGATCAAGAACGTCAACTCCATCGAACATATCCGGGATGCGATCAACGCGGAAATCCAACGCCAGATCAAAGAAATGAAAGAGGAACACGTCATCCATTCCTGGACCCTGGATTGGAACGAGGACACCCAAACATTGTCAAAAATGCGCTCCAAGGAAACCGAAGCGGACTACCGCTACTTCCGGGAGCCGGATCTGCTTCCCATCCAGGTGGACAAAGAGCGGAAAGAAGAAATATTAACCTCGCTGCCCGAACTGCCGTTGGCGCGCAAAAAGAGGTTTCAAGAGAAGTACGACCTGCCCAATTACGACGCGGATATCCTCACCAGCGGTCGTTCCCTTTCAGATTACTTTGAATCCACCGCGGCATCCTATGGCGGAGACCCAAAACAAGCGTCCAACTGGCTGATTAACCATTTGCTCGGCCTGCTTAATGAGCGCGGCCTATCCCCAGAAGATCTTTACCTCACACCTCAATACTTGGCGGACATCCTCTCTATGATCGATGAAGGCTCGATTAACACATCCACCGGCAAACAACTCCTGACAAAAGTCGAAGACCAGCAAAAACCTCCCCGCGATATCGTGGAAGAAGAAGGGCTTGCCCAGGTTTCTGACAGCGCTGCCATCCAATCCATCTGTAAAGAAGTGATTGCGGAGAATCCATCTCAGGCGGACGAATACCGGGAGGGGAAGGGAGCCGTTCTGGGCTGGTTTATGGGGCAGGTCATGCAAAAGACAGGGGGGAAAGCAGATCCTCAGGCGGTGCGAGCAGCGCTCAGAGAACTGCTGCAGGAATGACTCAAGTGAAATTCGCTCTTACCCCCACGCTGAACCCCATAACGGAAAAACAACTCTGGGATTCCCGCAAGACTTGACTGCATCTCCCTATTTAATCCCTGATCTCCTGGGACATCATATTCAGCTCGACCCGTTTGGTCCACCCTAAACTCTCCCAGAACTTGATTCCCCCCTCGTTGTCTTCATACACAAATAAATGGCATTTCTGGATCCCGATCCGGGTCAGGGCATACATGCAGCGGCTGACGAGGGACTGCCCGATGCCCCTTCTGCGGTAGTCGGGATGCACCACGAGGTGGTGGATATATCCCCGGCGTCCATCGTGCCCGCATAAAACGGTGCCCACAATCTGATCCCCCTTCCAGGCCACATAACTCATACCGGGATTCCTCTTCAAAAACGCTTCGATGGCGTAACGGGAATCCGACTTGCCGAGCCCCAGATGATCACTCATCTGCCACAACTGGTAGATTTCTGGATAATCCTCAATGTTCATCTCATGAATTGTCACATCCACAGCACTCCCTCCTTCCCAAAAGGGGCCTCCCTACACCTGCTCCCGCTGCCCTTGAACTCAAAGGCACCATCAGCTGTACTTATAAAAGCCCCGCCCGGTTTTTCGCCCCAAATGACCTGCAGCGACCATCTTTTGCAGCAAGTACGCAGGGCGGTATTTGTCCTCCCCTAAATCCTCCTGCAGCACGTTCATGATGGAAAGGACCACGTCCAAGCCGATCAAATCCGCCAGCGCTAACGGACCCATGGGATGATTCATCCCCAATTTCATCACCGTATCAATTGCTTCACGTGAGCCCACCCCCTCTTGCAGCGCGAAAATGGCTTCGTTGATCATGGGACACAAAACCCGATTGGCGATAAAACCCGGGGAATCGACGACCTCCACGGGTTCCTTACCCATCCTCTCCGCAACATTGAATACGGTCTCCGCCGTCTCATCGGATGTATCCAGGCCGCGTATGACCTCCACCAGGCGCATCAACGGAACTGGATTCATAAAATGCATCCCAATCACCTGATGGGGGCGTTCTGTGACAGCCGCCAGGCGCGTCAGGCTGATCGAGGAGGTATTAGAGGCCAAAATTGCCTTCGGAGGTGTTTTTTCATCTAAATTTTCAAAAATATCCAGCTTGAGCTTCAATCGTTCGGGGGCGGCTTCGATCACAAATTGGCTGTCTTCAGCCGCATCCAGTGACGTCACAGTCCTGATCTGGAGTGCGGCTTCCATCTCCTCCTGGGTGAGCTTCTCTTTTTGATGTAATTTGCGGACAGATTTCTCAATGGCTGCCATTCCGCGGCTCAAAGCATCTTCATCCACGTCCATCATTGTCGTTTCAAAACCCGCTGCCGCCGCTGTTTGGGCGATACCATGACCCATGGTGCCCGCTCCAACGATAAAAATGCGCTTGATCTCTCCCATATTCACCTCTCCTCAAAAAAAGCTTCACTCCATGATTTCAATTGCTATCGCTGCCGCTTCTGCGCCTCCCAAACATAAACTGATCATTGCGTGTTTTAAACCTTTCTCTTTCAGGGCGTAGATCAAGGCGGTAGGGACCCTGGCATAGCTGGTACCAATGGGATGACCGAGGGCGATGGCAGCTCTCTGGACATCGTCTTTCTCTCAATCCGGACCTTGATCCACCAGGGCTTTTCCAACGGCGAGCGTCTGCAAGTTCTTTGTACCCGAATTTTAAATTCCCATACGCCCATCAAGAAGAAAAACAACGAAAGAACGTCCAAATAAATCCAATTTTATGTCTTATATCCCACTTATTTCCCCTCTGCCAGCTTAAAAAATCAGATCTAGATCCTAACCGCTTCCTTCCTGCTTTTCCCATGCACCCCTAATCTTTTGAAATGTGTCCTGAAGCGCTTCCGGAATCACCCGCGTCCCCCCCACAGAGGATATGAAATTCGTATCTCCAGACCAGCGGGGTACCACATGCCAGTGAATGTGTTTGGGGATGCCCGCTCCCGCCGCTTCTCCAAGGTTCATGCCGATATTGAAACCATCTGGCTGATAAATTTGTCGTAAAATGGAAACGCCCGTATAAATCGTTTTCATCATCTCCGTATGCGTCTCAGTGCCCAACCCATCCAACCTGGCCACATGCTCATAGGGTAAAACGAGTAAATGTCCTGTCGTGTAAGGGTAACGATTGAGGATAGCATATGTCCACTGCCCACGATGAACGATCAGGCTTCGTTCATTGTCCGGCTCAGCCTGGGCCTCACAGAAGACACAACCTCCATCTTCGTCACGTTCTTTGATATATTTCATCCGCCAAGGAGACCACAAATATTTCATAATTGAAGGGTTGAGATTCTGAAAATATCAAGGGTTTGTTCTCCAATATTGTAGCAGAAATCCAATTTATTTCCCTCTTGACAAATTAGAACATATGTTCTATATTGGGGGTAGTCAGCCCTCCCCCGGGGTCCCAACCCCCTCCGGGAAGGCCTTTCACTGATCTTTTTTATCTCTGCAAGGAGGACTTCATGTCTGCAAAC
>JAGXKM010000170.1 GCA_018335275.1 Anaerolineales bacterium | reverse complement strand
GCCTGGACATCATCCACCCAGGGCATCTCGACTGGAGATCCGTTGCTCAGGACCACAACCACGCGGCTGCAGGCGGAAGCGACCTCTTCAATCAAGCGGTTATGGCTCTCCGGAAGGCGGAGATGCTCGCGGTCTATCCCTTCCACCTCAAAGATATCCGGCAGCCCAGCATGGATCACCACCACGTCTGCCTCTTTTGCGGTTTCCACCGCCTTGTGAATCAGGTTATCTTTCACCTTGTTTCCTTTCAGTGGGTAACCTGGCGCATAGCTGATCGCTTCCTCCCCGGTGATCTTGACCATTTCCCCGTACAGCGTATCTAGGCGGGAGGGGTTGATGAGTGAACTGCCCGCGCCCTGGTAGCGGGGCGATCTGGCAAACGCACCCAGCAGGGCCACGGAGGAGCCCTTTTCAAGAGGCAGGATCCGGGCCTCGTTCTTCAATAAAACAGCTCCTTCCCCTGCGGCTTTCCGGGCCAGTGCGTGGTGCGCTTCTTGGTCATAGGTGGTATCCTCCGCTAGAGTCTTTTCAGCTTTGAAAACCATCTCCAGGATCCGCTCCACCGCCCGGTCCAGGGCTTCTTCGTCAAGCTCCCCAGACCGGAAGGCCTCGGCGAGGATCCGGTCATGGCCGTTATCTGTCCCCGGCATTTCCAGATCCATCCCTGCTCTCAATGACATAACTTTTTCATTCAGCGCACCCCAATCGGAAACGACAATTCCCTCAAAACCCCAGCTCTCCTTCAACGTTTCCTTTAATAAGAAGGGGGATTCGCAGCAATACGTACCGTTAACCCGATTGTACGCGCCCATCACGGTCCAGGGTTGGGCGCCCTTGACGGCGATTTCAAACCCCCTCAGATAGATTTCGTGCAGTGCTCGCTGGTCAACTACCGCGTCGATGGTCATCCTGCGGTATTCCTGGTTGTTGACCGCAAAATGTTTCAGAGAAGTGCCAATGCCCTGACTCTGGACCCCCTGGATGTGGCTTTTAGCGATTTCGCCAGAGAGAAACGGGTCTTCAGAGAAATACTCAAAATTCCGCCCACAAAGGGGGGAACGCTTGATGTTAGCGCCAGGGCCGAGGATCACCCCCACTTTTTCTTGCCTGCACTCTTCGGCGAGGGCTTCACCGACCCGGTAAATCAGCTCCCGGTTCCAGGTCGCAGCCAGGGCGGAGGCGGTTGGGAAACAGGTGGCGGGGACGCTTTTTCCAAGCTCCACTTGATCGCTGTCCCCTGTCTGTTTGCGGAGCCCGTGGGGACCGTCCGTCATCATCACGGAAGGGATGCCCAGGCGCTTGATGCTTTTGGTGTGCCAGAAATCCAGCCCAGAACAGAGCGACGCCTTCTCTTCCAGCGTCATTTTTGAGATCAGGTCATGTTTCTTTCTCACAAATACTCCTCCCATTGATTCCGCTGCTTTTCAGCAAACAACCGCCCCTCCCTACCTTCACAACACCCATTATGTGTCCCGCTGTTTCCGGGAAACCAGGGTGGGAATACGTGGAGAGGCGCCTGCCATCCCGGCCCCCGGCCAACCCAGCCCTCCAGGCAGGAGTGAAAACTGCCTGACCGATTCCAGCGTGTAGGGCGTGAAAATTCCGTGTTATAAGCTATATCTCCGATTGCACCGGCGAGCGTTTATCTTGAACCAAAGAACCGCTGTGGATTGTTCTTGTTAATGCCCGGTCCCTCCAGGCAGCTGGTGAGTCGTAGATATCCGCCTTGGTGTTGACGGCGGACAACAACATGCCGGAACGCTAAGCAAGCCAATGTTTCATAATATTCTCGACGGGAAACAACGCATGGTTTCCCTCTTAATTTTTACGTCCATGAGCAGGCGGTGAAGGATTCGACTGATTTTTTTCCCTCAAAAATAGACGCCTCAGGTGATACGTTCATCTGTGGCTGATATCTTCCTTTGTCTGGAGACCAGAGGGGAAAAGGCCAACAGGGCTGCGAGACCAAACAAGGCGCCCCCGATCCTGTATATCCCGCCCAAAGAAAGCCAACCTGAATGTATGGCACCTAAAGCAGCAAAGGGGCCAATTGTGGCTCCCAGGTCTCCCGCGGTATTAATGAGGCCTAACGCGCGGCTGCGCACTTTTTTTGGTACCTGGTCTCCAGCAATAGCGGGGGTCAAGGCTTCAATGCTGCTGCCAGCTATAGGCACAAGGAAAGCGCCAATCAAGGCCAAGAGGTGGATTTCGCCGCTCATCATCCCTAAACCAAGCCCCCCCATGATCATTGCCAGCCCGATCACCGGCCACCTCCGGCCGTATCGATCTGAAATCGCACCAGCTAAAGGCGTGCTGACTACACCAATCAGATTGCGCAGGGCGGTGAAGAGCCCTGTAAAACTAGTTATGGGAATGACATAGGATGCAAGCTGGACGCCAGTTCCAAATATATCTGAGAGCCATAAAACCGCGGTTGCTGCCAAAACCCCCCAAGCCAAAAAACGAGAAATAAAAATTGTGAACGATATCACTGCCATTACCTTCCAGGGCAACCTCATAATTCCCGGTCTGTCAATGTCTTCTGAAGCATCTTGGACAGAGGTATCTTGCGCCCTCGTCTCAGGCAGGAGTAAAACCCAGACCAGAGCAGTGGCGGCGATGATACCCACACTGATCCACTGACCATTGCGGAAGCCAAACATATCAGTCAGCATAGACCCCAACAGGGATGCAGCAGCCACACCGATAAAAAACCACATCTGATACATGCCGCTGTTCCGCCCCCTGTTTTCTTCGGTGGACACATCCAAAACGACTGAATTTCCGCCCACCCACAGCAATGACCAGGCCAGACCCCATAAAATCCTGCCTATTAACAAAGGCCAGAATCCACTGCCTGCAGCGTAAAATATACTGGAACCTGCGCCAAGGGACAACGCGGCAATCAATAGGCCGCGCCGCGGCATGCGGTCATACAGGAAGCCCACAGGTCCGTTCAAAACCAGACGGACAGCTCGATTTGCACCCAGAAGCAACCCCACCATGGAGAGCGTGATACCCAATTGGGCGGATATATCTGGATGCGGCAGGACCGTATAAAGAGTAGCGTCCCCCAAGAGGGAGACAGCTGTTCCAAAACCCAATAGATTCAAAATGAATTTCGAGGATCTCTTTGTTTTCATACTGCCTTTCTAAACATCTGACAGAAAGCGGGCTTGTCTTTGTTTTTAAGCCGTCCTCGCTTTAAGACTGACAATCACCCGGCTTCCCCACGCAGGTCCCGGCGCACGGAGCCTTCTTGAGCTACAAGAAGAGAACCTTTAACCATCTTTGGGAAGAAAAAATATCTCATGCACAGGCTTACCAACCAAACGGGATATCTTGATCGCCAGCTCCAGCGAAGGGTTATATTTCCCGTTTTCGATGGCGTTGATCGTTTGGCGCGAAACCCCCAGCTCCTCCGC
>JAGXKM010000048.1 GCA_018335275.1 Anaerolineales bacterium | reverse complement strand
GATCAGTGGCGGGTGTGCTTTGCATGGCACAAGAACGATGCCTACCAGGTGGAGATCACGGACGATCATTAGGAGGTGGCGTTCATGAGCAAAAAGAAATTGGCCCCGGTCCATCCCGGCGAAGTGCTGCTGGAAGAGTACCTCAAACCGCTGGGCCTGAGCCAGCATCAGCTGGCCCTGGATATCAGCGTGGATTCCCGGCGCATCAATGAGATTGTCCGGGGAAAACGGAGTGTGACCGCGGACACGGCACTGCGCTTGGCGCGGTACTTTGAAACCTCACCGGAGTTCTGGCTGCGGCTCCAGTCTCAGTACAACCTCGATTGTGAGAAAGACAAATTGGGCAGTCGGCTTGATCGTGAAGTCCAGGTGTATTCAAAAGCACATTGATGCCCAAACCGCTTCTGCAACAGTGGCTTTGAAAAAAGGGAGAGGTATCAGGCCACGAACCACAGAAACCCTTATATCAATGTAGGAAGGTTCCCAGCAGCACAGTAAGGATGTCCAAACGATAATCTTTGGTAGAAAGGTTCGGCCTACCCCGCTTAAAGTGTAGCTCAGACCGATGCGCGATCCAACAACCCACAAACAATATTAGAAACTCGCGCCGGACTGCTTCATACCTGACAACATGCCTGGCACTTGCATGACATTACTGCTGCTATATAACATGGCATAGATGATGCTTTAACAGCGGGAGGATCCTATGTCGGTATCCATAAAACACTTGGAAATGCAGGCTGCGGAAAACGCAATCCAGATGCAGGGGAAGAGTTGGGCTTGACCCTCAAAGAGGTCGCTTCAGCCCTGAAAATCCACCCCCGCACGATTTATCGCTACAAAAACCACGAGAACGCACCTTCTCCAGATGTGCGGGACAGATTGGCGAAGCTTCGCGAGATCTCCCAACTGCTGGATGAAGTGTTCTCGGATCAAGAAGCGCAGCTATCTTGGATGTACGGTTCTGTGCCTATGCTGCGGGGACAGCGGCCCATAGATCGAATAAGAAAAGGAGAGCTTGACGAAGTCATTTCAATCTTGGCTGGTATCCAATCTGGAGCCTTTGTTTGAGATTCCGGGGGCAAGTATAGAGGTATATTCCCAAGGGAGCTCATCCTCTTTACACTGGGTACATCTTGAAAGCCCGCGGCAGGTGGAACCGTCCCGGGGAGTGCGGATGCATCTACACTGCATTAATGCGCCAGGGGGTAGAGGTTGAATACGATACGTTTTTATCTGGTGCGGGCGTGGAGCTTAGAAAGGACAGACCCAGGGATTTAGTCACAATCAGCGCAGATGTCAGATCTGTTCTGGATCAAACGTCACAGAAGGAGGCTCCGGTAGATCCGGCATCTCCTTTTCTGACGGGAGACACACCCGAGGACTGGGAGAAATGCCGCAAGTTGGCCGATGCTAGGCCACGCCGGAATACTCGCTCCCTCAGCTACGATTGCAGGTGAAAAGAACCTTGTGATCTACATTGACGGCACTGCCAGAAATGTGGAGATAGAAATAGATAAAAAATGCATCCCCATGAACTATTAACCAGCAGGCACATTATTTGTTTACCCCCTAATGCTTACACAAACCATCTATACACAAGTAAGCCGGTTCTTCTCATAGAGCTGGCTTTTGTGGTATTCAAACAATTACTGTTTATTTGTTTAGAGGGTTCTGGTACTTGCCAGTTAAATCTCCCTTGACAATTATGTAGACCGTTTGGTATATTTGTTGTGTGTCAGTTTTGGTTTGAGGATACTTAGGGCATAGACTTGGGAGAGGTTACATATGGGTAATGATGTACCAACGGACCGTCAGAACAGTCAAGAACCGGGTATCCCTGATTTTGCTTTTTACATCATCAACCCTTTGATGAAGCTTATTCTGCGTACGCCGTTTCACGGCCTGGTCAGCGACGATTTGACACTGATAACGTTCACGGGGCGGAAGACGGGGAAACAATACACAACGCCTGTGGGATACATCAAGATGAATGGTTCCATCATGATGTTCACGAACAGCCCCTGGTGGCGCAATATAAAAGAACAATCAAGCATTACTTTGCGGCTGAAGGGGAAACGGGTGCAGGGTCAGGCAGAGATCGTTTCCGCTCCGGATCTTATCCGTGAATACTTGCAGAAAATGGTTGAAAAACGGGGTGCGGAAATGGTGCAGCGCATGGGGCTGGCGGATATCACCCCCGAGGGTGAATTGGAGCTGGACCCAAAGGCTGTCGAAGACAAGAAATATATTCAGTTTAAACCTGAGTAGAGGGTTAGAGATATGGCTGCCACCAAAGATCGTTTCATTGAAACCACATGTGAGCTGCTGGAGGCCCAGGGGTACCATGCTACCGGTTTAAAGGAGATCGTGGAAGAGAGTGGCGCCCCGCGGGGTTCCCTCTACTACCATTTTCCGGATGGGAAAGAGGAATTAGCCGCCAATGCGGTCCGGCGTTCGGGTGAAGCCTATGCGCGATCTATTGCCAAGAATCTCAAGGAAGACAGATCCATATCTGAGGGGGTCCATGACTTCGTGCTCAATATCGCTGACCGGGTCGAGGCCTCCGGATACCGTTCCGGAGGGCCGCTGACTGCGATTGCCATGGAAACAGCCACCACAAATCAACGCCTGAATAAAGCCTGCCGGAAGGCATTTAATCAAATCCGGGATGTATTTTCCGAGAAGCTGGTCAAAGGCGGTATAGATAGTAAACAGGCCGAGGAGCTGGCCCAGTTTATCACTGCGTCTGTGGAAGGGGCCATTATCCTCAGCCGCACGCATCACAGCGGTGAACCACTGCGCCTGATTGCAGCGCGACTTCGATTTTTCCTGAAGGCCTTTCAACGGAGAAAACCATGATCTTTATCAGCGGGGCAACGGGTAATATCGGCCGACATGTGGTCCGGGAGCTGCAGGAAAGGGACATAGCGATCCGGGCCGGGACAATTAACCACGAGGAGGCTGAACGCATTCCGGACGGGGTAGAAACTGTGCGCTTTGATTTCACCGACCAAGACACCTTTTCACCCGCATTGGAAAAAGTAAAAAAACTCTTCTTGATGCGACCGCCGCAGCTGGTGGATATGGAAAGCACTCTCAACCCTTTTGTGGATTATGCGCTGGAACAGGATATCAAGCACATCGTTTTTGTGTCCCTGTTGGGCGCGGAAGATAATCCGCGCGTTCCCCATTATGACGCGGAGCAGCATATCCTGGCCAGCGGTGCTTCCTATACATTTTTGCGTCCCAGCTTTTTTATGCAGAATTTGAATACCACCCACCGGGAAGAAATCCGGGACCGGGATGAGATCTTTATCCCTGCGGGAGGTTCGCGCACAAGTTTTATCGATACCCGCGACATCGGGGCAGCGGCAGCACGCGTGCTGAGCGAGGATGGTCATCTTAACCAGACCTATGATCTCACCGGGAGTGAAGCGCTGGATTATTATCAGGTGGCTGAGATCTTCACCCGGGTGCTGGGGCGCGAGATCAGCTACGAGAATCCCTCCCTGCTGTCCTTTGCGTGGCATTCCTGGCGGCGGAGGAGATCACTCCAGTTTACATTTGTGATGGCCATGCTGTACAGAGCGACCCGGGACGGGGCGGCAGACATCGTCACTGATGATGTAGAGCAGCTGCTGCGCCGTCCCCCGATTGTTTTTGAACAGTATGTCCAAGATTATGCACACGTATGGGAACGATAAATTATGGAGGAAACAGACATGAACTTAACGATATTTGGTTCTACAGGCAGAACCGGTCAGTATATTGTGAAACAGGCGCTGGAGAGAGGACACCAGGTCACAGCCCATACCCGCTCACCGGATAAATTGGATCTCGATGATAATAACCTGCAGATTGTCGAGGGCGATATCCGCAAAGCGGACAGCGTACAGGACGCGGTTGAGGGAGCAGACGCGGTGATCAGCGCCCTGGGTCCGACCAAAAATAAGCCTGTGTTTGCCATCAGCGAAGGGACCGAGCACATTCTGGATGCCATGGACAGCCACGGTGTGGAGAGGCTGATCGCCTCTGCGGGAGCTGGGGTCGGTTATCCCAAGGATGACTCGGGATTGTTGGATCGAGTCATGAGCCTGTTGTTGAAGCTCTTTTCAAAATGGATCTATGAGGACATGAAGCGGACGGTTGAGATTATCCGCAGTTCGGATGTCAGGTGGACGGTGGTTCGCGCCCCCATGCTGACCGATGATGAACCTAAGGGAGAGGTCAAAGCGGGTTATGTGGGAAAGGGGGTGGGAGCCCGGATTACCCGGGCGGACATGGCTCGATTCATGCTGGACCAGGTGAACAGCGATCAATTTGTGCAGGATGCGCCGGCGATCAGTAATTAGTGTGTCGTTGGGGGACATTGTTGCCCATTATATGGTCACCATAGCAGCCGCTTTCAAAACGGCTCACACTGGAAAACCTATCTGTCAATGAAAGGGGTAATACCACCGGTAAATCTGGGGGTTCTGCGCACAGAAGGCCGCTCACGCCGAACTGTTTATTGCCAAACCCGCATGTACGCATTTACCTTCTCAATTGTTTCAGCAGAAAAAGCCTTCATCTCCTCATCAGTAACAAGTTCGTTGAACCTCCAGCGATCAAGCTGGCGAAATTTATAGTCCGTTTCAAAAAATAAAAGTGCAGGAGTTGTCCCTTATTCATAGAAAAATGCCGTGTCTAGGATCGGGCCCGGGTTGGGCCCACAATGTAGCTGAACAAGCGTATCGTGGAGGTGATCAGGCAGCGAAAGGAGCTTCATACGGAGGGTACGGTACCCCATGTGGTGGACGAGAGTACGGTTTGATTGGTCAAAAGGGCATTCCCTGGCAACAAATTACCAGTGTAGGGCTTGATCAGGTCGAGCATAATGCTTTATTTGGCCCCGTTGATGGTCAACGTGCGTTGTTTGCATGATTATTTCAGCGAAAAAGAGGGTAGAGAAGCCCAAAAAAGGATATTTTATTTGTCCTTTTTCGTGGTTTTAAACTTGCTTTTAACTATTTTTTGGAGTCATTGTCAACTTTTCGGCTTCAACCCGTAAATATTTCGCTCAGAAAGGTTTTTCAGGGGAGCCAAGTTTCAATTAAATAAGAAAGTGCCTATACAGCTTAATGTAATGAATAATAATATTCCGAATACCCATTTTGTGCTTTTAGTTAGACCATTATCATTCTGAAGAGCTGGGGGAAGCGATGCGATCTCCCCAGTACTAGTTGGGTTCTCATCTCGGATTTCTTTCTGAGAACTTGAATCCAAGTCCTTATTTTCTTCTTCAGAATTCCCAGTTGACTTGCTTTCTACTTCAGACGATTTTGGCTCCGCTGACAAACTGCCAGATTTTTTTGGCTGTGAACCGAGAGGAAAGGAGTTGGTTACATCTCCCGCCTGCAAACCAGTGCAACCTGATTAAATAAATTATCGAACTAAAAAATGTTGAAGCTGATCCTCTCAACTTGTCTGATCCAGCAGATTTAATGCTTCCCGAACAATCCCTTTTGGATCAATTGAGTAGTACGCTTGAAGTTCAGAATAAGGTCCAGCCAAGGTGAATTCATCCGGAATGCCAACCCTTCTTAATATCGCATTGAGATTATTTTCAGCGATCACTTCTGCGACTGCACTCCCTAGCCCTCCGATGATATTCTGTTCCTCAACTGTCAGAATCTTACCCGTTTTGGATCCGTTTTCAATGATTGCGTTTCTATCTATGGGTTTGATAAAGGCCATGTCCAGGACTGAGGCCTGAATGCCGTCCTCCTGAAGCTTCTCCGCAGCGAGTAGTGCATTTCCTACCGACGCTCCATAAGCAATGATGGTCAGATCAGCTCCTTTTCTCAGTAGATTGGCTTTTCCGTAAGAGTATTTGGAGATTGTTTCATACGCTGTTTGCTCAACGGCCCGATTCAATCTCATATATACTGGGCCAGGATGTTCCTGGATGGCACTCATGGCCATCGCTGTGGAGGTGCCATCTGCCGGGGCAATCACGGTCATGTTAGGAATCGACCTTAATATTGAGATATCTTCTAACGTGTGGTGAGAAGGGCCTGCTGGGCCGAGGCTGATGCCACTGTGGGTAACGCAGATTCGAACAGGCAAATTGGGATAGGCAATATCAGTCCTCAATTGCTCAATGGCTCTGAGTGCTGCGAAAATTGCATAAACGCTCACAAAGGGTAATTTACCCTCACGTGCAAAGCCGGCAGCAGCTCCCATCATATTCTGTTCAGCAATCCCGAAATTGAAGAAGCGTTCAGGCCAGGATTCCCGAAATTTATTAAACCTGACGGATCCGGGAACATCTGCTGTCAGGGCAACGATGCGATCATTGTCTTTGGCCAGGTCGTAAAACACCATCCCATACGCATCACGGCTGGATTTCCCTAAGAAAGGATTAGTTGATTTCATAGTTTCCTTACTGCAATGACATTAGTTCTTTTTCGATATCTTCTAAGGCCAGGCGAGCCTGGTTCTCATCCAGGTGGTTAAAATGGGATTTGGTTTTATTTGCCAGGGATTCCACACCCCTGCCTTTAATTGTGTTGGCAATGATCATTTTGGGCTGGCCTATCGGTTCAGCATCAAAAACCTGCAATAACTCAGAAATATTATGGCCGTCCACTTCCTCCACAAACCACCCAAAGTTTTCGATCTTCTTCACCAGTGGTTCCAGACCCATTGTCTCTGTGGTTGTGCCTTCTTGAGATAAGTGATTGCGGTCGATAATTGCGGTTAGTTTCTTAAGTTTAAAATGGGAGGCACTCATCAGCGCTTCCCAATTGCTGCCTTCCATGATTTCTCCATCTCCGAGGATGCAGTATACGTTCCAGTCTTTCTGATCCAACCCGGCGGCTAATGCCATACCAACTGCCACGGATAAACCATGACCCAAAGATCCAGCGCTGTGTTCGACACCTAGAATATGAGCATCAGCGTGCATGCTGTAGAAAGATTCAAGCTGATTGAAGCTTTGCATTTCGCTGAACGGAAAATAACCTTTCATGGCCAGGATTGTCAGCAACCCAATATTGCCGTGGCCTTTGCTAAGAATAATCCGGTCACGATCTTTCCAATCAGGATTTCCGGAATCCAGATTGGCAACCTCGAAATACAGGGTTGTCAGGATTTCTGCTAGCGACAAGCCACCTCCAATATGAACTCCAAAGCTATGACTATGTGCTAATTGAATCAGATGTTTCCTGTATTCCAGGGCTTTTTTCTGTAATCTGATTATTCTGTTCTTATTTTTCATCAACAGATCCTTATCAATAAAATGAGAGGGCACCCAGATCATGGCATACCCTCATCATCTGCTCTACACGACCATGCTACCCACCAAAGAGACCGCCGATCAAGCCAATCAGGATTCCAACCCACTGGAAGTCAGCATCTCCATATGTGGTGTTTTCAAAACCCAAATTGCCCAGCGCGGGGAGCAGGAGAGCAGCGCCGAGGCTGATGATAACTCCATTCACAATTCCTGCTATCACAGCGCCACGGCGTCCACCAAAGGCGTTACCAATCACTCCGGCGCCTCCGCCTACGAAGAAGTGGGGGACAAGGCCGGGAACGATGGCTGCCAAGCCAATCGGGCCCATGATGAATAACATCACTAAGCCTGCCAGGAAGCTGGTCAGGAAACCGATGATTACGGAGTTCGCGCCAAAGGGGAATACAACCGGGATATCCAATGCAGGTTTTGCATCAGGGACGATCTTATCGGCAAAGCCCGTAAAGGCGGGCACGATTTCTCCAAGGATTGTGCGGACACCATAGAGGACCGCTGCCACACCGGCTGAGAATGTCAATGCCTGTATAAACAGGTAGACCCACCAGGTAGTATCACCACCTAGTGCCGCCCGCCCTTCGCTGCCTAAAAACAAAGCTGGCACGATGAAGATCAAGAACATGATCAAGCCCGTTGCAACCAGGGATTCACGGAGGAACCCAATACCCTTTGGGAAACTTAAATCTTCAGCGCTGGTGGTTTCGGGATCTCCTCCAGCTACTCTAGCAGCAAAGCCTGATACGACGTAGCTAAGTGAGCTAAAGTGCCCGATGGACCACTCGTCATCGCCAGCAACCTGGGTAGCCAGATGCTGGGTCCAGGCTGGCATAAGAACCTGTAGGAAGCCCAAGACTACTCCGCCTACCAGCCAAAGTGCTGCTCCACTCATGCCGATCACGCTAAAGGCAGCAGCCAGCAGGGAGGCCATATAAAGGCTGTGGTGACCTGTAAGCCAGATATACTTGAAGGGTGTAAAGCGGGCGAAGATGATATTGAACGCAAATCCCAGAACCATGATTAGAGCAGTTGCTTGCGCCAACTGACCGAGGGCGATGGCAACGATTGCTTCATTGCTGGGCACAACACCCTGAACGTTAAATGCGTCTTGCAGCATGGGGCCCAAGACATCCAGAGGACCGATGAGTGTTGTTGCTCCAGCACCGAGAATAAAGAAACCAATCGACGCTTTTGTTCCACCGGCAAGCGCATCTGAGAAGTTTTTCCCCTTAGTGGCCAGATAGCCAAGGAAGGCTACAATGCCTACCAAAAGCGCTGGCACACTCAAGATGTCAACAAGTGTTTTTAAAATGCCTGTCATCTATTTCTCCTTAGTTTTCTATTTCACTGATTGCAGCCCTGAGACCAGCTATCATGCCTTCAAGATCCATAAAATTAGACACTTTAACAACAGGGGTATTAATTTCACCGATTCTTTCAGCCAACTCATCAGATGTGACAACAATGTCCGCGTGTATTGCTAAACCTTTGGCTGTGCTGATATCTGCTAACTCAACATTCGCCTTGGTTTCAAGGGCTTTCAAGGCTTTTTCCGCCTGCGTTTTTAATATCATGCTGGTACCAACCCCCATACCACAAACAGCTAAAATTCTTAAGGGTTTTTCCATTACTTTTCTCCTATAAAAACTTGGTTTTTATAAATATCTAATTAATATCACCTCCTTCCTGGTTATGTTTGGTAGAGCACTTTTGTCACATCATCCACTGTCTGCGCGGACAGAAGAGCTGTATAACTTGCTTCATCCATTAATATTTTAGCGATCGTACCGAGTGCCTCAACATGTTGGTCATGATCAGTTGCACCTAAAGCGATTACAAGGTGAACCGGATCATTCTCTTGATGACCAAATTCAACTGGTTTGGTGAGTTTAAGGAATGCCAGACTGGGTTTTAACACACCGTCCTCGGGCCGTGAGTGAGGAATAGCTACACCAGGAGCAATGACGATGTATGGCCCTAATTCCTTCGTGGTTGCTATCATACCATCAATATATCGTTCTTCTGCAGCGCCCGTTTCTACTAATAGTCTTCCCGCTGCCCGGACAGCAGATTCCCAATCATCTGCTTCAACTGCTACTGCAATTCGTTCTTTTGGTAATAATTCCATTAAGCTCATCTTATTCTATCCTGTTACTCGCTGCTTACCTGAGGCTTGATCGCGGTATACAACAGTCTTAAGCCGGAATCGATCTCCCCGGAAATAACCCTTTGTAAACTCAAGTGCAACGTCATTTGCATTGAACAGCACATGTTCATCGTAGATGATTGGCTCTCCGTGGTTGATTTCTAAAATTGAGGCAATTGACTGGTCAGCATAGATGGCAGAGATTGTGTGGTCTGCGCGTGTGACACTAAGATCATAAGTATTCTCTAGTGTACCAGTCATGGTCTCATTGGTGAAATCTATCTTGAGCAGTCCCGGATACATAGCAGCAGGGAAATAAGTTTCATGGAGGACTACCGGTAATCCAGCAATGCGGCGTAGCCGTCTTAAAAAGATGATCTCCTGCTCCGGCTTAAGGTGAAGCAATGAAATTATACGTTCATCAGAAACCTTCATCTGTGTCAATTTTAGGACCTCTGTTTCAAATGGAATACCCATCCAATTAAGCTCTTCTGAGGTTGTTGTGAGTTTGTAAGCCCAATTTTGTTCCAGAATCGCGGAACCTACAAACGTGCCCTTTCCGTGGGTTTGTTCGATGATGTGATTTTCAATCAGGATGGATAGAGCGTGTCGAAGAGTTCCCCTGCTAATTTGTAAATCCTTGGCGAGATCAACTTCTGGTGGGAGTTTATACCCTTCTGGCCATTCACCGGTAACCACTTTAGCCCTGATCCAGTTTGCTACCTGAATGTAAAGTGGCAGCGAGTTTTTCTTATTAAACAAATACGTTTCTGCATTCATATTCAGGTTTATTTAGCGAATGTCTACATCGTACATTGCATGGATGTTGCCAAGTGGAGTATCGGCTTGGATGTGATGAGAGCTGGCCAGGATATAACCTCCCCTTTCACCAAGCACTGCAATCCTGCTTTTAACTTCATCCTGCACCTGGTTGGGTGTGCCGTTTGGAAGGGTATCAATGATATCAATTCCACCATGGAATGCCAGCTTATCTCCAAACTCTTTCTTAAGGGTTTTTGGTGCCATATTTTTGGCATCCGCCTGAATAGGGTTAAGGACATCAATCCCCATGTCTACCAGATGATTGATTAGGGGGTAAATCGCTCCGTCACAATGGTACATTACTTTTAGATCGTGTTTTTTGCAGAGATCAATAAGCTTTTGATGATGTGGTTGGATCAGGTCCTGCCACATGTCTTTAGAGATCAATAGTGATTCTTGGGTGGCCACGTCATCATAGAAATAGACCATATCAATGCGGCCATTGGCAGCCTGAAGAAAACGTTCAGTAATTTCCAGGTAAATTTCCGTCAGGTGGCTCATGATCCCAGAAGGGATTTGGGGATCAATGGCCATATCCAGCAAGAACTTATCAAACCCTCGAAGCTGCCAGGCAACCTCAAAAACAGACCCAAGGCGGTAGCGAATATGATACTCTTGATCCTTATTCAACTCATCAAGCAGATCAGACGCTCCTGAAAAATCCCACCAGTCTGGATCAGGCCAAGAGTGGTTCGCAATATCAGAAGCTGATTGTGCATTGCTTAGAGGATAACGTGATAGCTCTTCATATGCTCCATAAGGATTTTCCTTGACACTGAAAACTCGACCCCAAATATCCTTAATTTCGCCATTTGGAGAAATTTGGCGCCACATTCGGTTTGGGGTTGATCTCCCTAAAGATGAGTACCAGCTAACTTGTGACCCAGGATCTAGAAATCTCCGGGGAGGTTGGGGGAATTGATCGTATGATACAACTCTGCAATCTACTTCCAAGTGGCGTAACAAGCTCTCCCAGCGGACATCATAATAATCAGATTTTTTCAGATTGGTGTTGACGTTTTGTTCTTTAAGGAGTTTTTCCCAGATTTCAGGCACAGCAAGAAAATCAACAGGGATTCTGTCGGGGACTTGGTGGTTGATTGCCATTGATACTCTGTCGCGGGGAGAAAGGCTTTCCATCATATGTGATACCTTGGGGTAATCATTGCCATTGGAAGATGTGTAGACCTTTATATACCTTTAAATATAAAAGGTTACCTGCTTGCTCATCAAGTGATCTTTGTCACTTTTTGGAATCGGGGATCACAAAAAAAGTGCGGGAACGGGATTGGACATCGTAATCATCTTACCCTTTGCTTGTCCAAAAGGGTACAAAGTTGGGTAGCAACGCCGCTCCCGCCGCTTGACATACCCCCCATATTGGTGTATATATAATGTATATACATTCATGTCCGTGTTTTGTGAGGTGTTCAAGATGAGAAAGAAGATCAAAAAGTGGGGGAATAGCCTGGCCATACGCATTCCCAAACCTTTTGCCGCGGAAATCGGTCTGGAAGAAGATTCGCCTGTGGAGTTAACTATCATCAACGACCAACTGGTGATCATCCCCAAACAGGAAGGGCCCCTGGAGCTGGAGTCCATGCTTGAGCAGGTCACCGAGGAAAACAAACACGACGAAGTGAAAACAGGTCCTGCCAAGGGCAAGGAAGCATGGTAAAGGACAGCGATTTTGTTCCGGAACGCGGGGATGTGATCTGGCTCACGTTCGATCCCCAAGCTGGCCACGAACAAGCAGGCAGGCGTCCTGCCCTGGTCCTTTCTCCGACAGCTTACAATGGAAAGGTGGGGTTGGCCATCCTTTGTCCTATCACCAGCCAGGTCAAAGGATACCCATTTGAAGTCAACATCCCGCAAGGTTTGCCCATCGAAGGGGTCATCCTGGCCGACCAGGTGAAAACCCTTGACTGGGAAGTCCGGGAAGCAGAGCTGATCTTCCAGCTGCCCAGCCAGATCGTGGACGAGGTTTTGAAAATGATCCATTTGCTGCTGTCCGTGGAGAACTGAGGAGTCGCCTGGCAAATCGAGGAACTGCCCAAGGTCACCCTGGAGTAATTTGCACAAGAAACAGAAAGGGAGATTGAAACGGGAGAAACAAAACCCCTTAATGTGGGAAGCGAATGAAGTCTCACACTGCGAAACGCTTTCGCCGGATATTCACCCTTGCCACTTAACATGTATAATACTAATGAAGCTAAACATGAGGAACGTCATTCACTATGGAAACCAAAACATTAGACCAACGAATAGAATCTACATCAGATGTGCTTGGTGGGAAACCGCGGATAACCGGACGGCGCATCTCCGTAGCACAAATCGTGATCTGGTTCGAATGGATGGGAAGAAGCGCGGATGAGATCGCCTCGGAATACGATCTTACGCTCGCCGATGTCTACGCTGCTCTCGCCTATTACTACAGCCACCGTGCGGAGGTCGACGAAAGCATGCAGGGCAGTCAGTCTCGGGCGAAAAAGATGCGTGAGCAGACCCCCTCGAAAATTCCTTCCGAATATTCGTGAGCAGGATACGCTTTTACCTTGATGAACACCTGGGACGGTCGGTGGTCGATAGCCTGAAGCGCCGCGGCATCGATGTGCTGACCACCGTTGATGCCGAGATGCGCGGCGCTTCGGATGAGCACCAATTGGCCTTTGCGTCGTCCCAAGATAGAGTTCTGGTCACGAAAGATGACGACCTTCTCAAACTTCATGCGGGGGGTGTCCAGCACGCAGGCATCGTGTTTGTACCAGCACAAGCGACAATAAGCGCCGTCGTCCAAGGCTTGGTACTTGTGTACAGCGTCTTGGACAGTGAAGAAATGGAGAACCACATAGAGTTTCTATAACCAGAAAGCACAAAAACGATCGAAGCAGCCTGCTTTTTTGTTTAATTTCTAATACTTACGTAAAGCGGCATATACGCAAGTATTACAGAGGGCGAAAAAGGGGTAAAATCGAGGTCAATATGGCTGAAAATGAAGATAGGAAAATCACACCAACGCAGGACGTGGATCCCGGCGCGTTCGCGATACGGGCCATCCAAAACAACCCCACGCTGCAGGACTCCACCAAGCACCAGTACATCAAGGCGCTGCAGAACTACCTGGACACCGGCGGCAGTCTGCTGGATCCCGTCGCGCTCGCGGAATACGCCCTGACCGTGGGCAGCTCCACCCGGGCATTTTTAGCCGCGGCGGTGACCCGGTTGGCCCAGGAGCTCGAGCAGCTGGCCAAGGGCGCGGCCACCCCGGACAACATCGACCGCATCCAGGCCGCCGTCTTCCGGGCCCAGGCCCTGCAGAAGGCCATCCGCACGGAAATCCGCAGCGGACAGAAAGCCCACACCTGGCTCACGGCCAAAGAGGCGCAGGAGCTGCTGGACGCTTGCAAACGCAGGGCGAGCGGCAAGCCCGAGTTCAAAATCTTCACCATGCGGGACCGGCTGGCGGTCGGGCTGATGATGGCCGCGGGGCTGCGGCGCGAGGAGGCGGCCAGCCTGCGCTTTGAGGACGTCAAGAAGCAAAATGAGCGCACGGTGTTAGATGTGGAAGGCAAAGGGGCCAAAGACCGCGTGGTGCCGATCAACGACCGCCTGGCAGAAGCGATCTTAGATTGGAAGTTCCTTGTCGGACCGGAAGGATTTGTGCTGCGCAGCCTGGGGCGAAACAAGGAGCCCGGCGAGAGCATCAGCACGACGGCGCTGTATGACATCGTTCAGAAGCGCGGGGCGTTGATCGGAAAACCGGATTTGCAGCCGCACGACCTGCGCCGTACCTACGCGGAGCTCGGACGGCGGGCGGGCGTGCCCATCGAGCAGATCAGCATCCTGCTGGGGCACGCGAATATAAAAACAACCCAGGAGTATCTCAACATCGAGCTGGACCTGGAGGTGACGATCAGCGACTTCGTGCCGTTTTAATTTGTCTTGTTTGAAAATTGGAAACCAGGCTCTTAGAGGCGTTCTGTCGGAGAAAGGACCATCTATACTGCCCAAAATTGGCAAAACACAACAGAAAAGCATCAAAATGGCCGCTGTGTGGGCTTCTGTTAAAAG
>JAGXKM010000169.1 GCA_018335275.1 Anaerolineales bacterium | reverse complement strand
TGAGGAGGATTTGCATGTCAGCAAGAGTAGCACTCAATGGTTTTGGAAGGATTGGACGGGCGGCGTTTAGACAGGTCCTGGAGACCCCGGAGCTGGAGCTGGTGGCGTTTAACGACATCGCTCCGCTGGATAACCTGGCCTACCTGCTGCGCTATGACACCGCCTATGGACGGTATGACAAGGACGTGGAAGTCGGCGACGGCGAATTGATCGTAGACGGGAAATCGTACAAATTCTTCAGTGAACGGAATCCTGAAGATCTGCCCTGGGAAGAGTTGGACATCGATTTAGTCCTAGAATGCACGGGCATTTTCCGGAATGAAGAAGGCCTGGAGAAGCATTTGAAGGCGGGTGCGGATTATGTGATCCTCTCCGCTCCAGCCAAGAGTGAAGGGATTCCCACCGTCGTTCACGGCGTGAATGAGGTGGACCGCAAAGCTAATAAAATGGTTTCCTGTGCCAGCTGCACCACGAACTCCATCGCCCCTCCGGTTGAGGTCATGGACCGCCGGATCGGGATTGAGAAAGCGATCTTGACCACCATCCACGGGTATACATCAACCCAGCAAATTGTGGATGGTCCCTCCAAGAAGATCCGCCGTGGGCGTGCGGCCGCGGTAAACTTCGTGCCTACGTCGACCGGTGCGGCGATTGCCACCACCAAGGTGCTTCCGGAGCATAAAGGAAAATTCAACGGCATCGCAGTCCGGGGACCGATCCCGGTGGGATCCGTGTCCGACATCACATTCCTCACCTCCCGCAAGACGGATGAGGATGAGATCAACCAGATCTTCCGTGAAGAAGCGAAGACATCCCGCTACAAGGGGATTTTAGGCGCCACCGACGATCCCATTGTTTCCGCGGATATCGTCGGCGACAGCCATGCCGCCACCATCGACCTGGGGATGACCATGGTCGTGGATGGGGATTTGGTGAAGTTGATGAGCTGGTATGACAATGAGTGGGGCTTCACCAGCCAGATGATCCGCGAGGCGGTCGCCACCGCCAAGGATTACGGCTGGGCGTAGAATGTTAGACGACAAAAGGGGACGATTCAAAGAGAAGACCGGGGTCACGTTTTTCGTGTCCCCGGTTTTTCGTTTAAGATTATCCTTCCTTTGTCATCCCGAGTGAGGCCCTGTAGGGGCGAGAAGGGATCCTTGTTATGAACACGCGGTTGTTATCATCACCTAAAAAAACGGTAAGTGTGGTCTATTTTAAGCGGTGTCTCCATTAAAACTATCGCAGCAAGGATCCTTCACTTCGTTCAGGATGACATTTGGTTTGCGAACCTTGCGATGATAGGGCTGTTTTGGGCTTTCTCCTTATCCTTCTTCCTCCGGGATAAAGCGCAGCAGATCGGGGGAGAGGGACCAGACCAACAATCCCAGGCTGACGCCAAACCACAGGGTCCCAAAGCGGATGATCAGCGTACCGGCAGAGGCTGCGTCCGCGTTTAAACCGAGCAGCAGGGTGAGCATCCCGGCCAGGGAGACCTCCGCTGCGCCCAGCCCGCCGGGGAGGGTGGAGATCCCGCCTACCACGGTGGAAAAAGAAGTGATGAAAACAGCGAGGGAAAAGGTTTCAAAAGAAGAGGGGACATCCAACCCCCGCAAGACCACATACATCCCCGCCCCCTCTCCCAGCCAGGAGATCGTGCCCAAAACCAGTCCGGTCAATGTGGCGCGGGGCTGCAGCAGGATATAGCTGCTTTCATAGAAGTCGGATAGCGGCCCGGCAAATTGTCTCACCAGCGGCAAACGTTCACCCCAGGCGAGCAGCTTCAAGGCCAGAGGCCGGATCTGGGAGAGGATGATCACAGCCAGGATGAAGACAAGTGACACCGCGAACACCGGCCAATAGCGGGGGTAGGCGAAGACCCCCAGGGTGGACAGCGTGAGTACACCCAGGGCGTCGCTGATCCGCTCCGCAGTGACCACGGAGAGGCCTTCGCTGACTGTCAACTTGCCCTGCTGGTTAAGCCAGACCCCCTTGAGGGCTTCCCCGACGTTCCCCGGGGTGACAGCCAGGGGCAGCCCGGCGAGGAAGAGCTTCGCGCTGACCAGGGGGGAGATCTCTTTCTCCCCGGCCAGCCTGAGGTAATAATGCCATTTTATGAATCGGAAGATGTAATTGAAGAGCGTGAAGGCCAGGACGAGCAAGAAAAGGGACCACCGGAAATCCCGGAACGTGGCCCCTGTCTTCCGGATATCACCGATGAGCAGCAAACCCAGAAAAACCACAAACCCCAGGATGAGTCCCGGAAGGATCCGCCTGAAGAGGGACTTGGTTCGGGGAAGCTTGGCCATCTTATTTTTTAATCAGGGAAATCAAGCCATAGATTGCGGCAGCGACCAGGGTCAGGCCCACCACAGCCTGGAGAACGGTCTTGCGCTCCATGCCCGGCATGACCACTTCCCCGTCTCCATATTCCTTAAACATCTGCCCCCATTTGGTTTTCAGGGCTTCCCGGACCCGCTTCCGGCCCACGAAGGGATACCAGTACACGTTGTGGTAGAAATTGCTGGCGAAATACGCCCAGGGCACCAAGGGGCTTTGCAGGAGGGGTTTCTCAAGCGGTTTGAGGGAGCCGTGATAGATGGCGTGCTGTCCCCGGCTGGCAAAGGTGTCCTCCTGAACGAACCCCCAGGGCTTTTCCTGTTCAATGTCATAGCCCACGATTTCGATCTGGCGGGGATCGCCGATCCCGAAGCCGTGCTCATGGGCCAGGCGGATGAAGCGCAGGTCCATGGGGTCGAAGCCCTGCAGTTTGGCGGACACCGCGTCAATGGCCACCTGGTCCGCGGAGGCCAGGAGGATGTCCTTTTCGTGCCAGCGCATGGCCCGGGGCCCGGGGCCGTCACCCGCAAATGTGCCATCCATGACCGCAAAGACGCCGGGGTGAATCTCGTGCTGGATGGCCTGCAGGTCCACCAGGGTGTCGTGGATCACAGCGTGGGTCCAGTGCCGGTCCCGGTGCAGCAGTCCCCCGAAAGCGTTTTTCATGGCCCCGGTGATGGTGGTGAAAACGTGCGTTTTCACCGTGGGCAGCTGGATGATGTTCATGTCCAGGAGCGCTTTGGGGATGAAAACACCGTCCGGGTAGACCTTGTCCAGGACCAGGTAGTCGTGGTTTTCGGGGTAGAATTCGACCCATTCGAAATCCTGGTCGTAAAGGTACAGGCAGGGGACATCATATTTGTCGGTCACAAACTTGTGCTTGTTGTTGACCTCCCCGTCGCTGGTATCGACGACCACGGTATCGTTGTGGACGCCGACCAGGTCATCGTATCCCATGTCCTGCAGGGTTTGAATGACCCCTTCCAGCTGCCAGGGGGTGGTGGAGCAGGCCGGGTACCAGGTCTGCCAGGAAATATTGATCTTCAATCCTGTCTGAATGTCTTTGGGGAGGACGGATTCCACATCCGCCATTTTGATCAGGCGGTGGTAATCCTC
>JAGXKM010000047.1 GCA_018335275.1 Anaerolineales bacterium | reverse complement strand
CTCATCCTTTTCTCTCTGGATAGTCAGAGAAGGTCCTCAAAGGGCATTCCGCGTTCTTCAGCTCGGCGGGCTTCCCAATTTTTATAAGTAGCAGGTGGTTTTTCCACATCTCCTTCCCTTCGGCGGATCAAGATCAGGGCTTCAGAAGGACAAACGGTGGCGCATACGCCGCAGCCTACACATTTGACATCCTCAACAACACATTCATCCCCGGAGAGGGAGAGCGCGCCAAACTGGCAGGTGGGAAGGCAGTCCTCACACCCCAGACATTTCTCTTGATCTACCTGCGCCAGAAAATCGGATTTGGCGACAGCCGTGGGGATGCCAAATTCCGCCACACTGCGCAGGATCCCGCAGCTGCACGTACAGCAGTTGCAGATGTAGTTATGGGGGCCGATGTAATTTCCAGCGGTGTGGACCAATCCCGCTTTCTCCGCCTCATGAAGGATCTGCAGAGCTTCTTCCTGGGTGATGGCGCGGTCGACCTCGCTGTTGTCGAATACTCCCTTAACAGGGGCGAAGACCAAGCAGTTTTGGACCGGATGATCGCACCCTTTCCCGATGAGCTGCTGCTGGACGCGGCATATGCAGTCCCGGACCCCCCATGATTTTGCGCTTTTAATCATGTCTGAAGCTCGTTCATAGGGGAAAATCTCCAGTTCAAAAGAGATCGATTCCTCAACGGGGATCACGCGGTGGACAGAGACCGGGTTCTTGGCGACGGCCCCTTTGCTCTCTTGAAAATACTCCTCAAAAAGTGAGGCCATCTCTTGATCCAACCGCGGGAGCTGTTCTTCATAAAACCCGACAATAAATGGCATCAAGCTGAAGCGAAGCTCACGCTCTTTACGCTCGATCCGGATTAGCCCTTTCCGGACCATGTTTTTCAGGGTTTTATAAGCCTCTTTCGGGTCCATTTTTGTACGGGAAGCGATCTTCTGCGCAGGTTCCATGTGGATGTGCATCTCCGCAGCCAGCTCTGCCTCTTCCAGCTTGAACATTTTTTCCAGCAGGCGTAGTTCCACCCCGCTCTCCGTTCTTGGAAAGCCGTTAGGAAGCATATCCAATCTTTTAGCTAATTTTTTATAGATATCGCCTTTCATTTTCAATCCTCTTTGCAAGATGTCTAAAAGTTCAGCTTCTTGATATCCAGTGATCAGGAACAGCAGACTTAACCCGGGCTTTTCACGACTTCAATGTCCAAACTTTTTTAAAAGAACAGTCCGCATGGGACGTCCACCAGGAGCGGATGATCTCCATAACCGCCCTGCTATCCCCTCTCAGGTTTTAGCTGATGCTGAGGTTCGATTACGCTCCTGAGGGTATTAAACCACACTTTCATTCCCCCTAAACAAAAAACACGGAGAGGTCACTCCTCTCCGTGTGGATCTTCCAGGGAGTATTTTATTCTCTTTCATGGCCAAGTTTTCAGAGATGAATCGAGTGAAATATCCAAGGGGTAAATGCCCGGCGCAGGTGCCCAGGTCCAGATTGGCTTCCTTCTCTGGACAAGAAGCTTTTCAAGGCGCATCAGGTTATATGTCAGCTAAAAACTCGTGGGAGTCTTTGCCTTCGCGAGGAGCGTTCAGGGCTTACCTACCGGCGCCAGGTAAACTACAAATTCATCTTCTCCATCCAATGCCAGCAGTTCGTCCATCAGCTCCTGGTCGTAGGCGCCGATCGCGCAGGTGCCTGCGCTGATGGCTTCCACGGCCAGATATAAGTTTTGGCAGATGTGTCCCGCGTCCAGAAGCATATTTTTATGCGCGTGGGACCCATATCTCCATTCCGCGCGGTAGGGGATGCAGCTCCAGATGAATACACAGGCGGCATCTCCCACAAAGCGCTGGCCGAGGTTGGCTTCGGTCAGGCGATGCGGCAAATCATCGACCGCTCCCAGGGAGAGCAGCTGGTGGGAGAGCGGCAGATAGCGATAAAGGCCGGATTTCAAGCTCTCAACATGGTTGACCGCCAGGTATGTTTCAAAGGGATGCCGGGCTCCAGCGGATGGCACGGTGCGTTTGGTGGCATATCCGCGCCTGATCTCCTGTTTCACCCCCTGTGTGCAGTACAGTAAAAACGAAAGCTCCGCAAGGGAAAGTGGGCTGTCCGAATATTTACGTCGGCTCTGACGTTCTTCAACGACGGTGAAAAAATCGGACCTGGAGATCACCTCCTGATCGACAGATGGTAAGGCCAGGATCTCTCCATCTCCCGCTTCCTTTTGCAGCGGAGGATAGGGCACGCCTCGCTGTTGGTCGGATGGGCCATTTGATCTCCGCCCAAAATCCGCTTTCATGAAATTCCGTCCGCGTTGGATGTCCTGCATAATCCCTCCTGGATGTTCTGCATAGAAGCTGGTGTCTATTCCAGCTTTGGCTTCAAAGTATATTTATCTTTAATATAT
Organism: Anaerolineales bacterium; assembly: GCA_018335275.1. Classification (GTDB taxonomy): domain Bacteria; phylum Chloroflexota; class Anaerolineae; order Anaerolineales; family UBA11858; genus B10-G9. The sequence continues at coordinate 12,120 of JAGXKM010000047.1, read as the reverse complement.
CCTTGTCAAATCCAATACCCTGGCTTGGCTCGGCTGATGTAAATTATTTGGGTTCTGAATCGTTTTCAAAATTGATAACCAGTATTGTAGTGCTTGGCCCTTGATCATCTTCTAAGCCGCGGGCCTGTATCCTCAGCTGGCTGATTGTTTTGTCCGTTTGTTGAAGAGGACTACCATGATCAGGTTCAGAACAACGGATCCTACTACCAGATAAGGCATGACTGACGAACCAATCCGGACAGCAGCTTGGCCGATCAACCAGGGTACGAACATTCCTCCGATACCACCGCCCACCAGCATCCAGCCCGTAACAGCTCCTGTGACTTTTATCCGTTCCCCGGCCAGCAATAACAGGGTGGGAAAAATAGAGGCGGTGAATAAGCCTGTCCCGATCGTACCCAGCCAGAGGATGAGATGGGACTGTGGCCAGATAGCGATCAGACTTAAACTGGCGAGGCATCCCAGTAAATCTCCGATGAGAATGGTGATGGGCTGGAGGTGAGTAGAAATCCAGATTCCTGCCAGGCGGCTTATCGTGAAGGATCCCCAGAAAGCAGATGTCAAGAACGCGGAGGTTATCGTGGTCCCTAAACCCATTCGTAAACTGTAGGTGTAGATCCAATTCCCGAAGCCAAATTCTGCACCGACAGCGAAGAGGAAAGCCAGAACCAGGAGGGCGGTGGGCAGGAGGGCAGCACCGTCATTCCCTTTTTTGACGGTTTTCTCCCGGGGATGTGTGCTTGGTAGTTTCCAGAGCCAAACGGCCAGCGGCAAACAAAGTACCGCAGAAACCCAATAGGCCCACTGGATTCCCCCGGTCAGGGATAGAAATCCTGCCAAGACCAGGGGGGCGACTGCGGAACCCAGCCCGAAGAAAAAATGCAAACCGTTCATATACGGATCGGCGTCTTTCCCATGAAGCCAGAGAAGCAGCGTGTTACAGCCCACATCATTTGCGCCCTGGGCCAGACCGAGGACGAATTGGACCAGCAGCAGCCACCAGAGTCCGCCCAGGATGGGGATCAGAGCGCCGCTGGAAGCGATCACCAGCAGGGTCAAAGCCATCAACCGGTGACCCGGAATCCGGTCATACGCTCGACCGCCAAAAAAGGATCCCAGCAAATACCCCAGAGAACCAAAAACGAAAAACAGGCTGATCTGGTCCAGGGAGCTGGCGGTGTTTTCAGCCAGAAAGGGCAGGGCCGGTCCTCCCAGGGCAGTGAACAGGCCCATGATAAGTTCGGATAGGAAATAGCTGGCGCTGGCGGTTTTCTTGGGGATTGTGGCAGAGGTGGCTGTCGTGGTCATCAGAACGATAACATCCTTTGATCGCGGTTTGAGATGGCTCGATGTTAGGGAACCAAGCTTATGCATTCTAGCATACTGTCAGCAATCCGTTTGTGGTATTCGATCAAGCTAAGTGAGGTCACCGACTTCAGCGCATAAATACTTCTTTCTAAGCAGACCTGCAATGCAGCAGGGTTGCTCGGTTTGAAATCTGCCCATTCCAATGCGGCCGGGATCAGGTTCCTTTCTTCGATAGTCCACGGCTCAGTGTAGAACAAGATCTGGCATTTTGTTCCTTTTCTATCAGATCACGATGCATGCTGAGCAGGTTTTGGGGCAATGTCTGAAAATCGAAGAATCGGGCTTCGAGTATTTCCTGATCCTGGAGTTTGAATGAGTGCTTGCTTTTCTCACCTTTCAACTTTGACCGAAAATATACCTCCATTCGCATATGGAAGCCGCTGACGATCTCGATCAATTCAATATGCGATATCTCTAATCCGGTTTCTTCAAACACTTCGCGAGAGAAGGCTTGTTCCAGCGTTTCAGCTTTTTCTACGATTCCCCCGGGCAACCCCCAACCATCAGGGACCCAATGACGATGGCGTAAAAGTAGAAAGCGGCCGTTTTCATCATAAACAAAGCCGCTAACGCTGACCATGAATGTAGGATTGAAGAGCCATAACAGCCGCCATTGTATGGATGGGCTGAATCTACGCCAAATTTGGAAAATTAAATCCAGGAAACTCATCACAACACTCACCTGTCGCGGGTAGTCTTGTGGAGGTCCACCAGGTTCTTGTTTTCACTTGATGTCTGTTTTTAACACCGCTGCTTGGTCAGCGGCCTTCGTTTTCTCGCAGCCAACGATCGCAGTAGCCAATCCAAAGCCGTCTATGCTCTTCAGGTTCAATGATGCGATCTTCAAGGTCTGCAATGGTGTGTATTCCCAGGGCTGGACCTGTCCGGTGAATGTGTTTGTAAAGCGCTGTGGAACCTTCTATGAAGTCCAAATCGATGATCCGTGCTTTGATCTTCTTTTCTCGCCGTTCAAAGGCTGCGTACGTCCTGGCATGGCCGTCGATCAGGCTAAATTCCTGGTCAATCCTGGTAACGAGCACAGGAGGGAGTTCCGATTGATTGCCGTTTTGCCAGGCGCCCCTCACGCTATCTAATTTAGCCTGATTGATATACCAGTTATTTGGCCTCAGCGAAAGGATGTTTACTCGTTGGACAGCGCCTTTTTGTTTCATTATTTTTACTTGTTTTGATGGAGATAATTTTAACGCGAATCGATAACTGCATATCCCAGTAAACACATCATCCAATTGTTTTCAATCGATCTTTGTCGCTGTCCATTGCCCATCACAAAAGGGAAACCAGTCATCATCTGGATGTGGTCATGGAGGATTAGCTCGACGTCATGGCCTGGCTATTCTGTCGCCGGGCTGGCAATTTTGGTTATCAAATTGTAAACTATGATCCGCAAGAATTTCGCCGCTGTCCACCGCCGGCAGTCTATGTTGTGTAATACGAAGCATCAAGAATGAGCCATTGGATGGGAGACCAGAAGTGAGACGGCAATCATATCTAAAACTGAATCCATAATTCTCTTAATCATTATTGATTATATATTTCCCTGAGCTGTTTGATTTCCTCTGGTAAGGAGAGGGCCTCCTCAGCATAGCGAAACGCGAGGCGGGCGTGATCTATGGATACTTCAGCCAATCTCTCATTGGAAAGCGAGCTCAAGGATTTGAAAGCTTTCTGTAACCGTAGAGCAACCTCAATAATACCCGCGCCGTCACGAGCGATGGTATTGAATGCGTCATCAAACAACTCATCCAGGGGAATATCAGGAATGACCACACGGTCATAGGCAAGTTTTTCACTCTGTTGATCGTTTTCAGCTTTGGACCAGTTTGTGAAAAGGCGTACGTAAGCATCTATGATGTAAATCGCTGTTCCAGGGTCATTAACAGCTGGGGACAATGCCCTGCTGCCAATCTCAGAGAGGGTGAGAAAACCAAACCGGGGGTCTTCATCGTAAATTCTGTCTCTTCCTATGGTAAAAGAATTGACAATCATACCTGAATCAATATCTTTCTTTGAAGTATGCTTTGGGTAAGAAACCAAAGCTAAAGGTTGATCTGGACTTAGAAAAGTTCCGGGTAGGGCTTGAACGTTGATTTGGAGATCGAATCTTACTGCAGCCGACTGAAGTTCAGGAATATCGATCCGCTGTACATACCCGATCTCTGGAGAAAATACAGGTCTGCCATCCGGATGGTTAGGTTCAGGTTTTGATTCCAAGGGGAGTATTGCCTTGCTATTTCGCAGTGCATCTCGGGTGGCTGTCTCAACTTTTTCGATTGTGGAACTCAAGCGACCTAACCGAGCAATGCGGTCTATCCATCTCAGAAAATTGATGATGACGATGCAAAAAACAATGATTGTGATCAAAAAGAGAAGAAACCGGCCTGTGGTCCCATAAAACCCATTCATCAAAGCAATCAGGGACACGACGCTGTAGATAAATGCACCAATAAAGCTGGACAAAGCGTTCTGTGATACGTCATCTGAGATTACTAGTGGCAAGGACCTCGGTGTTGCGGCACTGCTTGCGGATGAGTAAGCAGATACCATGGCACCTACAGCAAAAACAGCGATACCTAACATGCTCGCGGCTATAATCCCCAGTAAGGTTTCTAATGAATCCGGAGTGATCTCCGGAAAAATATGAAGGAATGCAATTTCATCAATGAATTTTGCCAGGAATGAGGCAGCAACAGACAGAATACTGATCACCAATGGCTTAATCCAGAGACGCTCACTGAGGCGGTTTAGAATGAAGCTGATCCGATTATTCATATCTATCAATCCTGAAATGTATGTGCTGTCTGACGAGAGTTTGTGCTTCGCCGGCGTTTCGTGTTAATCGATATCCTAGAGCCCTGACCTGGGTCAGGGTTTCGCGGCGCGGAATCGATCAGCAAAAAGCCGGATACTGTTGATGCAGGGTGGGGGAAATCCCTTCTCTGACCATCACCCCTAACATTCATCATGGTTGGAGGACATCTCACATTTGATTTTACCAGTAAGTACACAGGGTTAACAAGTTTCAAAAGGTTGTGACGTAGTGAGTGGTAGGTATTTCCCTCTGTTGGATCTTAACGGGGCTGTCTGCCTGGTGTTCCTCTATCAAAAAGCATTCCTGACCTTTTTAGCAATTTTGCGATACCGGTCATAGACAGGGTGGTCTTCATAATATCCTACGATGGGGATAATTTTCTCTTTTCGTAAGGTGTTTACTCCCCGCAGGAGAGCTTTGGAAAGCTTGAAAACACTCCCTGTGGATGTGCTTCCGCTGTGGATGATGAATACAGTAAACTTATCATCCACAATCAGCGGTTGAGAATCTTTGATGATATTCAGCCATAGGCTGTACTCGACCGGATATCTTTTGTCTTCGTTGAATCCCCCGTGGGACAGCAGGGTTTTTCTCCTCACAAATGTATTTTCATGGGATACGAAATTAGTGATCGTCAGCGCTTTTGCAGGGTGCATTTTCATTGGCAGGGTATTGGGAAGAAAGATTTTTTTCCCTTTGAATTCCACGATGAGCTTGCCGGTCAGCCAGACCAGCTCGGGATTTTCCATGAAATAGGCGGCAACCTTTTCCAGCGAATTATTTTTCGCATAGTATACGTCTGAATGCAAATAATGGAGTAACTCGCCGGATGCTTCGTGGGTAGCTGTGTTTAATGCTTTTGCCACCCCCTCGGGTGGAGAATGGATCAATTTTATGGGATATTTCGATTCGTTATAAGCAATGTAATCCTCGATAATCTTCAGGGTGCTGTCCGTTGAATACGAGTCATTGATGATGTGTTCTATGTACGGATAGGTTTGATTCTGGACGCTGGCCAGCGCTTTGGGGAGATATTCCTCGCAGTTGAAGGTGCAGGTCATGATGGAAATCAAAGGGTATTTTGGGGATTGGATCATTTGCATATTTTCTACTCATCTGATGCTGGATCAGGTCCTGACGTTTTCTCCAGGTTATCTTTATGATTAAAAATCAGCCGCTTCATTACGCCGCCTCTAACCCGTTTTTATCTGCTGTCTGTTTTCTTTATCAGCCAGTGCAGTGCCTCAGCGATCTCGACCAATTTGCGGCCATCAACAATCTCAAGGTTGTCCTTGGGGGTATGGGTGATGTCCTGGCTGTCGATGTGCTCTAGAAACCATTGTGAGGATACGGCTATAGCGGGACATCCATATTGGATGAAAATGCTGTGGTCTCCTTGAGGCCACAGCTTTCCTTCTGTGATTCCATCAAATCTGGCTAACATCTCATTGGACGTTGCTTTGATAGTTTCAGGAACGTCAAAGAAAGAGAAAGCCGATTTACCTTCTTTGTACCCTGCGCCATCGATGTTTATATTCAGGAGGATGGTGTCAAACCGTCCTTGATTCTTTTTGATGTAATCCATTTGTCCGGGTGCGGCATAATAATCTTCGCCGTTGAAGGCCACTATTTCGAGGTATCTGTCACCATCATAGTTTTTAAGGAGTTCAGCCAGAATCAATAAAGTGACAACCCCTGTGGCGTTGTCAATCGCTCCCGGCGAACCTTTCTTTGCGTCAATGTGTGCCGTAAGCACGATGCGCTCATCCTTGTTTTTCCCTTTTCGGGCAGCAACATTATAGGATTTTGCGGGAATCCGGGTTGATCGGGATTGCAGCATAGTGGGCATTCCGGTGCAGGATAAGAGTTTTTTCCCTTCCTCCTCTGTCATATACACTGAGGGAATGTCAAAATCGCCGTCCTCAATCAGAGGGAAAGGATAGCTGCCTCCTGCCAGAGCAGCATTTCTGCTGGTTGCGGAGATAATGGCTGCAGGCCCCATTTGCTCAAGGAGAGCGATGATCTTTTGATGCTCAGCCGGGTTATAGAACACGAAGTTCTTCGGCATGAGCTGCTCTTTAGCAATATCATTGTGGAGAAGAAGAATTTTACCGCTTATGTCCTTACGTTTGAGTTCTTCAAGGCAGGAGACACTTACCAATGGGGCTTGAACAGAACAGCCGAGAGAGTAGGGGCTGGCCAGGACGTGAAAACTTTGATCCGCGACATGCAGCGCTGCTCCACCATCTTCCCAGTCAATCACATCCAATTCAGATATCTCTGACTTCCAGCCCGATGAGGATAATTCCTTTTCAAAATAACTCGTTGCCTGTCTGTTACCCTCACTGCCCACGCTTCGTTCTGGGATTTCTTTGCACAGTTTTTCCAAATCAGATACACATTTTTGATAGAGTTCGTCATTTTCCACCCTGTTCTCTCCTATTAAACCTGATAATTATGTTCGATTTCTTCCGGTTTGGCGATTCTGGTTCGGGAGTCTTGGAAGCTAAAACAGCCCCGGATCGCGGCTATTCTCCTAGGGCTGACACTGGATCTTTTCAAGAGCGCAGGTAGCTTCAAGGACGAGTACACAGGCTCAGGCACATACAGAGAGGAGAGGTCTTTATGCTTTCCTATTCCAGGGCAAGCAGCCAGAAATTTCAACCTCCAACGTGAAGCTCAGAAAGGTGCGTATCAAGACGATGATGGTTAGTACCCCGACGGTTTCGAACGTCAAGTCGACTGCCACGGTATGAACGATATCTGCTGCAACGAGAAACTCTAAGCCAAGTAGGATTCCCTGACCTAGGCGCTGGCGGACCTGGTCAAATACCAAGCGTCTTTTTTCTGGGTGTATCAACTGTATTATGCCAAAAATAATTGCGTAGATGGCAAGGGAGAGGATTATGATAATCCCAATTAGCTCCAATGTTGCTGAAGCCCAAATTGCGAGTGGTTTTATTGATTCAATCATCATGCCTCCGTTATAGCCTGCCTTTGAACAAATAAATCTATCAAGCGTTGGGGCAGGTTTTATAGATTATATATCAAGAATCGTCATGATGAGAAGGAATCAGACATTAAGACTGCCCGGATCCCAGGTGGAGGAAGCTGCTGCCCGATTACTATCTCCACAGGGGACTGATTAATTTGTAATGCATTTCATTGCTGAAAATCACTTTATGGGACAGGAGGTGAGTTTTCTCACTTTTCAGGGTACAAAAAAATAGCGAATCATCTTATAATAGCCGTGTATGTGAAAAAGTTTACAAGCAGACCTCAAGTCAATTGCTGTATATTTGAAATCATAAGCATGCTGTTCCCACAATCAACCGTAGAGTTTTTCCCTGGTTAGTTACCACGCAAAAGGTGTTCATCTATGAAAGGAAAAATTTCCAGTATTATCAATAAATATAATCAGGATAGAGGCAGGCTGCTGGATATGCTGCTGGATATCCAGAATGAGTTCTCCTGCATCCCCCATGAAGCTGTCGGGGTGCTGGCTGAAGAGCTCGATATCTCAGAGGTGAATGTTGAAGAAACCGTTTCTTTTTACCATTTCTTCACCCGGGAGCCTGCGGGGAAATACGCTGTTTACCTCAACAACAGCCCTGTTTCTTTCATCTACGGTCGGGCCGAGGTTGCTGAAACCTTCGAGAAGGAAGTAGGCGTCTCCTTCAATGAGGTCACCGAAGACGGTTTGATCGGCCTCTGGGAAACGGCTGACATTGGGATGAACGATCAGGAACCCGCAGCCATCATCAACGACACCCTGTTCACCGAACTTACGCGCGCCAAGGTCAAGAAAATTGTCCGGGCCATGAAGGAGGGCAAAGAGATCAAGGAGATCGCTGAGGATGTCGCGGAGGCGATGTACAACCGGGACGGCCTGCGGACGATGGTCAAGAATAACCTCCACACCAAGGCGACCGTGCTCTTTTCTGAGGTCGAGTTGGGGAAGGCTTTGAAAAAGGCCGTTGGATTATCACCTGAGGAGATCGTGGAAGAGATTAAAGATTCCAACCTCCGCGGGCGGGGCGGCGCCGGCTTTCCGACCGGCTTGAAATGGGATTTTTGCCGCCGTTCTAAGGGGGAACGGGTGTTTTTGATCTGCAACGCGGACGAGGGTGAGCCGGGTACTTTCAAAGATCGGGTGATCATGACCCAGCTTCCCGAACAGCTTTTTGAAAGCATGGCCATTGCCGCCCACGCCCTGGAGGCTCAGGAAGGCTTTGTCTATCTGCGGTATGAATACAGCTATATGAAGGATTACCTGGAAGGTGTCCTGCAAAAGATGCGGGATGACAATTTGCTGGGGAAGAACATCCTCGGGAAAGAAGGTTTTGACTTTGATATCCGGATTCAGCTTGGCGCTGGATCTTATGTGTGCGGCGCAGAATCGGCCCTGATTGAGTCCATGGAGGGTAAACGTGGAGAACCCAGAAATCGCCCGCCTTTCCCGGTCCAGCGGGGATACCAGGATTACCCCACCGTGGTCAATAATGTGGAAACCCTAGCCAAGGTGGCCCCGATCATGATCCGGGGGGCAGAATGGTTCAAATCCATTGGGACCAAGGAATCCGCCGGCACCAAGTTGTTGAGCATTTCGGGCGATTGTCAGGAACCGGGTGTGTATGAAATGGAATGGGGGATGACGATCAGGGAAATGCTGGAGATGGTTGGAGCGCCTGATACCCAGGCCGTGATCGTGGGCGGACCCTCGGGGGTGTGCATCGATCCCACCCACTTCGGACGCAGTGTGGCCTTCGAGGATCTTGCCACTGGGGGATCGATGATCCTGGTTGGCGAGCAGCGTGATCTCCTGGAAGAATTCATCCTGCCCTTTACAAACTTCTTTATTGAGGAATCCTGCGGCTCCTGCACACCCTGCCGGGATCTGACTGTAATCCTGCGCGATAAACTGCTCAAGATTCTGAACGGCAACGGCTCGCAGAAGGATATTGATGAACTCTACGAATGGGGACAAATGGGCAAGGATGCCAACCGGTGCGGATTGGGGCAGACCTCCGCGAACCCCATCTTGACCACCATTGAGAATTTCAGAAACCTTTACGAAGAACGGGTGCAGACCGATGAGGACTACGTATCGACCTTTGACTTTGAGAAGGCTGTTGCGGATTCCTGCGAAGCGGTCGGCAGAGTCCCGAATATTCCCTCCCACTAAGCCAATCAGATAAAAAAGTGGACATAATATGAAAAAAGACGGAAAACTTTACTTTGAAATTGACGGAAAGCCCTGTTACGCAGAAGAGGGGCAGTCGATCATTGATGCTGCCACGGAAAACGGGGTCTTCATCCCTTCCCTCTGTCATATGGAAGGCGTAAAGCCGGCCGGCTCCTGCCGGATCTGCAATGTGAAGGTGGACGGCCGCAACATGACAGCCTGCACCACGCCGGTGGAAGACGGCATGATCGTCGAGAATGATATTCCCGAACTCACGGAGCTGCGGAAAGCGATCGTAGAAACCTTGTTTGTCTCCGGGAATCACCACTGCCCGACCTGTGAGAAGAGCGGCAACTGCGAACTGCAGGCCCTGGCCTACCGCTTTCAGATGTTGGTGCCCCGCTTTCCCTATAAATTCCCTGAAAAGGGTGTCAACCCCCGCTCGGATCAAATTTATCATGACCGCAACCGCTGCATCCTGTGCAAGCGCTGCATCCGCACGGTGACCAAGGATGGAAAGCATGTCTTTGCTTATCACGGCCGGGGCGGTGAGGACCTTCACGTGGCGATTGATGAAGAATTGGCTTCCCGGCTGACGGACGAGGAAGCCCTGGAGGCCATGGAGAATTGTCCGGTGGGCGCGATCCTCAAGAAAGAACGCGGTTTTGAGGTGCCAATCGGGGAGCGTAAATACGATCACCAGCCCATTGGCAGCGAGATTGAAAACTAATTGACCAGATAGGACGAAAACTATGAGTAAACCAATTGTCGCAACCACTTCTCTGGCAGGATGCTTTGGCTGCCATATGTCTTTCCTGGATATCGACGAAAGGATATTGGAGTTGATTGATCTGGTGGAGTTTCATAAGTCCCCGATCAACGATATCAAGGAGTTTACCAAGCAGTGTGATATCGGATTGATTGAAGGCGGATGTGCCAACAGTGAGAACATTGAGGTTTTGAGAGACTTCCGGGAACACTGTGATATCCTCGTTTCTCTGGGGGAATGCGCCATTATGGGCGGCCTGCCCTCCCTCCGCAACGGCATCCCGGTTAAAGAATGCATTCATGAAGCCTATCTCGACGGCCCCACTGTGGGCTCCAACACCCAGAAGGTGCTGCCTAACGACGATGAACTGCCCATGATCCTGGATCGGGTTTATCCCTGCCATGAGGTGGTCAAGATCGATTACTACCTGCCGGGCTGTGCGCCCCGGGCTGATTTGATCTGGAACGCTGTCGTGGCCTTAGTCACCGGGGATGAGATGGAACTGCCCTACGAACTGGTGAAATTTGATTAATTAAAGGATACAGATATGTCACAGAAAGTTACCATAGAACCTGTCACCAGAGTTGAGGGTCACGGAAAGGTGACCATTCATCTGGATGATCAGGATCAAGTTGCTCGATCCCGGTTTCACATTGTCGAGTTCAGGGGCTTTGAACGTTTCGTCCAGGGCCGGCCTTATTGGGAAGCCCCCGTGCTGGTTCAGAGGTTGTGCGGGATTTGCCCCGTCAGCCATCACCTGGCCGCCGCTAAAGCCCTCGATGTGCTGGTTGGGGCCGGAACCGGTGAGGGATTGACCCCCACTGGGGAGAAGATGCGCCGCTTGATGCATTACGGCCAGATCTTCCAATCTCACGCCCTGCACTTCTTCCACCTGGCCTCCCCGGATCTTCTCTTTGGTGTGGATGCAGACCCGGCGGTACGGAACGTGATCGGCGTAGCCATGGAGAACAAGGACCTGGCTGTCCAGGGTGTGATGATGAGGAAATTTGGACAGGAAATCATCCGGGCCACTGCGGGGAAGAAAATCCACGGCACAGGAGCTATCCCGGGCGGGATCAATAAGCACCTCAGTCCGGAAGATAAGGAAGCCTTCCTGCACGGCGAAGACCCCATGAACGTCGATAAGATGATCGAGTGGTCGCAGGGGATCGTTGATTTCTTTAAAGGGTATTATCAGGAACATCAAAGTTTTATCGATGACTTTGCCGAGTTTCCTTCCAACCACCTCAGTTTGGTCCGGAAGGACGGCGCCCTGGACCTGTATCACGGGGTGATCAGAGCGGTGGACGCTGATGGAAACAGGGTCGTTGACGACGTTGATTCTCAGGATTACGAGCAGGTCATCGAGGAAGAAGTCCGCTCCTGGAGCTACATGAAGTTCCCCTATATCAAATCCCTGGGGCCGGAGAAGGGCTGGTACCGGGTAGGACCATTGGCTCGTTTGAACACCTGTGATTTCATTCCCACCCCGCTGGCACAGGAAGAATTCGAGCAGTTCAAAGCGCTGACCCAAGGGAAGCCCAACAACCATTGTTTGCACTATCACTATGCGCGCTTGATTGAGATCCTGCACTCGGCCGAGATGATGAAAGAACTGCTGCTTGATCCGGATCTGATGAAGGGCGAATTGGTCACCAAGGGAGAGAAGGCCCACAAAGGCATCGGCCTCCTGGAAGCTCCCCGGGGAACCCTCTTCCACCACTACGAGATCAACGATGACGACCAGATCACTAAAGCCAACCTGATCGTTTCCACGACCAACAACAACCAGCCCATGAACGAATCGGTCAACAGCGTGGCCCACTCGTGGATGGATGGGAAGGCGGAGATCACCGAGCCCATGCTGAATGCGGTAGAAGTTGCCATCAGGGCCTATGATCCCTGTTTGAGCTGTGCCACCCATGCACTGGGTCAGATGCCCCTGGAACTGTCCTTGTACGATGCCCA
>JAGXKM010000168.1 GCA_018335275.1 Anaerolineales bacterium | reverse complement strand
ATGATCCCCAAAACACGATCCATGAGGCCTGGCTTTCTCGGGGAGATCGTAGGATGGCAGAAGTCATCCGGCGAGTTTATGAAAAAGGTGGGAAGTTTGATGCCTGGCAGGAACATTTTGATTTCCAAATTTGGCTTGACGCCTTTCAAGAGACCGGATTAGATCCCGCTTTTTACGCCCACCGCCAACGCTCGCTGGATGAGAGATTACCGTGGGATCATATTGACATTGGAGTTCAAAAATCTTTTCTCCAAGAGGATTACAAGTGGAGTAAAGAGGGAAAAACGCGCCCAGATTGCCGCGAGCAATGCTATGCATGTGGCGTATTATCAGCCTACAATCAGCCCCGTAGAATGCATCCTGGTGAGCACTGGATGTGTCCTGAAGTGCGGAGCTCAGGACATTCATCACAAGAACCCCAAAAAGGTCAGTAAATCCAAGACGCTTTATATGAAAACCCAACGGATTAGGATTCACTTCTCAAAAACAAAAGCCATGCAGTACACAGGACATCTGGATCTGCGCAGGGCGTGGGTACGCACTTTCCGGAGAGCGCACCTAGCCCTTTCTTACAGTCAGGGGTATACACCCCGACCCCAACTGAATTTGGCAGCTCCCCTGCCTTTGGGTTTCCTCAGCACAGGCGAAATAGGTGATTTTTGGCTTGAGGATCATTATCCATTGAACACGATCCAAAAAAGCCTTCAGGATGCTTTGCCTCCGGGGTTGAGAATCAATCATCTAAAGGAAATCTCTGATATTCACGGGGGTAAACTCCCGAATCTGGTAAGATCCGCCCTCTACCATGTGTCTTTTTTCTCTGAAGTATCTGATTTGGATCAACACCTTCAGGATATTCTGCACCAGGAGCAGATCAAAAGGGAACGAAAAGGAAAATCATATGACCTCAGACCATTGATCTATTCATTAGAAGTTATCCCGCCAGATGGAGAGGCCAAACAGCTTGTAGAGATGCATCTATCTCACCTCCCGGGAGCAACAGGACGCCCGGACGAAGTGATCCGGGAACTCGGTCTAGACCCAAATCACACACAGATCTGCCGAAAAAAAATAATGCTTGAATCTTAATCACTTCACTGCGCGAAGGGGGATGCGGTTATTTACAACAGGTGCCTTGTAACATGTCTCCCCCTTTGGTAAAATGTTGCACATGCCCCCATAGCTCAGCGGACAGAGTGTCGGCCTCCGGAGCCGAAGACCTGCGTTCGAATCGCAGTGGGGGTACAAAAGTTTTAGGTTGGCTTCACGCCAACCTTTTTCTGTATATTAACTTGCCAATATCATCCCTTGTCTTTATACTTTATTCTGAGAAAACGCTCCCCGGGATTTTTATCAGTCGGTTTAGTGATGATTTTTCTACAAACCGCTTTGTTATCTTGTATTTGTGGGCAGCAGCATATAAAAAAAGTGTATTGTCCTACTATATGTTCGCTTTCTGAAATGAAAAGGAAGACAAATATTGAAAAGCTCTGACAGCAATTCCCTTCCTCCTCAGCGAAGATTTCCCATCTGGATTCTGGGGCCCTGGGTCCTTGCCCTGGGTTTTCTAGTCAGTTTTTCCACCTATTATCTTACTCATCTGGAGCCTACTTCCGATTCCATTTCCTCACCCGTGCCTACTGCTCAAAAAAATACACTTGTCCCATCCAAAACAGCTACCAACACAACTGAGCCCCGGCCAACAATACCCACTTCTACACCTATTACCCCTACACCCAAACCATCTCCCACAAAGCCCACTCCTACCCAGGTCATTGCAAAAAGGATCATCATTGGCAAATCTGTGGAAGGTCGGTACCTGGAGGTTTTTCAATTTGGAAGCGGTAATACAGAAAAGTTAATAATCGCTGGCATTCACGGGGGGTATGAATGGAATACGATCGCTTTAGCGGATGCGCTAATTCAATATCTCAAAGATCACCCAGAACTGGTACCCTCGGATCAAACTTTATATATTCTGCGTTCCTTAAACCCAGACGGGGAAGCCCGCTCCCATGGCATCAAAGGACGTGCCAATGAACACGGGGTAGACCTCAACCGAAATTTCCCCGATCACTGGAGGTCAGATTGGTCTCGTGAAGGATGTTGGAATTACCTGCCTATCACAGCCGGAACAGGTCCTGCCTCTGAGCCAGAGGCCAAAGCATTGATCTCTTTTATTGAAGCCCATAACGTAGATGCCCTTATCAACTACCACAGTGCAGCCCTAGGGATCTTTGCAGGGGGAAAACCCGCAACTACTCGCTCGCTCGACCTGGCGGAAGAGATCGCTTCGATCAGCACTTATCCCTATCCACCGATTGACACTGGATGCCAATTCAGCGGGCAGTTGATTGATTGGGCTGCCGAGAAAGGGATTGCTGCTGTGGACATTGAATTAACCAACCACCAGGATATTGATTTTAAGCAAAATTTATTAATCCTTAACAAGTTCCTATCCTGGGGTCCCCCAGATTAATCTTTCTCTTGTAAGGCATCTTTTTTCAATAAGACGGCCATTGTCGCTCCGGTTTATTGTCCTTCACAAACGGTTATCTCCATTCTCCTCATAACTCAATAAAAAACACACAGGATTTAGAGACGATCCTGTGTGTTTATTTTTATTTCCAACCGCTCCCGTTCAAGAAGCGCTAATTTTGTCTTCTACATATTCTAAGATTTGGTCCGTGATGTAATAGGCTGCTTCTTGTTCCATTCCCTCCTCCATCATCATTTCAGAAGCCAATTGAGATCGCCCGTCGTCAAGAAGGGAACGAGGGTCACGTGAAGGCGTATATGTTTCATACAATTCTTCCGGAGATGCCTTATACAATTCATCAGGTTCTTTTTTAACAGGCTGATGACTTATCTCCTTACGGCGGGTTCTCTCCTTGCGAACCAACCTTTCTGTCGCCGAGAGTGTGTCTGTAATGGTTTTCCTGATCGTTTCCCCTTTTTCAACAACAGCGATATTTTCGGGGCGCATATAAAGTACGAGGCGAACCTCATACAGAAATGGGGTTTCCTCACCCGCAATATCCTCCACTGCCAGGGAAGCTCCAATAATGTCAGTATGCCCTACTGCCAAATCCTCAAGCCGGTCCCTGACCTTTTTTCTGACATCATCGCCCACGGATGAGATTTCACTATAAAATTCTATCTTCAAATTCGCGTTCTTTTTTATTTCCTCTTGCATTTCTGATGAATCTCCCTCTCTTGACTGCACCAAATCCCAGATCCAGTTCTCTAAAAAAAGTGGGGTTCAAATAATTGGTTTTTCTTCCTTCTTATAGTCTGGAAGGTTCTCAATCACATGCCTATCCACTGCCAGATGGATACTTTCTTCGTCATACTCATTAATCCAACTTACAGGGACAACTTTTTTTTCAACTAATAGTACACCCTCTGAAATGATTAGATGTGTTGCGTTGTCTGTTTGATGATCAAGGATCAACCTTTCCAC
>JAGXKM010000167.1 GCA_018335275.1 Anaerolineales bacterium | reverse complement strand
TGATCCACGTCATCGACGCGGTCATCCAGCCGGAAACCCGCGACATCGTTCAGGTGGCCGCGGAAGACGGACGCTTCTCCACCCTGGTCACGGCTGTAGAAGCCGCCGGGTTGGTGGACGCCCTCAAGGCTGAAGGCCCGCTGACGGTCTTCGCCCCCACGGATGACGCTTTTGCAGCGCTTCCTGAAGGCACCCTGGATACCTTGTTGAACGACATCCCCGCCCTGACCGACATCCTCCTCTATCACGTAGTGGAAGGCAAAGTCATGGCTGAAGATGTCCTGGAACTCAGCGAGGCTGAGACGCTGCTTGGCGAAAACGTGAACATCTCCGTCGAGGACGGTAAAGTGTTGGTGAATGACGCTGAAGTGATCATCACCGACATCGAGACCTCCAACGGCGTGATCCACGTCATTGATGCAGTTTTAATTCCAT
The DNA here is from genome assembly GCA_018335275.1 of Anaerolineales bacterium. Taxonomy (GTDB): domain Bacteria; phylum Chloroflexota; class Anaerolineae; order Anaerolineales; family UBA11858; genus B10-G9. The sequence continues at coordinate 3,033 of JAGXKM010000167.1, read as the reverse complement.
AATACGTATCTCCTCCTTAAGAATCGGAAAAAGTGGAGTTGACGCTCCACTTTTTCCTTTTAATGCGGCCCATGACCCCCGCATCAATAAATCCAACTCAACGCAAATAAGCAATCGACATCCCGCCGTCCACGGTCAGGGCGGCCCCATTAATTTTCTGGCTGCGGGGACTGCATAAAAAAAGGATGGCTTCTGCCACGTCCTCCGGGGTCACAGACACATTCATCGCATTCCGCTTCCGGTAATAATCATGAATATCTTCAAACGGGACACCATGGCGGGCAGCGCTCTTCCTTAATTCCTCCTCCGAGAGGAGATTGGTACCCCGGATCACAGCATCGGGAAGCACAGAATTCGTCCGGATACCGTGCGGCCCACCCTCCTCTGCCAAACAGCGGGCCAGGTGCTGTACAGCAGCTTTCGCCGAGGCATACGCACTTGCACCCGGGCTGGGCGCGACCGCGTTTTTGCTGGATGTGAAGACCAATCGACCGGGAATCTCACGCTGGAGCCAATGCCGGAACGCTTCCCGGGCCGTCAAAAAACTCCCCACGGCCAGGACATCAAACATCTCCTGCCAGAGCGACAAAGACGTTTCGTGGATGGGTGCCACTTTCATAGAACCGGCATTTGCGATCACGATCTGGATTTCACCCAGCTCATCGACCGCCTGCTGAAAAGCATCTTTAACCTGGTCTTCTCGGGTGACATCGCAGGGAATGGGGATCATGCGCTCTTCCCCCGTCTGCTTGTGGACCAATCGCCTGGTATCTTCCAGATCCTCTTCTGTGCGGGCGATGCCCGCCACATACGCGCCCGCCTGTGCAAGGCGAATCGCGGCCACCCGTCCAATCCCGGATGAAGCCCCGGTTAGAAAAACATGCTCTCCCTTCAATTCACCTTTATCCGTGTTTGCTTTTTCTCCCATCACTCTCCCTCTACCTCTATCATGTTATGTGTTTCCTTTCCATTGTAAGGCAAAAAGTCTCGCGTCCTTCAGCAGGTAATCTATTTATTTCCCAGAACACAAACTTGAGTCAATTTTCGGAAATACAGAAGAAGATATATTCCCGGACGGCTCCTCCCGTCCCGAATTCAGCTCCATGTCCGGGGACTGCCAACCTTACCCGGCGGCCAGGGGGAGGTCTCGCCACAGCCAAAACCAAACCGTCCCCTGCCACCCTTTTTACTCTCCTGAGATCAGATCGCCTCTTCTCTTCCCTGAACATAAAACCCTTAAAGGCCTTTAATCCTGCTCTCTTAGATCTGTGTTAGGATTTCAATATAGATATTGTACGCGTTCTTGAGCTGCATCCCTAATCCATATTTTTGGTCTCTAAGGAGTCAGGATGATGAGTAAAAACCTATCTCACAACCAACAAAACACAACACGGATCATCGAATCCGCCCAACGCCTGGGGATCGAATTAAACGAAAACGAAGCCGCACAATGGCTGGAAGCCATCAGCGTATCCCAGGAAGGGGAGGACATCGTCTTTGACAGGCGCAGCGGCGTCTTTGGACATAAGGTCAGCATGCTGGATTTCAGTGAAAAGGACCTGGCCCATTTCCGGAAGCTGGGCGCGCTGGTTGAGTTTGAGGACATCCCCGGGGAGGTGGAAACCGCACTGGCCCTTTCTGGATCGGCCGCCCAATCGAAAATCCAGACCTACCCTGGAGACGCGGACTATTTTGAGCGCATGAACATCCTTTCCGAAAGTCAGGAGGAGGCCTGCCAGATTCTGGGTCAGTTAATTCGCGATAAGGCCCTGGCAACCATGACAGGACCCACCTACCAGCTCATGGAAGTTCACTTCGGGTCTTACCCCCAGGACGTGATCGTCAATGAGCAGCAGCGCCGGAAAGGAGGTTCCATCTCCTGGACTCCAGAGGAAATGGAGGCTGGAGAGATCCAAGCTCAAACGCTGGAAGGAGAGGATATCACGTTGAAGTGGGAAAACGTGGCCCATGATCCCGGTTGGTGCAAATTGGACTGGGTGGTCGCGGATCCCATCCGGAACGAATTGGTCAACGCCAGCAACATGCTGGACGTGACCTGGGAAGCGCCAGATGGAACCATCACACCTCTGGACGGCTTCCTCGACCCTTACTTCCAGGAGGTCTATTTACAGGAAGAATCGGTGCCCATCTTTGAGAAACTATCCCAGCATGTATCCGCCAACGCACTTGAGGTATATGTAGAGCAGCTGGAAAAGGAAGTCAATAAATACCTCAACAAAGACATCAATTACGGCAAAGCAGCCAAGCGGATGTATAACATCTTCCGCCTCACAGGGCGGTATCAAGAAGCCGCTCTGATCCGGGAGTTGTTTGACGAGCCAGCTTCCATGCTCTATCAGGTCTGGTCCCTGATCCGCACCATGGATGAGAGCAGCCAGCCGGATTCCAGCATCCCCATCGAGCGGATCCAGAGCCAGGCAGACCGGCTGATCATGTCGGTGATTACAGATCTTGAAGGGGAAGAAGAATCAGTCGTCGTCCGACACCTGCTGCGTTTACGGGACGCTCTTGAAGACCAGAAAGCGGGCCAGTCTTTGACGGATGAAGTAGAAACCGCCCGGGACGAAGTGATCAATATCGTGAATAACTTTTTCTACGAAAAATTGACCACGGTTCCCGAAATCAGAGGCTACATGGAAGCCTTCTTAGGGTAGCGAAACGTACGGAGGGCATTTCGCTCCACCCCATGAAGCAAGCCGTGAACCCCTCCGCCGTCCGAGTTGTTAACAATACGCTAACATCCTGTGCTTGCATTTCCCGGAAAAATAGTTATAATTTAAAAAGAATAGGAAAAGCGTAGATCGGGACGAGTAACGACCCACTTTCTGCCAGAGAAAGAAGGCCATTGGTTGAGAGCCTTCTCCAGAACCAGGCCGCGAAAACCACCCGTGAGCAAACACCGGAACGTGATCAAGCAAGTATGGTGGCTCGGTTGGCCCCGTTATCAGCCCAAAGAGGCGCCCTGAATGCAAGGGTAAATCTGGGTGGAACCGCGAGTGAACTCTTGCCCCA
>JAGXKM010000046.1 GCA_018335275.1 Anaerolineales bacterium | reverse complement strand
GCGCTGGATCCTGTTCCGGGACCAGACGGGTGGAGATTTTGGCCATGGCGTACGAGGGCAGGACGGTTTTTGAACCCTCTCCGATGAAACCGGAGTAGAGGCCGTTGATTTCCAGCGTGGGACGGGCGCCCACCCTTTCGATGGGGGTATACCCCTCTTCGCCCCACAAAGCGGGTGCGCCGGTTTGCTCCAGGTAGAAGGTTTCATCAAGGGGCAGGCGGTCCAGTTCTTCTCGCTCCTCCTCTTCCAGCGGAAGGACATCTTCGTAAAAGCCGGGCAAAGTCACTTTTCCTTTTTCGTCGTGCATGGCTGCGATCAGATCACATAGGACCTGGGCAGGGTTATGCACCGCTCCCCCGAACAGACCGGAGTGAAGATCCTGTTTGGGTCCAAAGATCCGCAGTTCGAAATAAGCTAAACCGCGCAGAGCATACGTGATCGTGGGCAGGTCTGGCGCAAGCATGCCCGTGTCGGGATTGAGGGCGAAATCGCATGCCAGCATCTCCCGGTGATTCTGGATGAAATTGCCCAGATTGGGCCCTCCGATTTCCTCTTCCCCCTCGATGAGGATTTTGACATTCAACGGCAGGTCTCCCGTTTCCATGATCGCCTGCACAGCGCTCAGAGCGGCGATTACCTGGCCTTTCATGTCTGTAGCCCCCCGGCCGTACAGTTCTTCCCCTTTCAGGGTAGGGGTGAAGGGTTCGGTGTCCCACTCGTCAACCGGGTCTTCGGGTTGGACATCGTAATGTCCATAGATGAGGATCGTGAACGCATCATTCCCGGCGTCCGTTTTTTGCCCGAAGACGATGGGATGTTTCGGGGTGGGATGCACTTCCACATCCTCCATTCCCAGATCGGTCAGTTCGTACTTTAACCAATGGGCGGCTTCTTTGATATCTTCTGCGTGTTCAGGATCCGTGGACACCGAAGGGATGGAGATAAATGAGGTCAGCTTCTCGATGATTTTTTCTTTGTGATCCTCGAAATAAGCTAACGCGCGTTCGCGGTGATTTGACATGCAGCACATCCTCCTGGGATACTTGTCTTTTCTTTCCTTAAAGTCTCTCTTCAGTTACTGGATTGATTTTACCGCAGGACAGGGTTTAATCAACTCCAATGCCTGACTCGGAGATAGGTCATCCAGATATTTGAGTTCCATTAAAAGGATCCAGGGTTTCCATCATTTCTATGATATGTATGTTAGAATAGAAGTCCATGGATCGGTGGTCGTTGCCCTTCAGTTGAATGGCAACGGCGTCGGGAAAATCTCTGACGAAAAGTGCTACCGTTCTACCTGTGTAACAGGATCGCCGATCTATGAAAATAGGGAACCAGAAGACGTCAATCATCACCCACATGCAGGAATCGGGAATCGGGATGAGTGAAGGCACTGCCCTTATCTATGGGTCGAGCGCGCTCAAGTCTGGAACCCTGGGGTTAGGGAGGAAAAAGGGTTCTTTTGAGGCCCCCTTCCTGGAGGGGAAGAGATGGTTTCTGGGTTTGGGGGAAAGAGAGGGGAGACCATGTTGACCGAACTCCCTTTCACGTTTTCTGGAAACATTTTTTGCAGCGCCATGCCTTTCGGTCCTTTCGACCGCTTTCACAAACTCTGGCCCCTTTACCAAGAACAGGATGTGGATCTGATCGTGGTTCTCACTGAACCGGGTGAATACCTGTTTTATACCGGTCGGGATTTGATCTCTTTTTATAAAGAGCAGGGGATGGACGTCATCCACCTGCAGATCCCAGACCATGGACTTCCCCCGGACCCTGCGGGTTTCCGGAAAGCGGTTAGAAATGTGGAAAAGTTGGGACGCGAAGGGCGGTCTGTTGCTGTGCACTGCCTGGCTGGAATCGGGCGGACGGGGACGTTTACAGCCTGCCTTGCCCGGGAGCACTTTGATTTCAGTGGTGAGGAATCGATCCAATGGATTCGAAAATTTATCCCTGGAGCGATGGAGAATGAACGCCAGGAGCGTTTTGTTCTCCAGTATTCATGTGAGGTGAAATGATGATCATTAAAAACGCAAATCTGGTCACATGGGAAGAGGACAATCGTCTTTTATCTGGACAGGGCCTGCTGATCAGGGATGGGAAGATCGCTGATGTGGGGCCTGGCCGGGAATTGATGGAAGCATTCCCTGAGGAGGAAGTGATAGATGCAGCGGGCCAGTATGTGATGCCGGGAAATATTTGCGCTCATACCCATTTTTACGGAGCCTTCTCCCGCGGGATGGCCATTCCTGGCGACGCGCCTGAGGCGTTCCCTGCCATTTTGAAAAAACTTTGGTGGCCCCTTGATCTCGCCCTCGATGAGGACGGGGTACGATATTCCGCGTTGGTGATGGCTGTGGATGCGGTCAAGAACGGGACCACGACGCTTTTCGACCACCATGCCTCTCCCTCCTTTATCGATGGATCGCTGGATGTGATCGCGGACGTGATTGAGGAAGCGGGTCTGCGCGCGGTGCTTTGTTATGAGGTCACAGACCGCAATGGGAAAGAGGGTGCGCAGGCAGGGATAGATGAAAACGTGCGCTGGATCCAATCGGATCGCGTCAGGGAGAACCCCCGCCTGGGGGCTGCTTTTGGATTGCACGCCAGTTTGACATTGAGCGAAGAGACCTTGGAGGATTGCCGGAAGGCTGTTGGGGACGAGGCGGGATTCCATATCCATGTCGGGGAACACCAGTCAGATGAATATGACAGTTTAAAGAAAAGTGGCTTGCGGGTGATCGACCGTCTGGGGAAACATGACATCTTGGGTCCCCAAACCATCGTGGCACACGGCGTCCACATGGATTCTCAGGAAGCAGTCCTCGTCGCTGAAACGGGGACCTGGCTCACTCACCAACCCCGGTCCAACATGAACAACGCTGTGGGTGTGGCTGATGTGGAGGGGTTCCTGCGCTTGGGTATCCCGGTGGGAATCGGGACGGACGGTTTTTACCATGCCATGTGGGAAGAATGGAAGACCGCGTATTTCTTACACAAGGTCCACCACCTGGATCCACGGCGGATGAATGCCCTGGATATCGTGCAGATGGGGGTTAGAAATAATGCCTCTTTAGCCCAGGTTTACCTCCCGGAAGCCCCTTTAGGTGTGATCAAACCGGGGGCGCAGGCGGACTTGATTTTTGTGGATTATCACCCTCCTACACCCCTCACTTCAGATAATCTTCCCTGGCAAATTATATTCGGGGTCCAGGAGTCGATGATCACTTCCACGATGGTCGGGGGTGAGTTTTTAATGCGCGATCGAGAACTCCTTACCCTGGATGAGGAAAGGATCATGGAGGAAGCCCGAGAGCTCGCTCCGGAAATCTGGTCCCGGTATGAAAAGAACGTCGGGAAGTACAGTTAGTCCGATCGTGATGGTGCTGTTTGGATTGTAGGGTAAGAAACAGGATAGAGTGCGGAAGGGGAAAACCCGCAGTCAAAAATGTGGACATGAAACGGTTCAAAGGAGATATGGCATGATGGAAAAGAAACCAGTGATCTCAATTATTGGTGGAACAGGGAACCTGGGGACAGGTTTGGCAAAACGCCTGGCCGTCAAGGGTTATAAGGTGATCCTGGGGTCACGCAGCGAGGAAAAGGCAGAAAAATCAGCTGCAGAACTCAAACGAGCTTTGGGGGTAGACCTCATTCGTGGCATGCCGAATCCCGAAGCGGTCCGGGGAGGGGATTTGATTATCCTCACTGTAGTCCAGTCAGCCCACGAGGCGGCTTTGAAATCACTCAAAGAAGACCTGCAGGGGAAAATATTGGTGGATGCCACCGCACGGATCAAGTTTCCCAATCCCAAACCACCTCAGCCGCCTTCCGCCTCCAGGCGCGCTCAGACGCTGCTTGGAGAAGGGGTGCGCGTTGTGGCTGCATTCCAGAATGTCGCCGCCCAGTCCTTTGCGGATTTGGAGAAAGAATTAGAGAGCGATGTCCTGGTCTGTGCTGATGACCAGGAAGCGGCCCGGCAAGTGATCGATATCATTGAAGATTTGGGTATGCAGGCCTATTACGCAGGGGATCTGGATGCGGCGAACACGGTTGAGGGTTTAACAGCCCTGCTGGTGAATATCAACAAATTTAACGATATTCAGCATGCCAGCATCCAGGTCACGGGCGGCGAATAGAGTTTTTTTATGACGGAAAGCAAACATACCTCCTTAACGTTTACGCCGCTGGTGGGGATTCCTTTGATCCAGGAGGGCGATGACCTGGGTGCTTTGATCCTGACAGCTTTGCAGGATTCCCGACTCGAGTTGAAAGATGGGGATATCCTGGTCATCGCTCAAAAGATCGTCTCCAAGGCGGAGGGCAGGAAAGTGGATCTGAACACAATCGTACCTTCTCCTGAAGCGGAGGAGTTAGCGCGCAAGACGGAAAAAGATCCCAGGGTGGTAGAAATCATCTTACGGGAAAGTAAGGAAGTGGTCCGTACCAGGCCGGGATTGATCATCACAGAACACCGGAATGGATTCATCTGTGCCAATGCCGGGATTGATCGTTCCAATGTCAAGTCTGATCCCCATTCGGAAAACGGGTGGGTTTTGTTGCTGCCTGAAGATCCGGATGCCTCAGCACGGGAAATTCGCGCTGTACTGGAGCGCGAAACCGGCACGGAAATTGGCGTTCTGATCATCGATTCTCACGGGCGCGCCTGGAGGTTGGGAACAGTGGGGATATCCATAGGCCTTTCCGGGCTGCCTGCCCTTGAGGACCTTCGGGGTCGGCCGGACTTGTTTGGTTACAGGTTGAAGGTCACCCGTGTGGGCGTGGCGGATGAGTTGGCGGCCGGGGCCTCTTTGATGATGGGACAGGCAGCAGAAGGCACCCCCGTCGTTCACGCGCGGGGTTTTCCCTATCCTTTGCGGGAGGCGTCTCATGAGGAGATCCTCCGGCCTAAAGAGGAGGATTTGTTCCGTTGAAAACCCGAGAAAGAGCCCCCATTTTCAGCTTGTTTTCCGCATTTCCGGGATCAAGTATAATCAAATTGGATCAGGGGTTTGAGACCAATCAAGGAAGGCATGCATGAAGGTTGTTGCCCTTGCTGGCGGCGTGGGAGGAGCGAAGCTGGCCTACGGTCTGGCGCAGGCACTGCCTGCGGGAAATCTGACCGTGATCGTCAACACCGGGGATGATTTTGAATTTTTCGGTTTGAAGGTTTCACCTGATCTGGATACTGTATGTTATACCCTGGCCGGGATCGCCAATCCGAAAACTGGTTGGGGGAGGGCAGATGAAACCTGGCACACGCTGGAGGGGTTGGAAGAGCTGGGTGCGCCGGATTGGTTTCGTTTGGGGGACCGTGACCTGGCCACGCATCTGGAGCGGACCCGGCGGTTGAAGAACGGTCAGAAGCTCCATCAGGTCACGCGTGACTTTTGCCGGGCCTGGGGGGTAGAAGTTGCTGTCTTTCCTATGAGCGATGACCCAGTTCCAACCCAAGTGAAAACAGACGAAGGTATGCTTCCTTTTCAGGAATATTTCGTTCGTGAGAGATGCCGCCCCCGGGTCAGTGGCTTTATATTTCAGGGCGCTGATAAAGCCCGTCCAGCGCCGGGAGTGAAAGAGTCCATCCAGGATGCTGACATGGTTGTGATTTGTCCTTCGAATCCGTGGGTGAGCGTGGACCCTATTCTGGCCGTTTCTCCCATCCGGGAATGGCTGCAAGAGAAAACGGTCCTGGCTGTCTCGCCGATCATTGGCAGCAGGGCAGTGAAGGGACCGGCGGCGAAAATGTTCCGGGAAATGGGGATTGAACCATCTGCGTTTGCAGTGGCGGGTCATTATGGTTCTTTACTATCCGGTTTTGTGATTGATGAGGAGGACCGGGAACAGGTGGAGGAGATTCAATCCGCGGCTTGGGGAAGCGTATCTGTCTGCGATACCAATACGTGGATGGAAACGGAGGAAGAGCGGGTTCGCCTGGCCCGGGAAGTGTTGGCTTTTGGAAAGACTTTGATATAAGAGGAGGTTGCAGTATGGCGCTGTGGGCAATCGTTCCAGTGAAGCCTTTACGCAGAGGAAAATCACGATTATCCGATGTCTTATCTACGGATGAACGTGCGGATTTGAATCAGTATTTGCTGGAGCATACCCTTCAAACCCTAAACGATGTGCCTGAGATAGAAAATGTGCTTGTTGTGAGCAGAGATCCAGCGGCTTTATCGATCGCTCGTGACCTGGGCTCCCGCACGGTGCAGGAGAACGGCAGGCCGGGGTTGAACCTCGCCCTGAGCAGAGCCACCCAGGTTGCCAAAACCTATGAAACACGGGGGATCCTCGTTTTGCCAGCAGATCTGCCCAAACTCAGCGCGGTAGATATTCACGCCATGCTGGATCACATGCATGACCCTCCGGTTGTTGTGGTCGCTCCTGACCGGGAGCGCCAGGGGACAAATGCCTTGCTGGTCTGTCCAGCGGGGTTGATTGAGTATGATTTTGGCCCCCAATCTTTTGAACGGCACTGCCAGCAGGCTCGGGAACAGGGGGTGCGGCTGGAGATTTGTGAATTGCCCTCCTTGGCGTTGGATTTAGACGAACCGGGAGATCTGGAATTTATGGATTTGGACATCAAAGCTGATTGAGATCGGAAACAATTTATTGGCCCTTAGTTGATGGAGGTATGAAATGAGTAAACCTATTGCCCTTTATTTACAAGACGCGCATGATTTGCGGGATGGACTGGATTATGTGCAGTATGCAGAAGAACGCGGATTTCATTCCGTCTGGCAGGCGGAATCCCGGCTGGTAAGGGATGCCATTGTGCCCATTGCTGCCTATGCTGCAGTCACTGAGAAAATTAAAGTGGGCACCGGCGTGATCAACAACTGGACTCGAAACATCGGGCTTTTGGCTTCGACGTTCTTGACGTTGGACGATCTGGCCCAGGATCGAGTGATCTGCGGGATCGGCGCCTGGTGGGATCCCTTGGCGGAAAATGTGGGGATCGACAGGCGGAAACCTCTGACAGCCATGAAGGAAACGGTCACAGTGCTGCGCAGGTTATTGAACATGGAGACGGTCACGTTTGACGGAGAATTTGTCCATGTCAAGGGCATTGAGCTCGATGTCGTCCACGGCCGCAAAGAACCCCGAAATGTGCCCATTATGATTGGCGCTACCGGCCCGATGATGCTGGAGATGTCTGGCGAGATCGCGGATGGGGTGGTGATGAATTACTGCGTGCCGGTGGAGTATAACGATATGGCGTTGGAACAGATCAAAAAGGGCGCTGAGAAAGCGGGACGCTCCCTGGATGACGTGGATCGTCCCCAGTTGGTGGTCTGTTCGGTCTCCGAAGACCGGGAGGAAGCCATCGACCAGTCAAGGGAGTTATTGACCCATTACCTGGCCCAGCAGCCCCATATCGCCAAAGCTTCAGGGGTGGAAGAAGAAATCGTGCAGGAAATCCAAGCTATCCTGGGTTGGCCCGCCACTCACGAACAGATTCAAGAGGCCAAACACCTGGTCCCCGATTCCTTGATCGACCGCATCACCGCTTCCGGCACACCGGAAGAAGCCAAGGAAAAAGTGGAGCGCTATCGAGAGCACGGCAGCACGATGCCCATCCTTTATCCGGTGGGCGGAGATTACAAATTGCTCATTGATACGTTTGCAAGGAAATAAGAGAAAAGCAGCATGTCTGGCACAGATTGATTAACGCCAGCTGTTGCCGGGCGCCGGTTACCAAAAAGGGATCCCTATGATCGTAGAATATCATCGTCCTCAAAGTATGGAGGAAGCGCTGGATTTATTGGCGCGATCTCAACCCCGAACCACGGTTCTGGGTGGGGGGTTATTTGTAAATCAAGAACAAAAAGAGGAAATAGCGGTGGTCGATGTCCAGTCCCTGGGATTGAGTGACATCCAGGCCAAGGGGAATAAGTTGGTCCTGGGTTCCGCGGTCACCCTCCAGGAATTGCTGGTCAGCGGGCAAGCCCCAGAGGCTTTAGAAAAAAGCATCCGCCACCAGGATCCATATAATCGTCGCCAGGTTGCCACTGTTGCGGGGACGTTGATGGCTGCAGACGGCCGCTCGCCGTTCACGACCGCGCTTCTGGCCTTAGACCCCATTTTGGAGTCGGTCAGGGCAGGGGAAGAGGCGAAAGAGGACCATCTGGGGGATTTCCTCCCTCTGCGGGCGGAGCGGCTCTCTGGAGCTCTTGTCACCAACCTGATCATTCCCCGCAACGCAGCCCTGGCGTATGAGTATGTGGCCCGCTCGCCGGCTGATCTTCCTCTGGTCAGCGCTGCAGTGGGCCAGTGGCCTTCCGGAAGGACCCGGGTAGTCCTGGGGGGCTACGGGGATCAGCCGGTCATGGTCTTGGATGGTCCCACTCCCGATGGGGCAGCCGCCGCCGCTCGAGATGCGTATAGCCAGGCAGGGGATGCCTGGGCCGAGGCATCTTATCGATCGGAGGTGGCCGGGGTGTTAGTGGAGAGGTGTTTAGAGGGGATATCTGAAGAGAAGGAAGGGTAGGGTGAACATGTTGGATCTGACGTTATTAATCAATGGAGAGGAACATGAGGTGCAGGTCAAACCCGGGGAAAGTTTGCTGCGGGTCTTGCGCCGGCTGGGTTTTTTCAGCGTGAAGTTCGGGGATGAGCACGGGGAATCCGGATCCGATACGGTGTTACTGGATGGGAAGCCCGTCAATTCTGTGCTCTATCTGGCAGCCCAGGCTGAAGGGCATGAGATACAAACGGTGGAGTCTATGGGGGAACACCCGGATCTGGCCTGGAAGGAAAGCCGGGGACTGCATGTCCTCCAGCAAGAGTTCGTGAAGACGGGAGCTATTCAATGCGGCTACTGCACACCGGGCCAACTCTTGGCAGCCAAAGAATTGTTGGACCGCGAGCCCGATCCCACGGAAGATCAGGTGCGGGACGCTCTGTCCGGCGTGCTCTGCCGCTGCACCGGGTACGTGAAACCCGTCCAGGCTGTGCTGCGGGCCGGGGCTCGACTGCGGGGAGAACGGGTGCCCAGCCTGGATCGCCCCCTCAAAGCGCCCCCGGAATGGACAGGGGATGATTTTCCCCACGCACCCCCACCGGCAGCGGAAGTCAAAGGTGCGGAGGGAGATGTGCTCACCGCGGAGCGGGTGATCTCTGAATTGAAGGTCGCCGCGGAACCTAAGGTGTGGAAGCAGGTGGGGAAACCCAAGGAGAAGGTGGATGCTAAAAAATTAGTCCAGGGGAAACCCGCCTTCGCAGCGGACTTTGAACGCCGGGATATGCTGTATGCCAAAATCCTGCACAGTCCCCACGCTCACGCCCGCATCACACGCATTGACGCTGAAAAAGCCCGGGAAATACCCGGTGTGGAAGCGGTCCTGACCTATAAAGATATCCCCCGGGTGCCGTACTCCACAGCAGGTCAGTCCGATCCTATCCCTGGACCCCTGGATTGTTTTTCCCTGGATAACAAGGTCCGATTCGTGGGGGACCGGGTGGCATTTGCAGCTGCGGAAAGCGAAGAGATCGCGGAACGCGCCCTGGAGGAGATCGAAGTCGAGTATGAAATCCTGGAACCGGTCCTTGATCCCCGGGAGGCCATGCAGCCGGACGCGCCGGTGATCCATGATGAGGAGGATTACATCCCCCATGAGGGGTCGGAACCGGAGCGCAATCTGGCGGAGAAAATCCGCATCGATATCGGCGATGTGGAGGAGGGGTTCCGCGAGGCGGATTTTGTGCTGGAAGAGGAATATGAGGTACCCAAAGTGCAGCAGGCGCACATTGAACCCCATGCGGTGGTGACCTATTGGGATGAGGATGACCGCCTTGTCATCCGCACCAGCACCCAGGTCCCCTTTCACGTCCGGCGCATGATCGCGCCTGTCCTGGGTTTGCCTGTGAAGCGCATCAGAGTCATCAAGCCGCGGATCGGAGGGGGATTTGGCAATAAGCAGGAGATGCTCATCGAGGATGTGGCAGCCCATTTGACGATCGCCACCGGGAAACCCGTCCAGTTCGTTTACACCCGGGAGGAGGAATTTATCGCATCCCGGACCCGGCACCCTATGCACATCCGGGTCAAGACCGGCGTGAAAAAGGACGGGACGATGACGGCGAACGAGATGTATGCTCTGAGCGATACCGGCGCCAACGGGGCTCACGCCCTTACTGTGGCGGGGAACACAGGGCACAAAGCCATGGCGCTGTATGTCGGGGATGGTCCTTACCGGGAATCGCCGAACATCCGTTATTACACGGACATTGTGTATACCAACCGTGTGCCGTCCGGAGCCTACCGGGGATACGGGGTCCCTCAGGGTTTTTGGCCCCTAGAGCGGCATCTGGATAAGGTCGCGGAGAAAGTGAGCATGGACCCCATTTCCTTCCGGCTCAAGAACGCCCTCCGGGCAGGTGAGATCCATCCCTTCAGCACGGTGTGGAGCGAAGGCCGCGATCCCCAGCCGGAACTCATCCAGACCAACGGCCTGGAAGAGTGCATCCGCCGCGGGAAGGAAGCCGTGGATTGGGATCAGAAACACGCTCTGGAATCCTGGCATAAGGTGGAAGGAAAACCTCATTTGCGGCGCGGGATCGGGATTGCTACCGTCATGCAGGGCACCGCCATTCCTTATCTGGACATGGGAGGAGCCAGTTTGAAAATTAATGATGACGGCTCCTTCAACCTCCTGGTGGGTGCCACAGATTTGGGTACGGGCTCGGATACCGTGTTGGGGCAGATGGCTGCGGAGATCCTCGGTGTGCCCCTGGAAGATATCATCGTTTACTCGTCAGATACGGACATGACGCCTTTCGATAAGGGGGCCTATGCCTCCAGCACCACGTATATCTCGGGCGCAGCTGTGGTTGATGCGGCCAAAAAGGTGGCGGAACGTATTCGAGCACGAGCGGCGATGATGCTCAACGAGCAGGAAGGAAAACCGGCCGTAAATGCCGCAGAGATTGAGTTAGGGGAGCGCTTGGCGAAAGCTCCCGACGGCAGGAATGTGACCATGGAAGAGATCGCCCTGCACTCGCTTCATCACAAAAAGCAGGAGCAAATTATGGGCACGGGTTCGTTTTACACTCCGGTGTCGCCGCCGCCTTTCGCGGCCCAGTTTGCGGAAGTGACGGTGGATATCGAGACCGGCCAGGTGACCGTGGACCGCCTGGTGTTTGCCGTGGACGCGGGGATGATCGTCAACCCGGTTACCGCCTCCGGGCAAGTGGAAGGGGGCATGGCCCAGGCTTTGGGATATGCAGTCAGCGAGGAAATGCTTGTCAATCAGAAAGGTGAACCCCGGGAGCGGGATTTCCGGGAATATCATATCTTTGAAGCCCATGAGATGCCGGAGATGGAGACCCTCTTTGTGGAAACGTTTGAGCCTTCCCACCCCTTTGGAGTCAAAGCGGTCGCGGAGATCCCCATGGACGGCGTCGCTCCCGCGGTGGGCAATGCGGTCTATAATGCCTGCGGGGCGGATATCAATCACAATCCGGTCACCCCGGAGAAGGTCTGGCGGGCGTTGAAAAAGTCCGCACGCTGATCATCTTTGGTCCCCAAAAAGCCCAGGAGATCGAGGATTCCTGGGCTTTCTTTTTATATCCCCTCTCAGGTCTCTTTCCCATGAGGGGAGGGACCTCCCAGGGGGAATATCTGATATAATTTTATAGTTGGAATGATGGTAAAACACAGCGGATACGCGTCCAAAAAAAAAGGATCTGGTCGTCATGGACATGGAAAATACAACATATGTCATCGGACATGTCAACCCGGACACGGATTCGATCGCCTCAGCCATAGGTTATGCCTGGCTGCTGCGGGAACGTGATGAAATCAATGCCATTGCAGCCCGAGCCGGGACGATGAACCCCCAGACCACATGGGTCTTGAAACAGCTTGACATGGAACCTCCCCAGTTGTTGACGGATGTCTCTCCCCGCTTCGAATCTGTGGTGCGGCGGATGGATACCACGGAGCCGAATCAGATCTTGAGAGAGGCCTGGGATATTGCCAGCCGGACAGGAGGAGTCGCTCCTCTTGTTAATCAGGAGGGCACACCATACGGTTTGATTACAGGTTTAACCCTGTTTTCCTTTTTAGCCGATTTGGTGGGTCCTCACCCCAAGCGTCAGGAAATGCGGATTGCGGAGCTGCTGGAGATGCCTTCCCATGAAGCGGCGGACACGGGCGTGCCCCAATTTAAATCCGGGACCCGCATCCGGGATGCCATCAACCGCATCCTGCGTGAAGAGCGAAACTACTTTTTTGTGGTCGATGAGAACAATAAGTATATTGGGATATCCCGCCAGCGGGATATCCTCAACCCTCCCCGGGTGAACGTCGTCTTGGTGGATCACAATGAGCGCGAGCAGGCTGTAGGTGCCCTGGATGAAGCGGATCTGGTGGAGATCATCGACCACCACCGCCTGGGCAACCCGGGCACACGGGAACCGATTAATTTTTCGACCGAGGTCGTTGGCAGCACGAGCACGATCATATCCGAGCGCATTGAAGAAGCAGGCTTCAGCGCGCCGCCGGAGATCGCGGCGGTCCTGCTCTCCGGCGTGGTCTCGGACACCTTGCTGCTCACTTCTCCCACCACCACGGATCGGGATCACAAAGCGGCGGAGCGTTTGGGTCGGTGGGCCTTCTCGTGGGATAGTTCATTGAAGGGTGAGACAGTGGAATCATTTGGAGAGGATGTGCTCAAGGCGGGGGCCGGACTGTCAACCCGGGATCCCGAGGAGATCGTGACCACTGACTTAAAGACCTACCATTCCGGAGGTATGGAGTTCGGCATCGCCCAGGCGGAAGTCACGGATTTGATGCAGGTGAACAAACACCTCCAGGAGCTGGAGGATGCCCTGGAAGAATTGCTGGAACGCCAAAATCTAGATTTCACCATGCTCATGGTCACCGACGTGGTCCGCGGCTCAAGCCGTTTGATCATCATCAACCCCCCTCCCACCTTTGACGGGCTTCCTTATCCCACGCAGTCGGATGGGACGCGCCTGGCGGAGGGTGTGGTCTCCAGGAAAAAACAGCTCCTGCCTGTCGTGCTCAGTTTATTAGAAGGTATTGAATAACGAGAAAAAGTGAATGATGAAGACCATATATCAAGCGCTTGCTGATCTGAAAGCCCAGGGGGGGAGAGGGGTTTTATGCACGATCATAAAAACCCAGGGCTCCACACCCCGCAAGGAAGGCAGTAAAATGCTCGTCTATCCTGATGGGGAGATCGTGGGCTCGGTGGGGGGTGGAGAAGTGGAAAGCAGGGTCATTGAATCGGCCCTGGAGGTCATGGACACGGGCGAGGTTGAGATCATCCCTTACCAGCTTGTGGATCCGGATCGAGGGGACCCGGGTGTATGCGGGGGATCGTTGGAGGTCTTCCTTGAACCGCTGGCACCTGCCACAACCTTGCTTGTTGTGGGGGGCGGTCATGTGGGTCAGGAGGTCGTCCACCTGGCCAACTGGTTGGGATACCGTGTGGTGCTCACCGATGATCGGAAGGAGTTTTGCAATCCGGAGGTTGTGCCCGGTGCGGCAGCTTATCACCCCTGCCCCCTTCCGGAAATCCCTGATCATGTCAAATTCACTCCCCGCACGATCGTGGTCATGGTGACCCGGAGCATGGAGATCGATGTCACGGGGCTGCCCGAGATTTTGGCTCAGCCGCATGCCTACCTGGGTGTGATCAGTTCCCAACGCAGATGGAAGTTAACGGCAGAAAAGCTCCGCGAGAAAGGACTCCGTGAAGCCGATCTGCAAAAAATCCATGCTCCCATTGGTTTGGATATCAACGCGGAAACCCCGGAGGAAATCGCTGTCAGCATCCTGGCAGAGGTGATCATGGTCCAGCGAGGCGGGAACGGCGGTCCTTTATCACACTAAGCACCTTGGATTCCTTTATGAGTAGGTGAACAAAATTATGTGGAAAGAATACATTAACGCGACATCAATTGAACAGGTTTTGAATGTATTGGCTGAAAAGGGCCCTTCCGCCCGCATCATCGTGGGGGGGACGGATTTGGTTCTGGAAATGGGCCGGGGGATGCGGTCGGAAGTGGAAACCCTGCTCGATATTTCCCGGGTTCCCGGTTTTGACCGCATCACGGTGGATGAAAAAGACCGCATTCACCTCGGACCGACTGTGACCCACAACCATGTCCTGGCTTCGCCGATTATCCGGAAATATGCCTCTCCTTTAGCGCAAGCGTCTTGGGAGGTGGGTTCTCCGCAGCTCAGAAACATGGCCTGCATTGCGGGTAATTTGGTCACTGCTTCTCCTGCCAATGACACCATCTCCCCCTTGATGGCCATGGGCGCCAAACTCGTCCTGTCCTCAAAAGGAGGAGATCGAAGCGTTAATTTGAAAGATTTCTATACCGGGGTTCGGAAGACAATCCTGCGGCCGGATGAGATGATCTCTGACATCTCCTTTCCCAAACTTGAAGATAATCAGCACGGGTCTTTCCTGAAATTGGGCTTGCGTCAGACGATGATCATTTCCGTGGTCGATGTCACCGTTTTGTTGACGTTATCCGGTGACGTTGTCCAGGAGGCCTCCATCACCCTGGGGGCTGTCGCGCCGACCATCATCCCCGTCCCCCAGGCAGAAGAATATTTGATAGGGAAAAAGTTGACCCAGGAAAACATTCAGGAGGCTGCCCGTTTGGCGCGGGAGTCAGCATCCCCCATTGATGACATTCGGGGGTCCGCAGCGTATCGCCGCCAAATGACCTCTGTCCTGGTCAAACGTGGTCTGAGGGAGATTCGCAGCGGGGAAGCAGGTGAGCGTGTCCCCGAGAACCCGGTCTTGCTCGGGGATCTCAGGCCGGTAAAATCCACGCCGGGTCTGACGG
>JAGXKM010000045.1 GCA_018335275.1 Anaerolineales bacterium | reverse complement strand
TAGACATTATGCCTACGAATCTGCCCCCTTCCTATTACAAAGCTGAAGAAAGGTTCCGGTCTGCCTCGAATCCGACGGATAAGGTCAGCCATCTCGAAGAGATGTTGAGCTTGATTCCGAAACACAAGGGCACAGATCACCTCCGGGCTGATCTGCGGAAAAAGCTTTCCAAGCTCAAGGACGCTGCGCGGTCAAAAAAGGGGGTCAAACGCCATGTTTCCGCTTATCACATCGATAAAGAAGGCGCCGGTCAGATCGCGGTCATCGGACCGCCGAATGCTGGAAAATCGACTTTGATCAACGCGGTCAGCAATGCTACCCCGGAAGTGTCCCCGGCTCCTTTCACAACCTGGGGACCCACGCCGGGCATGATGTCCATTGAAAACATCCAGGTCCAGTTGATCGATACGCCCCCATTGAGCGATGAATACATCGATCCAGAGTTATTGAATCTCATTCGGCGGGTGGATTTGATCCTGATTATGGTCGACCTGCAGGCGGATCCGGTAGGTCAGTTAAATTATGTCCTGGACACCTTACAGGAAAACAGAATCGCGCCGCTGCATTTGAAAGGGGACCTCGATGAAGAAGGGTATATCCTCTACATCCCCTGCCTTATCCTGGTCAATAAGTATGATGGAAAGGAATATGAGGAGCACTATCAGATATTCCGGGAGTTGAAAGTTCAGTCCTGTACCACAATGCCTGTGTCAACGAAAACGGGATATAACCTGGAAACCTTCAAACAAGCTGTCTTCGACCGTTTGGGTGTGATCAGGGTGTATTCCCAGCCGCCCGGAAAAGAGCCGGATCTAAACGCCCCTTTTGTGATCAGCAAAGGCGCCACCGTGGCTGAATTTGCTGCCAAAGTGCATAAAGACTTTGAGAAGAACTTGAAATCAGCCCGGATTTGGGGGAAAAGCGCGGATTTCGATGGTCAGATGGTCAGCCGGGATCATATCCTGGCAGATGAGGATGTAGTTGAGCTTCAGACATGATCCCGGAATCAGATGTCCGGCAGCAGGTGCATAGAATACATATCGATAAGCTTGTATACTATTAATTGGTTGGGTTTGGCAAATATCGCCTGCAATGCTTTACAGGCGAATGGCCAGGGAGAGAGGTTCCTCTCTCTTTATAAAATGGACTCTTGTATGATGTTGCTCTCGGGGAGGTACCCATGGCTTTTCAAAGTTCGTCACGTTTCAGAAGTCCTGTGTATACTATTTTATTTTCGTGTTTGATCCTCAGCCTGGCCCTCAGCGCCTGCGGCAGGCTTGCGGACCTTACAGGGTTTGATGGGGGAGAAGATCAGGGCGAGGGAGGATTTGAGCCGCTGGATCTCTCGGACGGGGAAGATCAGTCTTCCGCAGGGGATGATGTGCCGCCAGTCTCGCTGTCATGCCCCGCGGAACCAATGGAAATCAGCATGTTTGTGCATCACACCTGGAACTTCAGCCCTAACCGGGAAACGGAAATGATGAGCGTGGAAGGTTCAACCGGACCTCTGGCCGGTTGTTCGCTTACAGTGGTCCGCGATAAAGTGACCATGGAGGACTGCGTGGTCCCCTTTACAAATCAAGGCTACCTGGAAACAGATGCGGGGACATGCGATATCAAAGCTAACGGCTTTGCGCTCATCGCCCTGGAGGACGGGTATTGTGAAGATGGGGTGATCACGCTGACATTAAGCGAAACACTCGACCCGGATGAGGAGTACGGGGGATCTATGAACTGTCCGAACATCTCCCAACCCTACATCCCTTTTTACCCGCCGTCCCTCACCACCCGGGAATTCCAGATTCAGATTGGCGGGATGAGCGCCACGGAGACTGTTGACCCTGACCTTTCCGGACAGTTCCAGTACAGCAAGGAATGGACCCTGGTCTCAAAAGATTTAGAAATACCTGAAGAATAAGCAGAGACAGGTTTATCCAGCGACGGGCTGCCTTCTGAGCAGATTCCAAAACGAAAGCGCCGCTCAGCGGCAGCTTTTCTAATATGTGCTAAGATAAATGCCGGGCAGACAGATTGCTGCCCGGCAGATTGGTCTAAAGTGATATGAAAGTGAAGAGAAAATACTGGCTGAAGGTTCCACTGATCACCATCATCCGGACCGTGTTGAATACGGGGTTCCGGATGGTTTTCCCTTTTCAACCCTTTTTCATGCAAGGGTTTGGGATCGGGTTGGAGCAGATGGCAAGGATGCTGGCCGGGCGATCGTTCGTTGGCCTCTTCAGCCCTTTTTTGGCTTCCTTGGCTGACAGCCGGGGTCGAAAAACAGGGATGCTGGTCGGTTTATCTCTTTTCAGCATCGGTTCTCTGGCCGTCGTCATTCATGAATCAATCATCGCCTTCTTTATATTCATCCTTCTCTCCCTGCTGGGCAAATCCGTCTTTGACCCTTCCATCCAGGCTTATTTTGGCGATCAGATCCCTTATCAGCGCCGAGGGTTGGTTTTAGCCCTGACGGAGATGAGCTGGTCGGGGGCTTTTTTCATCGGGGTGCCGGTGGTCGGTTTTTTGTTGGACCGCTTTGGCTTGATATCCGCATTTTGGATGCTGTCCATTCTGGGGTTAATAGCCATCCTATCAGTGGTGGTTTCCATCCCCCCTGATCCCGAACCCCGGCAGGACCGGCCCTCTTTGATGGCCAATTTCGGAACCGTGTTTTCTTCTCCGGCTGCGCTGGCTGGATTGAGTCTGATGGTCCTGATTTGCCTGGGAAATCAACTGGTCAATGTGGTTTTTGGGGTCTGGTTAAACGAATCTTTCGCTTTTCAAATTGCAGCTTTAGGGGGAGCCTCCGCGGTGATCGGGCTCTCAGAGTTGATCGGAGAAGGGGGCGTGAGTCTGATATCTGACCGGTTGAGCAAGAAGAAAGCTGTTCTGGTGGGCCTGCTGGGCAGCAGCCTTTCAGCAGCTGTACTTCCCTTTTTGGGACGGACCCGGACAGGCGCGGTGATCGGGCTCTTCTTTTTTTACTTAAGTTTTGAATTCACTATTGTGAGCGTTATTCCACTCATGACAGGGGTTGTCCCCGAGGCCCGGGCGACCTTAATGGCGTTGAACATCGCCAGCGCCTCTTTGGGAAGGGGGATGGGGTCACTGATAGCAGCACCCATTTACAATGTAGGCTTCCCTTTCACAGCAGCTCTGACCGCGGGAGTTAATTTACTGGCTCTGATTGCCCTGCGGCATGTGGTCGTCAAAGAGAAGGGTTAAGTCGGGAAAATGGGTGTGCATACAAAAAGACCGTTCCAACCCGGGAACGGTCTTTTTTCTTTCCATTCGATGGTGGGCGTAATTCAATGAAAGCTGCCAGAAGCACGGCTGAAAGGTAAGGCGCGATACTTACTCGATGGGCAGCGCTTCTAATTCTTCGACCATGCTTTCGATGACGTCGAATCCTCCCTGCCAGAAATCGGCATCCGTGATGTCGATGTCAGCTTCGGAAAGGATCTCCACTGGGGCCCGTGAACCGCCTGCTTCCAGGATCTTCAAATACCCGGGCTTGAAACTTTCACCCTCTTCCCGGTAGCGCTTGTACAGGGATAGCACCAGGAGCTGGCCGAAAGCGTAAGCGTAAACGTAGAAGGGGTAGTGGTAGAAGTGCGGGATGAGGACCCATTCCCACTTGAAATCCTCACTCAGGGTCAGGGAGTCTCCAAACTGGGTTTTTAGGTTTTCCATATAGGCTTCCGCGATTTCGTCCACCATGGCCCCTTCTTTGATCATTTCGTGGGCTTCGCGTTCAAAGAGGGCGAAGAAAGCCTGGCGGATGATGGTGGCATAGGCGTCATCCATCTGGCGGAAGAGGATATCGCGCCGGACAGCCGGGTCTTTCTCTTGCTCCAGAAGGCGGTCGATTAACAGCATCTCACCAAACGTGGAAGCGTTCTCCGCCAGGGGCAGTTTGGAGTGGAAGGTGAAAACGTTGTGGTCGGAGGCCAGCATAGCGTGAATGGCATGCCCCAACTCGTGGGCCATGGTGGCCACATCGTCCGCGCGTCCCTGGTAATTGAGTTTCACCCAGGGGGAGAGGTCGGGCGTCACGGAAGCGCAAAACGCACCGCTTTGTTTCCCTTTTCGAATCTCACTGTCGATGTGGTCTTCCTCTACCACCCGCTGGGCGAGATCCGCGATTCTGGGCTCGAAGTTGTCGAAGGCATCTAAAACCATTTCCACAGCTTCGTTGAATTCGTAGGTTTTATCCGATTTGGCGACGGGGGCATAGACATCATAGCGGCGAATGCGGTCCATCTCCAGCCATTTTGCTTTTAATTTAAAGAAGCGCTGGAAAAGAGGCGCGTTCGCCTCGCAGACGTCCAGCAGGGTGTCCACAGCTTGATCAGGGATATCGTTTCTCAAATTGCGCACCGAAATGGGACTGTCGTAGTCCCGCAGATCCACGTTTTCATTGCGCCAATCGCGGGCGATGGTCTGGTAAATTTGCCCTAAGATGGAGCTGTCCTGCTCATAAACGCGGTACAGCTCCTGATATGCAGCGGCGCGCAGATCGGGATCGTGATGGCGGACATAAACCATCAGCTCTCCCCGGGTGAGTTCTTTTTCCTCCCCGTCCACCTCCAGAGTGAAGGTGTACCGGTTGGTGATTGAGTCGTAGAGCGTGACCAGGGCATTGTAGCCGGTGACGTCCTTGATATTGATCACCTTCTCCTCGGGTTCGGAGAGCGTGTAGGGCGTGAAATGGCGCATCTCTTCCAGCCAGTACCGGTAATCACCGCTGTCTTCCATCAACCGGTCTGCGTGCTCCTGATCAAGCTTTTTCCACCACAACTCAAAGAACATGGTCTTGTTGTGCATATCTGCCATGAGCTGCTCAATCTGAGCCCGCAGGGCCTGGGCTGCTTGATCCTGGGTGTCTTCTGTAAACCACAGAAAAGCAAAGGAGGAGATCCGTTGGGCTTGCTCCGTCAATTCTTCTAAAGCCTGGACGATCTCAAAGAAGGTATCCCGTGAAATATCATCGTTTAGCTCGCCCCGGAAGGATTGGAAAGCCTCCACGTTGGAGTGCATGTCCTCTCTGGCCTGCTGGTATTCAGCGGTATCGTGGCCGGGGTAAAGATCTTCAAGGCTCCATGATTGTTGGGTAAATGTGTTTGTCATAAATCACTCTCTTATCTTGGATGATAGTTAACCAAAGGCGTTTCAAGTAGATGCGATTATACTTCAAATGTGTTCCTTTTAAAAGGTTGGCAGCATATTTTCCCCTATGGTTTGTGTCCAGACTGTGGGTTTTCAAAGAGCGCCTGCTGCCCGGCTTGTCATTCAAAATCCGGTCGGTCTGGTGTTCCATTCATGCCAGGATAATCAGAGAGCCCATGATATAATTTTCAAACGCGGGAGAAAAAGCACCATCGGGCAGCAAGCGGTGTTTCCAACCTTGAGTCATGGGATGTCAACCGCTTTTATCAATAATGGATTTATATTCGATTTGCCGTCGGGAAGGTTTGGAGAAGGTTATGGAGAACGCACTTGATTTTCAATCCATCATCATGACCCTTGAGAAATTTTGGGCTGACCGGGGGTGTTTGATCTGGCAGCCTTATCACACCGAGGTCGGCGCCGGGACGATGAACCCGGCTACCTCCCTGCGTGTCTTAGGGCCTGAACCCTGGCGGGTGGGATACGTGGAGCCTTCCATCCGACCCGATGACGGACGTTACGGAGAAAACCCAAATCGGTTTTACCAGCATATCCAATACCAGGTGATATTGAAACCTGACCCCGGCAACCCCCAGGAGGTGTATCTGGATTCCCTGGAAGCGCTGGGCATTGACCCGGAGATTCATGACATTCGCTTTGTGGAGGATAACTGGAAATCACCGGTGCTGGGCGCCTGGGGCTTGGGTTGGGAGGTCTGGTTGAATGGGCTGGAGATCACGCAGTTCACATATTTTCAACAATCGGGAGGACAGGAGCTCAATCCCGTTTCCGTGGAATTGACCTACGGGTTGGAACGCATTGCCATGGCCCTGCAGCGGGTCCGTGACTTCCGGGACATCCGCTGGAACGATGACCATTCGTACGGGGGCATACAGCTGCAGAGTGAGCGGGAATTCAGCAAATATGCTTTTGAGCTGGCAGATGTGGATCGGCTGCGGGAGCTCTATGATCGATATGAGGAGGAGGCCCAACGCTGTTTGCGGGAACATCAGGTCCTGCCAGCCCATGATTACGTTTTAAAATGCTCCCATACATTTAACGTCCTGGACACGCGGGGCGCGGTGGGGGTGACGGAGAGACAGGGTTTTTTCAACCGCATGCGCGACCTTTCCCGTCAGGTGGCAGATGCTTATCTTGAAAAGCGCAAGGCCTTGGAGTACCCCTGGCTGGAGGAGAAAGCGGGAAAGGGACTGGAAGCAAAAGGGGGAAGCGATTTCCCCGCAGAAAATCTTCCCCAGGAGGCGGCTCCTTTCTTATTAGAGATCGGGACGGAAGAGCTTCCTCCGGGCGATGTGGAGGATGCCCTAAACCAGCTGAGAGAGCTGGTCCCCGGATATTTGGAAGAACACCGTTTGCCTCATGGGGATATGAAGGTTATGGCCACCCCACGGCGGCTTGTCGTCACCGTGGAAGAACTTGCTCCCCGGCAGACGGATCTGGAACAGCTGGTCAAAGGTCCTCCCGCGGACAGGGCTTATGACCTCGAGGGAAATCCCACCCAGGCTGCACAGGGGTTTGCCCGGTCCAAAGGGGTATCGGTGGAGGAGCTGGAAGTCCGGGAAATGGACGGGGGAGAATATGTGGTCGCTGTGGAACGAGAGCAGGGGCGGTCAGCCGGGAAGGTGCTTGCTGAGGTACTGCCGGACCTGATCGCGGAAATCGGTTTTGAGCTCACCATGCGCTGGAATGAGAGTCAAGTATCATTCTCCCGTCCCGTGCGCTGGCTGCTCGCCTATCATGATCACCTTCTCTTGCCCTTTTCTTATGCCGGCCTGGTTTCCCAACCGTATACTTGGGGCCTGCGGTTTATGGATCCAAAAAGGATTTTGGTTCAATCCCCGGCTGCGTATTTCCAGGCCTTGGAGGATCAGGGCATTCTCCTGGACCAGGAAGAACGAAAGCAGGATATAGTGAATCAAATGCAAACGCTAGCCGCGGAAGTGGAGGGGGAGATCCCTACCGATCCGGAACTGCTCACTGAAGTGACCCATCTGGTGGAGACCCCTCTGGCCTTGATGGGAGAATTCGATCCCCAATACCTGGACCTGCCCCGGGAGGTCTTAATTTCGGTGATGAAAAAGCACCAGCGGTATTTTCCGGTGGAAAAAGAGGGAGAACTGCTGCCGTATTTCATCACGGTAGCCAATAAACCGGGTCAGGAAACAGCCATGGAGAAATATCGCGCCGTAACCCAGGGCAATGAGGATGTGATCCTGGCCCGATTCTCTGATGCCGCGTATTTCGTCCAGGCGGACAAAGAAAAAGACCTGGAGGCCTTTGTTGAGGATCTGGAACTGCTCACCTTTCAGGAAGACCTGGGATCCATGCGGGAGAAGACCGACCGCATCCGGCAGTTGGTCGGCCGCTTGGGGGAAGAGCTGGAACTCACAGAAGCAGAAATGGACGTCACCCGGCGGGCGGCGGCATTATGCAAGGCGGATTTGGCCACCCAAATGGTGGTTGAAATGACATCTCTTCAGGGCGTGATGGGGTATTATTATGCGCTCCATTCCGGGGAATCAAAGGAGGTGGCGACTGCGATTCGCGAACATTATCGCCCCCGTTCTGCCGGGGATGCCCCACCTTCCACGAAACCCGGATTGGCCCTCAGCATCGCTGACCGTCTGGATACGCTGGTGGGCTTGTTCGCAGTTGGCGTGATCCCCACAGGCAGCAAGGATCCTTTCGGGCAGCGCCGGGCAGCGCTTGGCCTGGTGGGTAATTTGATGGCCTGGGATTTGGGTTTTGATCTCCAGAAGGGGATTGACGAGGCAGCCCAAGAACTCCCCCTGACCGCCTCTGATGAGTCGAAATCTGATTGCCTGAACTTTATCCGAGACCGGCTGCATAATACGCTCCGGGATCAGGGATATGCGTATGATGTGGTGGACGCCGTGGTCGCTGCCCAGGGAGAAAATCCTGCCGGCACCTACCGGGCCGTGGAATCCTTGAGCGTGTGGGTTAAAAAGGAAGATTGGGAACACATCCTGGACAGCTATGCCCGGTGTGTGCGAATTACCCGGGATCTTGAAGGTATATACCCTGTGGACCCCGATGATTTCGCTGAAAAGGAAGAGCAGGAACTGTTTCAGGCTCTCCGGGAAACGGAGGATGTAGATAGAGGGACCGGCGATGTGGATGATTTCTTGCAGAGTTTCCTACCCCTCATCCCCCTCATCACGCGCTTCTTCGATCATGTATTGGTGATGGCGGAAGATGAGGATCTGCGCCGAAACCGGCTGGGCCTTCTGCAGCGCATCGCTGATCTTGCGGACGGCGTGGTGGATATGTCCCGCTTGGAGGGTTTCTAAACACATCCAGCAACGTCAGCTAACAACCAGCCGGGAGAAGGTCCACGGTATAGTGCCCCAAACCCTGCTGGATATCCACCTGCCCTTTTAAGGCTTTAAGGTATCACTGTCCATCTTGATCTGCCGTAAAAAAATACCTTCGCTGGTATAATCGAATTTGTCTTGCCGTTGAGTGGTTTTTTAGAGTCTTGATTGGTGGCTGGTTATGAGCGTTACAGATGAAATCAAAGATCGGATTGATATCGTTGACCTGGTTTCTGAGAGCGTAGAACTGCGCCATTCGGGAAAGAATTACTCCGGTTATTGCCCCTTTCATCACAATGTAAATACACCTGCTTTCGCTGTTTTCCCTGATACCCAAACCTGGCACTGCTTCGGCGAGTGTGACGACGGAGGAGATGTATTTAACTTCGTCATGAAAAAAGAGGGCTGGGATTTTCAGGAAGCCCTGCAGTATCTGGCCGAACGCGCTGGTGTGACCCTCAAACCCCTTACCCCCCAGGAAAAAGAGAAAAAAGAAGAGTACGAACGGCTGCGGATTTTACTGGAGGATGCGGTAAATTTTTACCGCCACAACTTGCTGAAAACAGAGGCAGGAAAAGAAGCGCGAGCGTACTTGCACGGGCGTGATATCACGGACGAGACAATTGAAACATTTGGCCTCGGCTATGCGCCCGATTCCTGGGAGGCGGCCGGAGAATACTTCCAATCCAAAGGCTACACGGAGGAGGAACTCCTGCAGGCTGGACTTGTCTCGGAACGCGACAGCGGGGGCGTGTATGATCGCTTTCGCAGCCGGGTGATGTTTCCCATTCGTGATCGCCGGGGCCGGATAGCGGGTTTTGGGGCCCGGGTCCTGGACCCGGAGGATGTCCCAAAATACCTTAATTCACCGCAGACACCGCTATTTGACAAACGCAGGCTGCTTTACGGGTTGGACCAGGCCCGGAAGGCGATTCGCTCGGAGGACGAAGTTGTGATCGTGGAAGGGTACATGGGGGTCATCCTTCCCCATCAACACGGGTATCACAATGTGGTGGCTACCATGGGCACCGCATTGACAGACGATCATCTGCGGAAAGTGAAGCGCTACACCAAGCGCATCATTTTGGCCATGGATTCGGACGCGGCGGGGGTCAAAGCCACCTTGCGGGGCTTGGAGGTGGCCCGGGAATCCCTGGATCGCACGCAGGATTTGGTATTTGACGCCCGGGGCTTATTGCACCGCGAGGCCCGCTTACGGGCGGACTTGCGTGTGGCAACCCTGCCGTCGGGCATGGATCCGGATGATGTCGTCAATCGGGATCCGGAAGGGTGGCAGCAGATTATCAGCCAGGCGAATCCCATCGTCACCCATGTGATGGAAACGTTGGCTGAGGGGCGAAACCTGGAGGATCCTAAAGTAAAGAATGAAGTGGCATCCCAGGTGCTGCCCTTGATCGAAGATGTGCCCAGCGCGATCGAGCGAGATACCTATCAACAGCGTCTGGCAAGGATATTAGAAGTGGATGAACGCACCTTGCTGGGCTATTTCCCTCAGAGCTCCTCTTCATCTCGATCCCGCCGAGCTCGTTACCCCGGGGCTCCTCCTCAGCGCCCCAGAACGGAAAGGGATGAAGCCCCGCTTCACCGCAAAGGGGATTTATATGAAGCGCATTGTGTGGGGATCCTGCTGCACGATCCGGAACTGCTGTACCGGGTGGACCGCCAGTTGGGAAAAGCGGGATTAGAGCGTTGCAGCGAAAAGGATTTTCAAAACACGAATTATCAGATCATGATCAAGACCATGAAGGAAGCTTTACGGCAAAATCAGACAGAGCCGAATTCCTTTGTGATGGACCATCTCTCAGGGGATTTGTTGGAGGTCGCCCATGAGCTGCTTGAGAACAGCATGGACCTCAATCCCCGGGCCGATAAGGTCCTGGAGGATTTGATGCGGGCTTTTCTCAGTCTGCGAAAATGGCGTGTGTTGAACAGGAACTCCCACCTGCGTTATCTGATGGAGACGACCCAGGAAAATGGGGACATGAAAGCCTCCCAGTTTCGGGAAGCGATGATCCAGAATCTAAAGGAAAGAAAGAAAATCGATCAGGCCATGAACCGTTACACCAGTCGGACAGCTGCTTTACGGGAATACCCCTGAGATAAGGAACGTTTTGATCGGGATTCATTGTAGATCTGCGTACTACTCTTGTTCCCTTGCTTAGTAATGAGGCAACCCGGATGCCGAAAGGACGAATGCAAAAGGACATAGAAGGGGCGAAAATAAAAGCTGCGCTGCGAGATGATCCTGTGCAAATGTATCTCAATGATATCGGGGCCATCGATCTTCTCAATGTGCATCAAGAGTTTTGGCTGGGAGCGCGTCTGCTTTCCACGCGGCGCATGGACCTCTTGAAACGGGAACACCCCTTGATAGATTCTGACGACCTTCGGTCGAGGGATATCTATCGCGCGATGTATGATGAGATGGTTGTCAATCTGAGGAGGGTAAAAGAGGACGTCAACCGCTTCGAGATGGATTGCCCTGATTGGAACGCTGTTATCGAGGAAGCGCAAACGCTGCGTCAGACATGGGAGTTGAGCTGCCCTTCCTATACCCGCAATTATTTGGACAACGGGTTATGGGGAGAGAACAAGGAATGGGGCAGCGTGGCTCGAAAAGTGTTCTACATCTTTGTGGCCTTCTATTCTTTCCCCGAAGAGACAAGTGAATGGCTCAAGGATGCGTTCCAAGGCCGGAGTAGATTGCCCTCCCTGAGAGAGTTCACCCGGGTTCTCCCCCCTGAAGATGAATTGAGAATCGAAATTGAGGATATGTGGAGCCGGTATTATGAAGCCTATCAGGCTTTGATTCGCCGCAATCTCAAGCTGGTGGTCAGCGTTGCCAAACACTACATCGGGCGCGGGAACTCCTTCCTGGACCTCATTCAGGAAGGGAATGTCGGGTTGTTGAGGGCGGTATCCAAATTCGACCCCACCCGCGGTTTCAAGTTCAGCACCTATGCCACCTGGTGGATCCGACAGTCGGTCAGCCGGTCGATCGCGGACCAGGCCCGGACCATCCGTATCCCCGTTCACGTATTTGAAACGGTGACCCATTTGCTGCGCATACGCCGGCGTTTGACCCAGGAATTAGAACACGATCCCACATACAAAGAGATCGCCTTAGAGACAGATTTCCTGGAGCCGGCAGACAAGAAGATCATCCGCAAGAAAAGGGAGGAGGGGACCCCGCTCCCTCCTGATGTGCTCCGGAGCTGGCGGGAAGCGACCAACAAAGTCCACCGCTATATGCGGGCCGCAGAAGATCCCATGTCCTTGGATCGGCCCATTGGTGGCGAAGATGACAACCAGCTGGAGGATTTCATTGAGGACCAGGAGGCACCGTCCCCCATTGAAGCCACCGCGCGGGAGATGATGCGCGAACAACTTCAAAGCGCCCTGGATGACCTCACGGTCAGAGAGCGCCAGGTTTTAGAATTGAGATTTGGACTGATGGACGGCAAGACGCACACCCTGGAAGAGGTAGGAGCGTACTTTGATGTCACCCGGGAGCGAATCCGCCAGATTGAGGCCACTGCCTTGCGCAAACTCCGCAGCCCGAATGTGTCCTATAAACTGGAGGATTTTGTGGAATGATCCCCAGTTTAAGGGATATCCAGAATCTGGCCCGGGGTGAGGAGCGCGTCAGGCGAAAGGTCGTTTTCCCGGGCAATTTCTCCCGGGGTCACATCCCCGAATTTACAGGCGATGATGGGAAGGGTATCAAAGGGCTGCACGATATATGTGGTGGGATGGGGCGCCAAGGCCCGGGTGACCGGGAAGGGACGAGCCCGGGAGGGGAGGTTAATGATTTGCCCGGGGAACAGTTGCGATCCGGGGGGGAGGCCGTTGTAGCTCAGGATGTCCGCTGGTTTAATATCAAAACGCCGCCCCAGGCAGTACACAAATTCACCCCGGCGCACAGTGTAAGATGCCGGGATATCCCCTTTATCACTTTCTTCGTCTTCCTCAGGTTCGGGAGTGGGTGTGGGCATCTGTGTGGGCGCTGCTGTCGGTTCCGGTGTGGGTGTGGGGGAAAAGAGGGGAGGGATGGTCGATGATTCAGGGTCAATTTCCACAAAGGATGTCATACCCCACTGCAGGGATAGATCTCCGGGAGCGGGCAGGTCTACGGTCACCGTGTAGGTGACGTTTCCCTGGTAGCTGGATGCGCTGCGGGCGATCTTGCTCACTCTTCCTTCCAGGGCGCTGTCGGGATGAGCGGCAAATTTCACAGTGGCGGGTTGTCCGACCTGGATATTGACGACATCCTCCTCAAGAAGATCCAGCGTTTCTACCTGCCAGCGGCTGGTGTCGGCCACGATGATCACGGGCATGCCAGCTTCCACGACCTGGCCCTTTTCGATGTCAATGGCGGTGACGACGCCGGTGAAGGAGCTTTGCAGATCGGTTTTCTCTAACTGGATCTGAGCGGCCTCCAGGGATGCTTGCGCCTGTTCCACCTGGGCCTCAGCCTGTTCTTCCCGTTCCTCGCTGGCCGCGTCAGGCAGCATCTCTAATTGGGCCCGGGCAGCTTTCAGGGCTGCTTTTGCTTGTGCAGCCTGGGCCTGCAAGCTGTCTTTCTCCAGGCTGAGCAGGGTGTCACCTTCCCTCACCAGATCCCCCTCGCTGACGTGTATCTCAGAAATGCGGCCGGAAAGTTCAAAGGCCTGGCCGAGATGGGTGAGGGGGACCACGCGGCCTTCCGCGTTCACCGTGATCACCTGGGTACCGATGGCAGCTGGGGTTGGCGTGGGTTCAACAGGGGCCAGATATTCTTGATATCCCCTGAATCCAAAATAAGACAGGATGAGAATGATCATCAATCCAATCAGGATTCGCTTTGCGTTCATGATGACTGCGCTCCTTATTGATCTGCCAGTCCCTTAATGATCGGCTGCCGTGAAGCCCGGATGGCAGGGATCAACGCCGCTGCCTGAGAGATGACCAGGGCGATGACAGCGCTGCTGATGATGGCCCGGGTAGAAAGCTGATTGGTCAGCTCGTAATCCATCAAATGCTGCACGACGACAATAAACATCTGGGCCAGGACAACTCCCAGGCCTAACCCAAGAACCCCGCCCATCAAACCCAGCGCTCCCGCTTCTGCCAATATCATCTTCCGGAGCTGGGCGCGGGTCATGCCGATGCTGCGCAGCATGGACAGCTCCTGCCTCCGCTCCATGACGCTGATGGCCATGGTGTTGACCACGCCCATGGCAGAGACGCTGACGACCAGCAAGGCCAGGGTGTCGAACATCACGAATGAGCGGTCTGTGATTTCCAGGACATCTTCCAGCAGCTTATCGACGACATCTACGGTCAGGTTCAACCGGGTGCCCAGCATGTCTTCAATCGCCCGGCCGACTGCCTGTGGATTATACCCCGGATGGACGGAAAGCAGAAAGCGGTCCACAGTATTGACCCCGAAATAGCGGTAAAGATCTGTCCAGTTCCCGTACACCATCAGCCCGTTACCGCTGAAATCCAGTACCACGCCGATGACCTCAAAATCCGCCAACCCGCGCGGGGTTTCCAGGGTGATGTCTTCCCCTACCTCCAGGTCGTAGCGCTCGGCCATGCTGGTGCTGATGATCACCCGATCCCCCTGCTGCAGCTGCTGAAAGACCCGGGGCTGGGCGTCCTTGCCGGGTTCCTCAAACAGGAACTGGCTGATCTCGCCCCGCGTCTGGGGGTCTATGGCGATGAAAACGATCTCGTCTTCCACTTTTTCCCCGCTGGTCCAGACCTCAATACTGCGTTCTGGACTGACGGTGTCCACCCCGTCCAGGGCAGCAAGCCGCTGGGCATGATTGTCATCCAGCCGGGTGGGGGACTGCACGATCAAATCCCCGCCTGTGGCTGCTTTTGTCCAGCGGCTGAGATCATATCGGAAACTGTCACCCAGCGAAACGGTGCCAATATTGACAGCAATGCCCAGCATCAGGGTGGCGATGGTCAGCAGAGTCCGGCTCTGGGCCCGTTTCAGATTGGATGCGCCAATTTTCCCCACCCCCCCAAACACAGATCGGATGAAAGGCTGCAGCAGGTTGGCCAGGAAGCGGTCCACGATGGGCACGCTGAAGGCCGCGCCGAAGAGGAATAAAATGGCAGCGACGCTGACGATGGTCCAGGCGATGGAATCCCGCAGGGGAAGGTCGTTAAAGACGACCCAGCCCACAAATAACAAACCGGGACCGAATTTCCAGCTGATATCCCGCCAGGTGGTGCCCCGTGAATGGGCTTTGACCCCCAGCGCCTCCAGGGGGGAGATCTGGATGGCCTGCAGGGCGGGCCACAGGGCGGAGACGATCGTCACCAGGAGGCCGATGGACAAACTGCGCACAAACCCTTTCACAGGCAAGGTGAGGGAGCTGACCGTGGTCCCGGCTGCGAA
>JAGXKM010000003.1:53790-64809 GCA_018335275.1 Anaerolineales bacterium | reverse complement strand
GCCAGGATCACCCCATCCAGCGGGATGGCCTCCTGGAATGATTCTGCCTGGTGGAGGGCGTTTTGTCCGGTCGTGGCATCCATCACCAGCCAGTTAGCATGAGGCGCTCCAGGGAGGGCTTTCCCTGCCACACGATGAACCTTTTTTAATTCTTCCATCAGGTTATATCGGGTGTGTAAACGTCCCGCGGTATCGATAAGGACCATGTCCGCATCCTGTGCGAGGGCGGATTTGATGGTGTCATAAGCTACGGCCCCGGGGTCTCCTCCTTTTTCCCCGGAGATCACAGGGATCTCTAACCGTTTCCCCCAGACCTGGAGTTGATCGACACCCGCTGCCCGGTATGTGTCGGAAGCGCCAAAAATCACACTTTTTCCCTCTTCCTGAAAGCGCTTTCCCAGTTTTGCCATGGTGGTTGTCTTTCCGGATCCATTGACGCCAGCGATGAGGATGACGAAGGGTTTTTTTGACCAGTTCTGCTCAGGAGGGGCTTTCAAGCGTGATTGGAGTTCTGTTTCGATTTCCACCAATAATTCTTGATTATTTGTTAAACCGCGCTCTCGAACTTGTTCTTTTAAGGATGATATGATGTCCAGGGTTGTCTCCACACCCAGGTCCGCTTGAATGAAAAGTTCCTCCAATCTTTCCCAGGTATCCTCGTTGATCTCGCTTGTGCCGAGGAAGTTGGCGATCCTGCCAAAGGTTGTTTTCCTCGTTTTTTCCAGTCCTTTTTTCCATTTTTTGAAGGTGTTTTCCATAGCTGGCATTATATCATGTGGGGTGGAACCCATTGGATGTGAGAAAGGGGGCAGTGCATCCAGAGAACCGGGATCTGATACGGAGACCGGATGCTCTATCGGAAAGCGGTTGAGGAAAGGAAGCTTTCTCAACCCCCGGAACTCTGATGATGGAGGGCAGGATACGGTATAATTTTTTGAAACCAGGAGAGAAGTTATCAGCAGTGATTTTCGAGTGATCAGGGTAAATATTTACATGGCTGGTGGCGTGTTTAAATGACGATAAAAGTGAAGGTTCTCTTCTTTGCCACGATCCGGGATATCGTCGGTGAGAAAGAGATTGAGGTTGAGTTACCCGAGGGATCTCAAATCCGGGATTTGAAAGCGGCCCTTACTGCCCGGTATCCCCAGGCAGAAGAGGCTGTGGGTTCGATGCTGACGTCTGTGAACCATGTTTTCTCCGATGGAGAAACTGAGCTGAAAGACCAGGCCAAGGTCGCGTTCTTTCCCCATATCAGCGGTGGATGCAGGGGACAAAACTGAGCATGGGGGATCGATTTCATGGGGTTGTCTTCCCCGTGTCCATCAGCCAGCGCGCTGTGCAGATTTTGATGCCCTGATGATTTGCTTTGGATGTGGGAGTTCACTGCTGATCATAAGAGCACTTGTAGGGCAGGAAGAATGGGGTGATCGTGAGTATATATCTGAAGTAAAGGAGTAGTGTTCCAGGATGATTGTCTGTCTCTCCTGCCGGAAACCATATCCTGAGGAGGGGGTCCCTTTTTGTTGCCCGGATTGTGGGGGGTTGTTTGATTTCGAATCTCATCCCCCATTCCAGCAAAAAAAAGTGGACAAACAGCTTCCGGGTATCTGGCCGTACAGGCATAGTTTTGGACTGCCAGAAGAAAGCCCGATGATCACCCTCGGTGAAGGGGCGACGCCTTTGGTGTGGAGCAGAGCGTTCGACCGGGAGGTGGGGTTTAAAGTGGAATCCCAGAATCCAACGGGGTCTTTCAAGGATCGGGGCACAGCGTTAATGGTCAGTTTTCTGCGCTCTCGAGGAATTAAGTCAGCTGTGGAAGATTCTTCGGGAAACGCCGGGGCGTCTTTCGCTGCCTACGCTGCCCGGGCGGGGTTGGATGCGCGAGTTTTCGTGCCCGAGTATGCTTCCGGACCCAAAAGGGAACAAATTGGAGCGTACGGAGCGCAGATCGTGAGTGTACCTGGACCCCGGTCAAAAGCAGCCAGCGCTGTGCTGGAAGCTGCCAGAGGGGGGGAAGTGTACGCCAGTCATGCTTATTTGCCCCAGGGACTGCCCGGGTTTTCGACCATTGCCTATGAAATTTTTAATGAGATGGGAGGAGCTCCGGGCAGTGTGGTCATGCCGGTCGGGCACGGCAGTTTGTTATTGGGCATTTTTCGGGGATTCCAGGCTTTGAAAACCGCGGGGCTGCTTGCAAAGATACCGGAGATGGTCGGCGTCCAGGCTGGAGCCTGCGATCCCCTTTCTCAAGCCTTTCAAGAGGGAGAAAGGGAGCCTGTTCAGGTATCGGAAGGGGAGACCCTGGCGGAAGGGGTCAGGATTTCAAATCCACACCGCGGCGTACAGGTCCTACGGTCGGTCAGAGAAAGCAAGGGACGCATTGTCTCCGGATCAGAATCAACCCTAAAGAGCGGCAGGGAACATCTGGCGGATTTGGGGTTTTACGTCGAATGGACATCTGCCCTTGTTTGGGATGGAATAGCTCAGGTGCTGGGGGAGGTCTCAGAACCGATTGTTGCCGTACTCACCGGTCACGGTCTGAAAGGCGATTGAGGAAAATCCAGTATCCAGACAGCCATCTCCTTTTTACTGAAAAAACCGGGCGAAAGAAGATGGAGAAGGCATTTTTAAAGAGACTTGTAAGGGATTTCAGACCACAGGTTTGCACCAGGTAGATGGTTTGGATAACTGAGTTTAGGTATAATAAGGCCTTGTGTGAAAAGAATTGGTTGATTAATTGGTCCGGAACTGATGGACCCCGAGATTCTGAAAGAGATTCCCCCTGATCTTGAGAATTTCGCGGACCCTGAGTTCCTTGGAGGCAGCAGATGGCTGATGCTCGGGGTATGATGGAGCATGAAACCCCTCAAGAGTTCCACAAAAGATTGGATGTCCGGTTCTCAAATCTTTCCTTACTGACCAGAGCTTTGACCCATCGATCTTATATCAATGAACATCCAGAAGCCCTCGAGGATAACGAGCGCCTGGAATTCCTGGGTGACGCGGTTTTGGATTTTGTGGTCGGGGCCTGGTTGTATCACCATTTTCCTGAGGTGGAAGAAGGTAAGTTGACCCAGCTTCGAACTGCGCTGGTTCGCACAGAAACGCTGGCGGAGTTTGCCCGGGATTTAGAGCTCGGTCAAGCCCTCCGCTTGGGTGAAGGAGAGGAAATCTCAGGGGGACGGGAACGACCCGGCATTTTATGCGCCGCGTTCGAGGCTTTTATCGGGGGTTATTACCTGGATCAGGGTATTAATGCAGTGGAGGCTTTTCTGGAGCCGTTCTTAAAGGAGGCAGTGGTTGATGTCCTCGAAAATGGGGAGCACAGAGATCCGAAAAGCATTTTACAGGAGTGGACCCAGGCTCGAGGATTGGACACTCCCCTCTATGTAACTGCGTCTGAAAAGGGACCTGATCATGCGAAGACCTTTGAGGTGGAAGTGCTCGTTCAGGGAAAAGTCAAAGGTCGCGGTCAGGGGAGAAGCAAAAGGATGGCTGCCAAGGATGCGGCTCGAGCAGCCCTGGAACGTTTCGGGCTGAAATCAAACAATGACCAGGCTGGGGAATGATAAAGAATGCGCTTGAAATCGATCACTTTAAATGGTTTTAAAACATTTGCGACGAAAACAGAGTTTGAGTTCGATGACCGGATTACGGTGATTGTCGGTCCGAACGGTTCGGGTAAGTCGAACATCGCTGATGCTGTTCGATGGGTGTTAGGCGAACAGTCCTATAAACTCCTCCGCGGAAAAAAGACAGTGGACATGATCTTTCATGGTTCTGATGAACGTCCGCGGTCCGGTATGGCTTCTGCGACGATTGTATTTGACAATCACGATGGTTGGCTCCCGATTGATTTTTCCGAGGTGTCCATCACCCGCCGTGCCTACCGAGATGGGAAGAATGAATACCTTATCAACGGTCAGCAGGTCTTACTGCGGGATGTCAATGAGTTGTTAGGACAATCAGGATTGGCGGGACGAACCTATACGATCATCGGTCAGGGACTTGTCGACACCGCGCTGGCTTTGAATGCAAGCGAGCGCCGGACTCTGTTTGAGGAAGCTGCGGGCATCGGTTTGTACCGCTCCCGGAGGGAGGATGCGGAGAGACGATTGGAAAAAACTCATCGCAATTTGGATCGGGTGGAGGATATCTTATCCGAGCTTAAACCCCGTTTGCGGAGTTTAGAAAGGCAGGCAAAAAGAGCTGAAAAATTTGACCAGGTCAGGGCGGATCTGAAGGCTTTGATGAGGGAATGGTACGGTTATCACTGGTATGAAGTGCAGCAAGCATTGAGAGAGGCCCACGAGCGAGAAGATACCCAACAAAACGAACTTGAAGCCGCTCGAAAGAAACAAGCAGACCTGGATCAGGAATTAACACAATATCAGTCAGAATTGCAGGGGCTTCGAGGGCAGCTAAATGAATGGCATAGAGAACTTTCAGGGAGGCATGCCTCTCGTGAGGAAGTGAGTCGGGAGCTTGCGGTGACGATAGAAAGGATCCGGACCCTGGAAAAGCAAAAGAATGATCTTGTCACGGATTTGGCTCGTGTCGAGGAACAAAAAAAGGACAGGAAAAAACGACTTGAGAGCGTAAAAGAAGAGGTAAATGAACTGGAGGATGTTTTTCAGGAGGCAGAAACCAAGCTGGAAGGGGCGCGAGAAGAATTGAAAGCTGAGGAGAGTCGTAGGGAACTTCTCCTTGATGACCTCGATCAAACCCGTCGAGCGCTGGCGGAAGAAAAAGAACGCCTGTCAAGCCTGCACGCTCGTGAAAAGGAGCGGAGGGAGCAGAATCAACGTAAGCGGGATCAGTTGGCGGAGCTGGGAGAAGAAATTCAAAAGGTGAAACGTTCTTTGAAGGCCGCGAAAGACAGACTTCAAAGCGCTGAAGAGGACCGGGAACGGGTTGTTCTCTCTCGCCAAAAGCTGGAAGAGAAACAGGAGGAGCGCCGTCAACAGCTTGAGTCAGGAGAGACCTATCTAACCCAGCTCAACGAAAAACTCAACGCATTGGAAACGAAAATAGGTCGAACCCGGGCCGAGTTGGAAGTCTTGGAAGAAGCGGAGAATAAATTTGCCGGATATGCTGAAGGGACGCGCATCCTGCTCCAGCGGTCAAAAAAAGGAAGGCTCTCTGGTATATGGGGCGCATTAAGTAACAACCTGGAAGTCGAAGAGAAATATGAGATACCGATCGCTGCGGCCTTGGGAGAGTATCTGGATGCCGTGGTCTTGGAGGGGGGAAAGGCGACCCATGAAGCGCTTGACATCTTGCTGAAAGAAACCACGCGGGGAGCATTGCTGCCTCTGGATTCTTTAAGTCCTCCTGATCCTCTCCGGGTTGATGCGGACAGGGGAGGGGTGATTGATGTGGCCGCCAACCTGGTGAAAGGGGATCCCGGACTCCAACCTGCGATTGATCTCTTATTGGGCCAGGTCATCCTCGTGGAGGATAAGGGGAGTGTACAGCGCGCGTTGAGGAATCAACCCCAGGGGACAAGGGTTGTGACTTTGAAAGGTGAAGTCTATTACGCAAGCGGTCAGGTTTTTGCCGGGCAGGATGGGCGGCCCAGTACATTGAGCCGCTCCCGTCGATATCGATCCTGGCAGGAAAGAATTCAATCCTTGCAGGTCGAAAAGACGAAGCTTATCCAAAAAATGGAGGATGTCAAAGAGAAATTATCAGCAGGAAGAGTGAAGTTTCGATCCCTAGAAGAAGATCTTGATCAAACACATATCCAGGAAGAGCGGGTGAAAGAGGACGTTCAACAAGCCTCTCTGGCATATAAGCAGGAAAGGCAGCGGTTTGAATGGCATTCTTCTCATCAGGAAGATCTCCAGGCGGAGATTCAGGCGGGGGAAGAGGAAATGGCAGCCATCACTGAGGAGGAGGGCCAGAGGAAGGGCAAGGTCGAGGCCCTCGAGGCAGAAATTCAAGCAAAACAATCCCGTCTGGATGAGTCGAGTCTGGTGGATTTGCGGGAGAAGATCTCGGAGTGGAGGACGGAGGTGGCTGTGACCGAGAAAGCGCTTGCCGATGCCCGGGATCGCCTGGTTGAACGGGAGGAAAGTTGGAGACGGGTCGATCAACGTGAGGCTCAAATACTGGAACGGAAGGGCGAAATATCTGAAGAAGTTGTGACTCTCCGCCAAAAAAAGCAGGAATGGCAGGAAAAAGAAAAGGAAATTGAGTCCCGGATCCAGGAGATCCGGAAATTAATTGAAGACACAGAGGAAGAACTGCAGGAAAAGGAAAAGAGGCAAACCCAACTTCATCACGCAGAGGCCCAAGCCCGGAAGAAGTTGAATCAAGCTGAACGGTCCTACGCTCAAGCGGAGGTCGCATTGGCCAGGGAAAAGGAAAATTTAGAGAGGATGCAGGACAGGATCAGGGAGGACATTGGCCTTGTGGAATATGATTACAATGAAGACGTTTCCGGCCCCACACCTCTGCCGTTGAAGGGATATGTAGAGAAACTGCCTCGGGTGGACGAAATCCCTGTGGATTTAGAAAAGAACATCAAATCTTTGCGAAGACAAATGAAAAGACTGGGTTCAATTAACCCGGAAGCGCAAGCTGAATACCGCGAGGTCAAAGAAAGACACCAATTCATGACGGAGCAGTTATCTGATCTGCGGAAAGCGGAAGCGGATCTCAAAGAGGTGATCGCGGAGTTGGAAGTTCTCATGGAGCGTGAATTCCGGAAGACGTTTGATGCCGTTGCAAAAGAATTCCGGAAAATATTTGTCAGCCTATTTGATGGTGGAGAGGGCCGTTTAATCCTGACAGAACCTGAGGATTTAACCCGATCGGGTGTGGAAATTGAAGCTCGCTTGCCGGGCAGGCGAAAGCAGGGATTATCCCTGCTTTCGGGGGGAGAGCGAAGTCTCACAGCAGCGGCTTTAATCTTCTCCTTGATACGGGTATCCCCAACTCCTTTCTGTGTCTTGGATGAGGTGGATGCTATGCTGGATGAGTCAAATGTGGCCCGGTACCGGGAATTCTTGCGTGAATTGAGTTCAGAAACACAATTCATCATCATCACCCACAACCGGAACACGGTTCAGGTGGCGGATGTGCTTTACGGGATCACGATGGCTGAGGACTCAACCAGCCAGGTTTTAAGCCTGAAATTGGATGAGGTGGAAGAGATCATCGCCTGAATCATCCTCTTTTTTTCTATGCTGGCAACCCGTCCCCTCCTGAATAATGGTCTGAATCTTTGAGTTTGGTTTAACAGATGAAACTGGGTGAAAATGGATTATAATATTTCCAGGCAACGAAATGCAGATTGGAGGTTGATATGGGTGAAAGCGTAAGTTGTGCGCGGCCTACAGGAGCCTCTGTAGGAGAAAAACCAATTCAGGAGGACCGGAGTACAGGGGAAGAAAAGGAGGCGAAAATGGATCAAGCAAAAGTCGGTCGTAAGGCGCCGGATTTCAAAGCTCCCGCATTTTATCAGGGTGAATTTACCGAAGTTCAATTAGAGGATTATTTAGGGGAATGGTTGCTGCTCTGTTTTTATCCGGGAGATTTCACATTCGTTTGAGCGACCGAAGTATCAGCGGTCGCTGATAGATTTGATCAACTGCAGGAACTGGGGGTAAACGTGATTTCTGTCAGTGTGGACAGCCAATTTGTGCACAAAGTGTGGAACGATCAGGAATTGTCGAAAATGGTTGGAAAAGACATTCCTTTCCCGATGGCTTCTGATGGTTCCGGGAATGTGGGCAAAGTATACGGAGTGTATGATGAAGAAGCTGGCGTGGAGATGCGGGGCCGGTTCTTGATTGACCCGGATGGCGTGATTCAAGCTGTGGAGATCATGACCCCTCCGGTGGGGCGAAAGATTGACGAGGCGATTCGCCAGATTAAGGCTTTCCAGCATGTGCGAGCTACAAAGGGCGCAGAGGCCATGCCGGCTGGCTGGGAAGAGGGTAAGAAAACGCTCAAACCCGGCCCGGATCTGGTGGGTAAGGTCTGGGAAGTTTGGAATCCGAAAGATGACCTCTAATTACTAGGGTTCCTGTTCCCAGTTATTAGATAAGAAGTTTGTTACCCCGCAGTGTACCTGTGGGGTAATTTTTTTAAGAGCTGCAAAAATGAATAAAAAGGCAAAATACAGAAAAGAAGGCTATAATTTAAACAGCAGGCTCTTGAACATGCAGCAGCGTTAAAAGAAAAAACCCTGACATTTAATCCCCTGTATATTCGGAGGTGGGAGATGATTGAGCACAGCGATTATCCATCCCCAGTTGTGGAGGACATCATTCGCATTCGCCGGCGAATACGTGGGTCTAATTTGCCCCGGAAGCGGGTTGACGAGAACCTGATTATTGGCTCCTGGAATATTCGTGCCTTTGGAAGGCTTTATGAGGGATGGGAGGAAAACCCTCACAGTCCCAAGCGGAATCTGAGAGCTATGGCATACATCGCGGAAATTGTGGAACAATTTGATATTGTCGCCGTGCAGGAAGTGAAGCGGGACACGACCGCTGTGCGCAAATTATTGGAGCTGTTCCTGGGCACAGAAAATTGGGGTCTCATTCTCAGTGACGTTTCCGCTGGCGCTGAGGGGAATCAAGAACGGCTGGGATTTATTTATGATAAGAGGCGCGTTCAACCTTCGGGATTGGCAGGCGAGATCGTCCTGCCGGCCACGCCTAACGGGGAGCCTCTCGATCAATTTGACCGCACGCCGTACATCGTTGGCTTTCGTTCAGCAGGGGAGAGTTTTGCCCTGCTTACAGCCCATATTAAGTATGGTGATTTGCCTGCCGATCGCCTGGTGGAAATCAGCGCCCTCGCGGAATACATCGCGGTAGAAATCCGGGATCGGACGAAAACCGGAGGGGAGGAGCGGAACCTGATCGTCTTGGGTGATTTCAATATCGACAAACGGGGGGACAACCCGTTGTTCCAGGCTTTTCGCAAAACGGGGTTGGTTGTCCCCTCACAGCTGATGAACTTGAAAACTACCTACGCCACGGAACCCAAGTTCTATGATCAAATTGCCTGGTTCATGGGAAATTTGGATCTGCTGACGGAAGGCAGGGCAGGGGTGCTTGATTTTGCCGGGGCGGTCTACAAAGAAATCACACTCCGCCAAATGTCATACCGCGTTTCAGATCATTTTCCCGTTTGGGTGGAATTCAGGGTGGACCGGAGCCGGGAGCAGATGGCGGACACATTGGGGGTGGATCCGGGTATGCCCAATCCCTTCCAGGATGTGCCGGATTAAGGGTTTCCGTGTTCCTCCTGATC
The DNA here is from genome assembly GCA_018335275.1 of Anaerolineales bacterium. Classification (GTDB taxonomy): domain Bacteria; phylum Chloroflexota; class Anaerolineae; order Anaerolineales; family UBA11858; genus B10-G9. The sequence goes on along the minus strand of JAGXKM010000003.1, from coordinate 55,536 downwards.
AGATTAGAGGTTTTTGCAGCCGGTTACCGTGATCTTCCGTGAACTTTTTCCTCGGCTCTGAAGAAGCTGATTTGGGAGATCGCTACCTGGATTATGGATCACATCATTGAGGAACCGTTGAGATTGTTGAAAGGCAGGTTTTTTTGCTTTTCAGGGGTCAGAGCCAATTTCCTTGCCAAAATTGGGTCTGACATTCAGGAAGTAGCGGACTGGACACCTTGACGATTATTTTTAATGATGTTAAGATACGCCTACTATGGTTGGAATTCAGCAGCGTCATGCAAAGCCCATTCACATCCTCCACTTGACCGGAGGCGGTTCTTGCATGTAACCTGAATCCACCTCACATTTTTTGCAAAACAACCCCGGTCAAACCGGGGATTTTTGTTTTAATACGCAGATTATTGGTTACCGAGGAGGACGCCCGGTATGGGTGTCGAAAATAGGAAGGAGGGATGAAGATGTAAAACGAGATGAAAGTGAATACTCGTTAGATTCGGTGTTTCAATCGTTATGATTCTTCCAAAGGAGGAAGAGAATGAGAAAACGGACCTATTTGACAATTTTTATTTTACTTGCTGCATTGATGGCGGTCACAGCCTGTCAGGGCACGACACCTGTCCCAGAACCGACATCACCACCAGAACCAACCGCCGCTGAAGAAGAAATGGATGATTTGGGCACGGTGACCATCGGCATGAACGCTGAATACCCACCTTTTGAATACGTGAATGAGGAAGGGAACATCACGGGTTTTGATGCGGATCTGATCGACGCTATCGCTGAAGAAGCAGGTTTTGACTATGAACTGGTCAACACCCGTTGGGATGGCATCTTTGTGGCCCTGGCCTCTGGAGAGTTCGACGCTGTGATCTCGGCAGCGACGATCACCGAGGAGCGGGCAGAAAAGGTGAATTTCAGCGACCCGTACTTTGACGCCGGTCAGGTGATCGCGGTGCGCGCGGATGAGGCAGAGATCGAAGGGCCTGATGACCTTGCAGGCGTGCGGGTCGGCGTGCAGCTGGGCACCACAGGGGACATCTGGCTCACGGACGAAACAGAGGCAGAGGTCGTCCGCTTCGATGAGAACACCCTTGCCTTCCAGGCTCTGGCCAACGGGGATGTGGACGCGGCCGTGGCTGACAGCACGACGGCGATTGATATCGTCAATTCCAATCCCGAGATGGACCTCCAGGTGCTTTCGGGTGTGTACACGGATGAACAATACGGCATCGCGGTCAACAAAGAGCGGGATGACCTGCTGGAAGCCATCAACGAAGGGCTGGCGGCTGTCAAAGCCAGCGGCGAGTATGATGAGATTTACGACAAGTACTTTGGGACTGAGAGCAAAGAAGAGGTGGATGATCTGGGCACGGTGACCATCGGCATGAACGCTGAATACCCACCTTTTGAATACGTGAATGAGGAAGGGAACATCACGGGTTTTGATGCGGATCTGATCGACGCTATCGCTGAAGAAGCAGGTTTTGACTATGAACTGGTCAACACCCGTTGGGATGGCATCTTTGTGGCCCTGGCCTCTGGAGAGTTCGACGCTGTGATCTCGGCAGCGACGATCACCGAGGAGCGGGCAGAAAAGGTGAATTTCAGCGACCCGTACTTTGACGCCGGTCAGGTGATCGCGGTGCGCGCGGATGAGGCAGAGATCGAAGGGCCTGATGACCTTGCAGGCGTGCGGGTCGGCGTGCAGCTGGGCACCACAGGGGACATCTGGCTCACGGACGA
>JAGXKM010000003.1:0-53690 GCA_018335275.1 Anaerolineales bacterium | reverse complement strand
ACTTTGACGCCGGTCAGGTGATCGCGGTGCGCGCGGATGAGGCAGAGATCGAAGGGCCTGATGACCTTGCAGGCGTGCGGGTCGGCGTGCAGCTGGGCACCACAGGGGACATCTGGCTCACGGACGAGACAGATGCAGAGGTCGTCCGCTTCGATGAGAACACCCTTGCCTTCCAGGCTCTGGCCAACGGGGATGTGGACGCGGCCGTGGCTGACAGCACGACGGCGATCGATATCGTCAATTCCAATCCCGAGATGGACCTCCGGGTGCTTCCGGGTGTGTACACGGATGAACAGTACGGCATCGCGGTCAACAAAGAGCGGGATGACCTGCTGAAAGCCATCAACGAAGGGCTGGCGGCTGTCAAAGCCAGCGGCGAGTATGATGAGATTTACGACAAGTACTTTGGGAATGAGTAGGTTATACTTGACTTGACCTATGTGTGCCGGGTGGAACTTCCGCCCGGTGCACATCCTGCATCAAAGACGAGATCTTTCTTCAGCATCTGGAAAGGATGATTTGTCGGCTGGATCGAAATCTTAATAAAGGGTTGTTTTTCGCCAAAGAAAGGAAGCGTTTATGAGGAATACTACATCTGATTCTGAATCCGATGATATGGCATCCCGGGGTTCTCAAGATCCATTAAGCCAACCGGTAAGGGTCATTCCCTGGGGAGACGTTCCCTGGTGGGCAGTGATTGTGCTGATCGTTGGTTTTTTCGTCAGTTATTCTATGCTGACAAATGCAAAATACATCGACGCCTTGACATTTATCCTGGATATGCCCTGGCATAAAAAAGCTTTAGGGGATGAAGCCTTATCTGAGAACGGTGATTGGTCTCTGAGGCCAATGAGCGACCTGGAACCCGGGAAATATACATTTTATGTGGAATTCTGGGATGAAGAGGAGCAGGTTGTGGGCCGAAAGGGCCCTTACAACATTCGGATCGCATCCCAGGCATCTGATGAGATAGAAGCCGAACCTATTACGCAGCCCAATCCAGAATATCTGGAGGTGGACACATCCCGACCGGTATTCGCGGGGTCCAGTGCGGTGGGTGAGGAAGCGGTCTTGTTCAATGATTTTTCCAAACGCCCTTTGCGATTATTATTAAATTTATGGAAATCGGACGGTTTATTCCTTACCATCCGAGTCACCGTGATCTCTTTTTTCAGCGCGCTGATTCTGGGGTTGTTGTTCGGTTTGATGCGCGTTGCAGATCGTTCGCCGGATCTTCGGGAACATATCTTTTGGCGGCTGTTGTTCGGCGCAGCCGTTTTAATTCTGGCCTGGATCTTTTCCGCTCTTCCGCAAGACCTTTGGAAACTGGGGCTGATTTTCGTGGTCGTTGAAGGTCTGATGGCCCTTTTACCTGCTGTGCCGTATACTCTGTCGACTTTATATGTCGAGGTCATGCGCGGTCTTCCCATGCTGGTGATCGTGCTCTATATGGGATTCGCTGTAACCCCAGCCCTGCGTGATGCCAGCGGAGGTTGGATCATCGGGGAGGTCGACCTGCGGGGTATTCCCGCGGCGATCATTGGCTTATCCATTGGTTATGGCGCATACCTGGCGGAGATCTTCCGCGGTGGGATTGAATCGATCCCGAAAGGGCAAATGGAAGCCGCCCGATCCCTGGGGATGAATTATTTTCAGGCCATGCGCTATGTGATCCTGCCCCAGGCGATCAGGGTCATTCTTCCGCCTTTGGGGAACAATTTCATTGCCTTGCTGAAGGATTCTTCTTTAATTTCTGTGATCGCCCTGCCGGAATTGCTGCAGCGCGGGAGATTGTGGATCTCCCGGACGTTCAGGGCATTTGAAGGTTATAACTCTGTGGCTATTCTATATTTGATCATGACCCTGGTCCTGTCTTTCCTGGTGCGTGTGATTGAAAGGAGATCTTCCATTGACTGAAGAACCGATTATCCGGATCAAAAACGCATATAAAAGTTTTGGCCGTGTCGAAGCGGTATATGATGTGAGTTTCGATGTCCAGGTGGGAGAAGTGCTGGTCATCATCGGGCCGTCGGGGGGTGGGAAGTCGACCTTGCTGCGCTGTATCAACCGTTTGGAAGTGATAGATAAAGGCGATATCATCGTTGACGGCGTGTCGGTTGCTAACCCAAAGAACATCAACCAAGTCAGGGCAGAGATAGGGATTGTATTCCAGTTGTTCAACCTTTTCCCTCATCTCACAGCTCTGGAAAATATCACCCTTGCTCAGAGGGTGGTTCGAAATCGCAAGCCAAAGGAAGCGGAAGAAATTGCCCATCAGCAGTTGAAGAAAGTAGGCATCGGGGAAAAATGGGATTCTTATCCTTCCCAACTCTCGGGAGGGCAAAAACAGCGGGTGGCTATCGCCCGGGCCCTGGCTATGGATCCAAAGATCATGCTTTTTGACGAACCGACATCAGCGCTCGACCCCGAGATGATCAAGGGGGTATTGGATGTCATGCTGGATTTGGCGGAGGAGGGGATGACGATGGTTGTGGTTTCCCATGAAATGGGATTCGTAAGGGCAGCCGCGGATCGGATCGCTTTTTTGGATTTTGGTCGGTTGGTGGAGTTGACCACGCCTGAAGAATTATTCAATAACCCGGGGACCGAAAGGACACAGGAGTTCTTGAGCCAGATCTTACAGCACTAACCTACCATGATATTTATCACACCATGACTGGGGAGACGAAGCAAGCTATCAGAACAGGGAGGGTAAAAACATGAAACGTCAGGACGGCCGCCGCCGGGACCAACTCCGACCGATTTCATTCACCACGGACTTCATCGAGTATCCGGAAGGGTCCGTGTTAATCTCTACTGGGAAAACGAAGGTCCTCTGCAATGTAAGCATAGAGGAGGATGTTCCCGGTTGGATGGAACGGAATGAGGTGAGCGGGGGATGGGTCACCGCTGAATATGCCATGCTTCCCCGTTCTACCCATACCCGCAGATCTCGAGAAACCGATGGCCTGGGAGGGCGCACCCAGGAGATACGGAGGTTGATCGGCCGAAGTTTAAGAGCGGCAGTTGACCTCAAGAAGTTAGGTCCCCGGACCTGCATCGTGGATTGCGATGTCCTCCAGGCGGATGGTGGGACGCGCACCGCTTCCATCACAGGGGGATATGTGGCCCTGGCTTTGGCACTCCAAAGGTTAATCCGGGAGGGGAGCTTGACCCCGGATGTATTTGCCCCTCCCGTGGCGGCTGTCAGTGTGGGCGTGATCCGTGATGAACCTGTGCTTGACCTGTGTTATGAAGAGGATTCAAAAGCGGATGTGGATCTCAATGTCGTCATGAACGCGAATCAGAGATATATCGAGATCCAGGGAACCGCGGAGGGGAACCCTTTTTCGCAGCGGACGCTGGATTCGTTGCTCGAACTTGCAAACCAGGGCATTGAAGAGCTTATTTCTGTCCAGCGCCGGGCCTTAAATATATCGACTTGAGATCTCTTCTCTTTAAACGAAAAACTCCCGGAAAAAACCTTTCCGGGAGTTTTTTGATGATGGAAATCAAGGGTTATGGGCTGGTTGTAGCTGGGGGTGGATTTTGTTGGGGTTGTTGTTGGGAAAGGTTAATGATCTGTTGTAATTGGGGCGGAAGATCTGGTTCGCTGGGAACGTATTTTTGCCAATCATCCGCAACCTCTGCTTCATATTCCTGCCTTTTTTCCGCCAACCAGTCCCTGAACGCTTGATCTTTCAATTGTTGGAACCTTTCTTGAGATATCGAGCGTTCTTCATGGCCAATCACCTGGATGATATGCCAGCCAAACTGGGTCTGAATGGGATCACTGACCTCGCCGGTGTCGAGCGCGAAGGCGATCTCTTCGAAGGCTGGCACCATGGTTCCTCTCCCGAACCAACCCAAGTTCCCTCCCCGATCTTTGTTTGAGGTATCGACTGAATACTCAGAGGCGAGATCAGCGAAGGTTTCCCCTTCTTCAAGTTTGGAGAGTACCTCTTGGGCGGTTTCTTCATCTTCGACGAGGATATGCCGAGCCCAGACCTGGTCTTGAGTGCGCTTGAGATCTGTGGTCACTTTTTCGCGCACTTCCTGCTGGATGAGGAATCCCCTCACCAATTCGCGAAAGGTTTCTTCCTTGATCCCAGCCTCATCATTTAGGGAATCAATCCATTCCTGGTAGTTTTCTTGATAAACTTCTGCAGTGATTTCCGTGGGTTGGATCATCGGGGTTGCTGTCGGATCGTTTTCCCCTTCTGATTCCTGGTCAAGGGTCGCTGTGGGGGTAGGGGCTGTGCTTTCCTCTTCTCCCTCAGTTTCCTGGGCTTCCGTTGTGGCTGTGGGCGTGTCGGGTACGAGGGTCAGCTGCTGTGATGTCAACGTGGAGGTCGGCTGCGGCGCAAAGGTCGCTTGGGGGGTAGGTGTCCCCTGGGGAAAATATCCGAATAAACCCTTCAATTCTCTTTCAAAGGTTTCCTCACTGATCTCGATCCCCATTTTGTCAGCTTCTTCCATGATGATCAATTCGTCCGTCAAGGTCTGGATGACTTGTTGACCGATCGTGTTGGGTTGGTTCAACTGTTGGGCAATTTGCATTAATTGCTGTTGGAAATACGCTGAGGTTTGTGCGTCACCGCCCATGCTTTGCTGGATTTGGACCAGCTGCATAGCTTGCCTTGACAATTGGAACCGTTGATAACGGACCCTTTGTTTAAACTCGGTCACGTTGACTGTTCTGGATCCTAATTCTACGATCGTCTTTTTAGGTTGCAATACCCTTAAGTCGAACACACCATAAAGGACCAATCCCAGGACAGCTGCCAGGACGACTGCCGTCCCGATGATGATGATGCGCTTCTGGCGTTTTTCTTTTTCCTTAATTGCGATAAATTTTTTATTTCTTGGTTTTGGCATAATTGGGTTTCGCCTCTTTCTACTGCTGGGACTCTGATGGGGAGCGATCAAATGTTTCCCCAGATCCCGCTCTGCGATACTGGATTAGCGTAAGGATTCCCCGGAAAAGGGGAGGAGTGCTAAATGTCGAGCACGTTTGATCGCTTTCGCCAGCCTGCGCTGGTGTTTTGCGCATGTTCCGGTTTGCCGACGAGATCGGATTTTGCCGTGATCCGTCGTGAATCGGGTCAGAGAGTTAATGTCTTTATAATCAATTTTCAAATCTGGGTCAGCGCAGAATCTACATTGTCTGCGGTCGTGGAAACTTCTGTTTGCCATAATACACTCCTACTGATCTGCTGTTGCCTAAAATGGAAACTCGTCTTCTTCGCGGATGTTTTCTGTCTTTTGATCATCTGTCTGGGACGGGCTGCCCAACATAATCATCTCTTGAGCCACGACCTCTGTTGCGGATTGATGGTTTCCATCCTCGTCCGTCCAGTGCCGCGTGTGCAGCCGGCCTTCGATATATACCCTCTCACCTTTGGTCAGGTACTGATTGCAAATCTCGGCGAGTTTGCCCCAGGTAACGACATTGAACCATTCTGTCTCTGTTTGTTCTTCGCCATCAGGCGTGGTCCATCGTCTATTTGTGGCCACCCGGAACTTCGTCAAGGGTTTTCCCGACGGGGTATATCGCATTTCTGGTTCACGACCCAAATTACCAATGATCATCACCTTGTTTAGACTGCGGCTCATACATCGGCTCCTGTTTGTAAAGGTTGGGACCTTACCTGTGTCAGTTCCATCCCCAGGTGGTTCTCCTTTTTCCTTTCCTTATGGGAGGGTGTCCTCTGTGCGACCAGGGATCTTTTAATCCTCTTGGCGTGTGATCAAGTATCTGAGGATAGGTTCCTGTAAGCGCATATTTCGCTCTAGGGTGGCGATGAAAGTGGGGGGCAGCTCAAGGTTAAATATAAAATATTGCCCCTCTTTCTGGTTCTTGATTTCATAAGCGAATTTGCGGCGTCCCCAATGTTCGAGGTTTTCTATTGTTCCCCCTGCTTCTGAGATCCACCCTTTGATTTTATCGATGATTTCCATTGTTGCCTCTTCATCGAATTCTGGGGTGGTGATAACGACAAGTTCGTATTCGCGCATATCTCTCCTTTCCACGGGTTTGCTCTCGGGAATCCTGGTCAGGGGCCGAGAACGGAAAGCTAATATTTAAATGACCGTCTGGTAGTGTAGCATAGAACAGGCGTTTTGAAAAGGGGACCGAATCAGAGCTGTTGAAAGTAAAAAACTCAGGAAATTCTTCGAAGACGGTGGGTATTCTTTGCTGTATTTTCGCTGTGGGATTGTTTTCGACTTGTTTAGTATAACCCCCAGTCTTCCTGATCATTTTCCATAAACGACCGGTTCCATACTTCATCCCCCAGCTCGATTTCTGTTGGATAATCCAGTGATTCTTCTGCTTTGGCGCGGCAGGATTCCATGATTTGAGGTGCGTAAGGGCAGAAGGGGGTAGTCATGATCATGGTCACTTTGGCCTTTTCATCTTGAAGGATGACATTCCTGACCAATCCCAGTTGGATAATGTTCATCCCTAACTCGGGATCGATGACTTCGCGGAGATCCGCTTCAAGTTTTTCCGCTTTTTCGGGGTGAGTTTCTTCAATCTTCCATTTCAAATCGCTCATAATCGGGGGATCCTTTTACTCACATCTCTTCGGCTGTTTTAGGGATGACATACGTGCATTGGGTGTCCCCATCCAATATACAGGTGATTCTTTTTGGAGGAACGGCAACGAAGCGAGAGATGAGTTCTTGATCAACAGCACAGATTTCCGGATGAGATTCGCCTACATGGTGGTACGGGCAGCTGGCCTCAATGACATGATAGGTGTCATCTTGTTCTGATAATGTCACAGTGTAACCCTTGGATGTCATCACCTCCTGAAGAAGGTTCAACCGCTCTTTCATGGTTAACTGTTCTATTTCAATATCCTGGGTCATTTCTTCCGCCATATCCTCCGCTATGTCCTGGAAGAGCTCGCTGACTGCTTTTTTGGATAGGGTGTCTTCAAGTTGGTCCAGGATGCGTAAGGTCAGCGTCAGATACCGTTTGGGAAATCGCTCCATCCCTCTTTTGGTGAGACTGTAAACCAGCCGAGGCCTGCCGACCCCATGCCGCTCTTCTTCTGAGGTGATCAACCCTTCCGCTTCCAGTTTGTTGACATGATGCCGGACTGAGATGGGGTTGATGTCCACTGCCTCGGCAAGTTCATTCACGGTACAGCGCTGGTTTAAAAGTAAATTTTTTAAGACGCGTTCGCGGGTGTTATTGCTCATTTTTCTATGATTTATCAACTTAATGAAGCCTGATTTGGTTGCAGTATATCATTGAAACCCCGAAACGTCAATAATTTATATGATAATTATCCTAAATATTGACTTAAGGTGCCTTATGTGCTACAATCTCACGCAGTAGAGAAGGGACTTTCGTGGATCCTGAAAAGGATATTGGAGTAACGTATTGATGACGGAATTGATCATTAATGACCTGCATGTTGGGGTGGAAGACACGGAGATCTTAAAAGGGGTAAACCTGACCATAAAAACGGGCGAGGTGCACGCGATCATGGGCCCCAATGGGACAGGAAAATCCACCCTGGCGTATGCTTTGATGGGGCACCCAAAATTTGAAGTGGAAAAAGGGGAAGTCCTTTTGGACGGAGAAAACATCTTAGATTTGGATCCGGATGAAAGGGCGCATAAAGGGTTGTTCCTGGCCTTTCAGTATCCAGTAGCGGTGCCCGGGGTTTCCGTGGCAAACTTTTTACGGACTGCGGTCAATGCGAAAAGAAAAGCCAATAATCCGGAGGATGAGGGAATTTCCATCCCTGCCTTCCGGAAGATGCTCCGTGAAAAGATGGAATTGTTGGAGTTGGAAACTTCCTTTGCGGGACGATACTTAAACGAGGGTTTCTCCGGTGGGGAGAAAAAGAGGGTTGAGATTTTGCAGATGGCAGCTCTGGATCCTACTTTTGCGATCCTGGATGAGACGGATTCCGGGTTGGATATTGACGCCCTGCAAACGGTGGCGGACGGCGTGAATAAGCTCCGCTCAGACCAGCAAGGCACTTTGATGATCACGCACTATCAGCGGGTTTTGAATTACATCAAACCGGATTTTGTGCACGTGATGTTGGATGGTCGAATTGTAGAATCTGGCGGTCCGGAATTGGCTAAACGATTGGAGGAAGAAGGGTATGCATGGGTTCGGGAGAAGAATGCCGGATAATGCAGGCTTTCGATTAGCTTTACTGGTGGAGGATTGATGACAACGGACGAAAAGCTTCTTGAAGGAATTGGAGATTATAAGTACGGATTTCGCGATCCGGAAACACATGTATTTAAAAGCCGCAAAGGCTTGGATGAAAAGGTAGTTCGAGAGATCTCTTTTATGAAGGGGGAACCGGAATGGATGCTTAAGTACCGGCTCCGGGCCTTGCGTCATTTCGAGCAGCGGCCCATGCCAAACTGGGGGCCGGACCTTTCTGATCTGGATTTGAATGATATCTTTTATTACGTCAAACCTACGGATAAAGAGGGGCGATCCTGGGATGAGGTTCCAGATACGATCAAGGAGACATTTAATCGTTTAGGGATCCCGGAGGCGGAGCAGAAATTTCTTTCCGGCGTCGGGGCCCAATACGAATCGGAAATGGTGTACCACAGCATTCATGAGAAGTTGGAAAAGAAAGGGGTCATATTTAAGAGCATCGAAAATGGGCTGCGGGAGCATCCAGATCTCTTCAGGGAATATTTTGGCACGGTGATCCCTCATACGGACAACAAATTTGCGGCCCTGAACAGCGCAGTGTGGTCGGGCGGTTCTTTCGTCTACATCCCGCCGGGGGTGGAGGTTGAACTCCCTTTGCAGGCCTATTTCCGGCTCAACGCAGCCAACATAGGGCAGTTTGAACGTTCTTTGATCATCGCGGATGAAGGATCCAAGGTCCATTACGTGGAGGGATGTACAGCGCCCCAGTACACAACTGACTCATTCCACAGCGGTGTGATTGAGATCGTGGTCAAAAAAGACGCCCGGGTCCGCTATACGACCATCCAGAATTGGTCCAATAATGTCTATAATTTAGTGACCCAACGAGCCCGGGTGGGAGAGAACGCGACCATGGAATGGGTGGATGCCAACATGGGATCCAAGGTGACCATGAAATACCCCTCCTGTATGTTGATGGGGGAAGGGGCCCATGGTGAGGTTTTGTCCATCGCTTTTGCGGGGGAAGGTCAGATCCATGATACGGGCGGAAAAGTGATGCACCTCGCTCCTAACACGTCCAGCAAAATCATCTCAAAATCGATCAGCAAGGACGGGGGCCAGGCTTCCTACCGCGGCTTGATGAAGGTCAACAAGGGTAACAATAACGTCCGATCCAATGTGGAATGTGATGCTTTGCTCTTGGATGAGTATTCGCGCACGGATACGTATCCTTATATTGAAATTGATGAGCAGGATGTGAGCATCGGCCACGAGGCTTCCGTCTCCAAAGTGGAATCTGAGCAGTTATTTTATCTGATGAGCCGGGGGCTTGATGAGGAAGAAGCCATGAGCATGGTCGTCTCGGGTTTCATTGAACCGTTGGTAAAAGAGTTGCCCATGGAGTACGCAATTGAGATGAACCGTCTGATCCAGCTGCAGATGGAAGGATCCATCGGCTGAGAAAGGGAATAAAATGGCTCGAAAGCAGCGCGTAAAGGAAATTAAACTCACAGATGAAGATCTCCCTATCAACGGTGAATCTTCCTCCATCTGGAAAGAGTATAAAAATAAATGCTGGGATGTTTATCAAAACTTACCCTATCCGTCGTCCACGGATGATGAGGCCTGGCGCAGAACGTCCCTCCGGTCTTTGCAGCTGGATCGTTTCCAGCTGCCCAATGGTCAGGCGGGGCAAAGTGAACGAGAAACGATCATGGCTGATTATTTCGGTGTCTCCGATGCCGGGTCTCGAGGTGGACAAGCCACTCTCACTCCCCAGGAAGTCAATCTCACCTTATCGCCTGAATGGGTCGAGCAGGGTGTGATTTTCACGGATCTCAAATCAGCCGCGGAGGAGCATCCAGAACTTGTTGATCAGGTCTTGGGCAGGATCATCACCCCGGAGGACGGCAAATTTGCGGCCCTTACGGGCGCTTTTGCCGAACAGGGGATCTTCCTGTATGTCCCCAAAGGGGTCCGGATCGAGAAACCCATATACGGTCTGACATGGGCCCCGGGAGCAAGTGTAGCTCATCTATCTCACCTGGTGATCTACCTGGATGAGGGCGCGTCGTTAAAATATCTGCACGAATCCACTTCCCCTCAAGACATCACGGAACAGGCCCTGGCGGGAGAGAATTGGGAGATATATGTCGGCCCGGGAGCGAACCTGGAATTTGTGGAATTCCAAACCTTTGGGACGCACATGTGGAGTTTCGCCCATAAAAAAGCCCAGGTGGACCGGGATGGAAAAATAAACTGGGTCATGGCTTCCTTGGGTTCACATTTATCCAAGCACTTTTCAACCTATGACCTTGTCGGTGAGGGCGCGGAAGGGCAGATTTCGGGATTATATTTCGGGCACGGGGAGCAGCATCAAACCTTCAACACCCAGCAGAATCATCTCGCTCCTCACACCTACAGCGATCTGCTGTATAAAGGGGTGCTCACGGGGTCTAGTCGTTCCGTGTGGCGGGGTATGATCTACGTTTCGCCGGGTTCACAATATATCGATGGTTACCAGGCAAATCGGAATATGATCCTGAGCGATGACGCCCGGGCTGATTCCATTCCTGGCCTGGAAATCCAGAATGATGACGTGCGCTGCACTCACGGCTCCACGGTAGGAAAGGTGGACCCGGATCAGTTGTTTTACCTTCAAGCCCGCGGCATCCCTTTGGAGGAAGCGAAACGCTTGATTGTGTATGGTTTTTTTGAGGATGTCATGAAACGGATTCCTTTTCAAGAAGTCAAGGACAACCTCAGCAAGGAAATCCGTCAAAAATTGGAAAGTCTGCCAAAAAATGGCAAATGATAAAATATAGTGCATGTGTTTCAGTAGATATCTGATCGGTAATGGAGGGTACATTGGCAAATATTCCTTTTCAAACACCCCCGAATAGAGAGAAAGATTTTGAAATTGGTGATACGGTGGAAGTGCTGTGTGATCACGACAGGGATGATGACCGCGTGCGTGATTGGTTAGAAGGGGTGGTGGTCAAGAAAGGTGACAAAAAAGTCGCTGTGCAATTTCATAAAAACGTATATCTGACGGATGGATGGATGGTTCCGGATCGCGTTTTATGGTGTCCAGCGGATTCTCCGAATATCCGTCGACCCATCAAACATCGGCGTAAGAAACATAGGTCGAATTAATCTGATGAATCAAACTCAAGAGGCATTGGAGCGGAAGGTGAAAAGAGATCGGCCCGCTTATTTTAATGGGCAAAGCGTGGAGGAAGACTTTCCCGCACTTTCTCGAGAAGTGCGGCCCGGTGTCCCCCTGGTGTATTTGGATTCCGCTGCCACCAGCCAGAAGCCGGAAGTTGTCCTCGAAACATTGGACACCTTCTATCGTAAACATAACGCGAACATTCACCGCGGGATTCATGTCCTGGCGGAAGAAGCCACAGCCGCGTATGAGTCAGCCCGTGAGAAAGTGGCAGCCTTTATTAACGCTCCCAGTAGCGAGCAGATCGTCTTCACCGGAAATACCACCGAATCCATTAACCTCATAGCTCAGACATGGGGCAGGGTAAACCTTAAACCCGGAGACCGCATTTTACTCTCCGAGATGGAACACCATTCCAATCTCATTCCGTGGCAGTTGTTGGCCTCGGAACGAGACCTGGAGTTGGACTTCATTCCTGTCACTCCCCAAGGGACCCTTGACATGGATGGGTTTAAAAAACTGCTCCAGAACGAGCCCAAGTTAGTGGGCATCACTCATATGTCCAACGTCTTGGGAACCATCAATCCCGTCAAGGAAATTATCCGCGAAGCAAAGGGGGTGGGCGCGGTCACCCTGGTGGATGCAGCCCAATCTGTGCCCCACTTCGCGGTGGATGTCAGCTCTCTGAAAGCTGATTTTATGGCCTTTTCTGGACATAAGATGTGTGGGCCAAGCGGCATAGGCATCCTTTACGGCCGGCGGGACTTGTTGGAGGAGATGCCGCCCTTTATGGGAGGGGGTGAGATGATCAAGAAAGTGGAATTACGCTCCTTTACGGTCAATGATCTGCCTCATAAATTTGAGGCAGGAACTCCTCCCATCGCGGAGGCTGTGGGACTGGGGGCCGCTGTAGATTACCTTTCCGAATTGGGCATGGACGATGTGGCTGCACATGAAAAGGAGCTGATCACATACGCATTGGACCGCCTGGATGAAGTCGAGGGCTTGACCGTGTTTGGTCGGGAGGTAGAGAAGAAAGGGGGCGTGGCTTCCTTTACCATGGAAGGCATTCATCCCCATGATGTGGCCCAAATCCTGGATCATCACGGGATTGCGGTGAGAGCCGGGCATCATTGTGCCCAACCCCTGCATGATAAATTTGGCATATCAGCCACGGCAAGGGCGAGTTTTTACCTTTATAATACGCTGGATGATATAGATCGCCTGGTGGAAGGGCTCTATCAGGTCAAAGATATCTTTGGGTAGATTTCCCGGGTGAATCGTTATGGGCATGGAAGATTTTTACCGCCAATTGATCATTGAGAGATATAAATCACCGCGCAATAAGGGGGAGCTTGAAGAGTATGATTTCAGTTATGAGGACGATAACCCAACCTGCGGCGACCATATTCGCATCGATGTGCGCTTGGATGACGAGAACAAGGTCAAAGAAGCTGTCTTCAGTGGTAAGGGATGCGCTATCTCTCAAGCTTCAGCGGATCTGTTGTTGGAGTCCATCATGGACAAAGATTTGGAGGAAGTGAAATCAACCACGAAAGAAGATATCCTGGAAATGCTGGGGATTGATTTGGGACCTGTGCGCTTGAAATGCGCTCTGCTCTCCCTGAAAGTGCTCAAAGCCGGCGCTTACGGATTGGGAGAGGCTGAAGAAGAATTAGAAGATATCAGGGACTGAAAACACCATATCTTGTTTTATTGAATCCATTTCTGTCTGGAAATGGATTTTGTTGTTAACTTGGAGGCTCTTATTCCCAGCCTGAAAGATGGATTTATCGCGTTTCCGCGTCCAGAAAGCTGCGCTCTCTTGATGTATAATGGTTGTGGAAAATCGGATTTTGTTTTTATTTGGTATTTTGGTGAACTCAGTTTAGGATGATCATCCACTCTTGATTTATGGTCCGGGAGGACGCATGCGAAAACCATGTGTAGCAGGAAATTGGAAGATGCATAAAAATGTGGCCCAGGCCACGTCACTTGTCAAAGATCTCATTCCTGGTCTGGAGGAGATCAAAGGGGTTGAGAACGTGCTCTGCCCCCCCTTTACCAGTCTGGCCCCGTTGTCAGACCTGCTGGCGGGATCGAGCGTCCAATTGGGGGCGCAGAATATGTATTGGGAGGAGGAAGGGGCGTTCACCGGTGAAATATCACCTTTGATGCTCTCCGAATTGGTGAGTCATGTCATTATTGGCCATTCTGAGAGGAGGGCTTATTTTGGCGATACGGATGAAATGGTCAACCGGCGTTTGAAAGCGGCTTTGGATCACGGTCTGATCCCGATCCTTTGTGTGGGGGAAACCCTGGAAGAAAATGAAGCAGGCCGTACTGAAGAGGTCGTCTCACGCCAGGTAAAAAGGGCATTAGAGGGCATAAACGCCGTTGAGGGAGAAGGTCTGCTGATCGCTTATGAGCCTGTGTGGGCCATCGGCACCGGCAAGGCAGCGACCCCGGAAGGGGCAAATGCAGTCATTGCGGATGTCATTCGCCCTAATCTCGGGCAGGGTTTGTCTCCATCTCTTGCGGAAGAAATCCGCGTTTTGTACGGCGGATCAGTCAAGCCGCACAATGCTGCTGCTTTCTTTGACCAGCCGGATATCGATGGGGCCTTAGTGGGCGGCGCGAGCCTGAAAGCGGAACCCTTTATCGAGATAACCCGGATCGCCGGGTAAGGTATCGGCCTGTGCGGAGGGGAGGATCCCTGACATACCGGATGCGGGAAACGGATTCAGGGTATCGGAAAGATTCTTCTCTCAACCGGTTCCAAACTGACGGTCTCCAGCGTCCCCCAATCCGGGGATGATAAAACCATCCTCATTTAAGTGATCGTCGATCACCGCCAGATGGAGGGGGACATCCGGGTGTGCTTTCTGCATGGCATCCACCCCTTCCGGCGCTGCCAGGATACCTAAAAACTTGATTTTCCGGACCCCCCAATCCTTAAGGATATCCACCGTGGCCACAGCTGAACCCCCGGTAGCCAGCATCGGGTCCAGGACAAGGCACACAGAGACAGTGGGTTCAAGAGGGAGTTTATTATAATATTCAATGGGCTGCAGCGTTCTTTCATCCCGGTACAGGCCGATATGCCAAACCTCTGCACTGGGCATCAAGCCCCACACTCCTTCCACCATGCCCAGACCGGAACGCAGGATGGGGATCAGCCCAATGGGCTCTTTGAGATCTGCCCCCACAGTTTCCGCCAATGGGGTTTCTATGTTCCTGGGGGCTACAGCTAAATCCAGGGTGGCTTCATAGGTCAAAAGAGCGGAGATCTCCCGGATGAGCTCACGAAATTTTTTCGACTTGGTGTTTTTATCTCTCAGCCTGGACAATTTATGGGATACCAGGGGGTGATCGGATTCGAATATGGATGTCATGTCATTCCTCCGCTTGGTAGGGATTATCTCTCATGGACAGGAAGCTGTTTTCATCTTCATATTATAAACGGGGAGATAAGTCACTTTTCCTCATCCTACGCAACCCGTTGTTCCTTCGGTATAATCTAACCTATGAAAGATAACAAAGAAGATCGTGTAATCAGCCCAAATCATAAACCCGGGGACAGCCTGGATCAAGCCCTCCGCCCCCAAAGTCTTGCTGCCATGATCGGCCAAAATCAGATCAAGGAGAACCTGGATATCTTGATTTCAGCGGCCAAACACCGCGGAGAAGCGCTGGACCATGTCATGTTTTATGGTCCTCCCGGCCTGGGAAAGACCACCCTGGCACACATCTTAGCCCATGAAATGGATGTGAAAATCAAGGTCACTTCCGGACCCGCAGTGGAACGGGCGGGTGATTTGGCCGCGATCCTGACCAACTTGAATGCCGGTGACATCCTTTTTGTGGATGAGATCCACCGCTTGGGGCGCGCGGTGGAAGAGGTTCTCTACCCGGCGATGGAAGATTTTGCGTTGGATATCGTGATCGGCAAAGGGCCTTCTGCCAGGTCAGTGCGGCTGAAATTGCCCCACTTTACGATCGTGGGTGCCACCACGCGCTTGGCTCTGGTGACCGCCCCTTTACGGGCGCGATTTGGCGCTGTATACCGCCTGGATTATTACCCTAAAAAAGCGATGAAGGAGATCATATCTCAGGCCGCTGAGAGCCTGGAGATCCCTGCGGAGAATCAAGGGATTGAAGAGATCGCGCTTCGTTCGCGGGGCACGCCCCGGGTTGCCCTTCGCTTACTGCGGCGTGTGCGTGATTACGCTCAGGTTCGGGGAAATGGGGTGATCACCTCAGAGATTTCTAGGAAAGCTTTAGATCTTTTGAACATCGACCAGAAAGGGTTGGACAGCATGGATCGGCGGGTGTTGAAGGCGATCGCCGTTAAATATCAAGGTGGCCCGGTGGGGTTAAAAACGATCGCTGCCTCCATTCGAGAAGATCCCGATACGATCATGGATGTTGTGGAACCTTATCTCTTACAAATGGGTTTCCTGCAGCGCACCTCCCAGGGACGGATGACCACTCGACAAGCTTATCTGCATTTAGGTTTGGAACCACCTGAGGACGCTGTCCAGCCGCGCTTGATCAATTGACGAATAAAGAAGATGGAATTATCTGGACTTGCCCGTCTGCTGGCATTCATCGGAGTCGCCCTCCTGGTCATCGCCGGGGGGTTGTACCTGATATCCCGATATGACCTGCCGTTTGGGAGATTGCCGGGCGATGTGATCATCAAGCGGGAAAACTTTACCTGCTTCTTTCCCATTGTCTCCTCCATTCTTATCTCCCTTCTCCTAACCCTGGTCCTTAACCTGATCGCCAGGTTCCTTCAAAAATGAAACCAGAGATGTGAGTTATTCAATTTGAAAACATCTGATTATACTTACCCGCTGCCGGAAAAATTTATCGCTCAACAGCCCGTCACCCCCCGGGATTCCTCGCGTCTTTTGGTGGTGCACAGGGAAACAGTTGATTTCGAGCATGCTCATTTTTTCGAATTAGGGGATTTTTTGAACGAGGGGGATCTTCTGGTCATCAACACCTCGCGGGTCCTTCCTGCCCGCCTTTTTGGGAACAAAATTCCCACAGGCGGAAAGGTTGAAGTCCTGCTTTTACGGGAGAGAGAAAGCAGGACATGGGAAGCCATGGTCGGCGGGCAGGGGTTGAAGAAAGGAATACGCGTCCAGATTCAGGGCGGTCCGGAAGCGGAAATTGTGAAGGAATTGAACGGTCCCCTCCGCCTGATTACCTTTGACCGTCCTGTAGAATCACTCCTTGAGGATATCGGCCATGTCCCGCTTCCTCCGTATATCGATGAAGAATTAAAGGATCGGGAGCGCTACCAGACCGTTTATGCAGACCAGCTCGGTTCAGCAGCGGCACCCACTGCGGGGCTTCATTTCACTCCCCGTTTGATGGATGAACTCCGGAACACGGGGATCCAGTTTGGGGAGATCACACTCCACGTGGGGTTGGATACGTTCGCTCCGGTTCGCGAGGAAAACCCCCGGGAACATGCCATTCATAGAGAATGGTGTTCGCTGCCGGAGGAAACCGCTGAGCTTATCAATCAAACTAGAGAGAAGGGAGATCGCGTGATCGCTGTGGGGACGACTGTGGTGAGAACGCTGGAGACTGCCGCCCAGAACGCACAGCGGGAGGAAATTTTAGACCCGTTTCAAGGGGAAACGGACCTCTTTATCTTACCCGGCTATGAATTTAAAGGTGTAGATGCTATGATCACCAATTTTCATTTGCCGGAGTCCACACTCCTCATGCTGGTTTGCGCTTTTGCGGGGAAAGATTTGATATTCGAGGCTTATGAACTGGCGAAAGACAAAGGATACCGCTTTTTTTCTTTTGGCGATGCCATGTTTTTGGAGTAAGGAATGCACAGGAAGGACCTCCAAGCTGTTTTACCTTATCTGGGGCTGGGGATTGGTGTGTTAAGTTTGGGGTTTTCAGCGATCTTTGTCCGGCTCGCTTCAGCACCGGGGCCGGTGGTCAATGCCTACCGCATGGGGATCGCAACGCTGTTACTAGGGCTTCCCTTCGCCAGAAATGTGGGGAGCGCAGGAAAGGAAGAGCTCAAAGCGGGTATTAAATACGCTGTCCTGGGGGGCATATTTTTTGCCGTTGACCTCATGTTATGGTCCACAGGGGTGATGCTCAGCGGAGCGACCAATCCGACTTTGATGGCAAACATTGCTCCTCTGTGGGTTGGGCTGGGGGCTGCTTTATTTTTAGGAGAAAAGCGGGGAAAGGGATTTTGGACGGGCGTGGCGGTCGCTTTGATTGGCAGTGTGCTGATCCTGGGACAGGACGCGCTCCAATCCGCTGATTTCGGTTTAGGGACCTTTTTAGGATTGGCGGGCAGCTTCTTTTATGGAGGATATTTTATCTTCTCCCAAAAAGGCCGGTCTCATTTAAGTTCAGTCGTCTATTTCTGGGGGGTGGTGGCAACGGCAACGGTTGTGCTGCTCCTGTCAACGTGGATCTTCAAGTACCCGCTGACGGGATATACCCAAAGCACCTACCTGAACTTTCTCGCCCTGGGAATGATCGTTCAAGTGGTGGGGTGGTTCGCAATTAATTATGCTCAGGGTTATTTGCCTGCTGCTGTGGTCTCTCCCACCCTTTTGGGTCAGCCTGTGGTCACAGCGCTTGTATCCGGTTCCTTACTGGGGGAGCGGTTGAGTGTGATACAGGTGATTGCGGGTGTGATCGTCCTTGGAGGTGTCTACATGGTGCATAAGAGCCGTTTTGAAACTGGGGATTGATCTGGGAAGAGGAAGAGGGCCATCTTCCCAGATACGGTATAATGTGTTTTTCTTGTTTGGGAATGAGTAATGTACAAATTAAGAGACAACGGAGTACATATGCGCGCCATAGATATCATCATTAAGAAGCGGGAAAAGAAGGAGTTGACAGAAGAAGAGATCCGCTTTTTCATCAACGGTTTTACAGCTGGTGAAATACCTGACTATCAGGCGGCAGCCTGGGCGATGGCGGTCCTGCTCAACGGCATGACACCCCGGGAGACTAAAGACCTGACCATGGTCATGGTCGAGTCTGGCGATATCCTGGACCTATCTGAAGTCGCTCCGAACGCTGTGGATAAGCATTCCAGCGGAGGTGTGGGGGATAAGACTACCCTGGTGGTCGAACCGGTGGTGGCTGCCTGCGGGTTGCCGGTGGGAAAGATGTCCGGTCGAGGTTTAAACTTCAGCGGGGGAACGCTGGACAAAATGGAATCCATCCCCGGATACCGCTGTGATCTGAACCAGGATGAGTTCTTAAATCAGTTACAGGAGATCGGGATGGTGCTCACCGGGCAAACTGCGGACCTCGCTCCCGCTGATGGGGAGTTGTATGCCCTGAGGGATGTGACGGGTACGGTCGATTCCATCCCTCTGATCGCCTCTTCGATCATGAGTAAAAAGATCGCAGCCGGAGCTCACGCTATCGTCCTGGATGTCAAAATCGGCCTGGGCGCTTTCATGGAATCCCTGGATCTGGCCCGTGAACTGGGCGAGTTGATGGTAAATATCGCTGATTTAGCGGGACGAAAGGCGGTTGCTTTGCTTTCAGATATGAATCAACCTTTAGGCATAGCTGTGGGAAATGCGCTGGAAGTCAAAGAGGCCATCGACACCCTGCATGGAAATGGACCTCAGAGCTTTTGGGAGCACTGTCAAGAAGTTGCAGCCCATATGTTGATCGCGGGTGGGAAAGCGAATGACGCAGAGGAAGGGAGGGAGTTGGTGGAAAAGGCAGTTCAGGGAGGGCAAGCATGGGAGCGATTCCTGGACCTGGTCTCTGCGCAGGAAGGGGATGTCTCTTATCTTAAAGATCCCCAAAAATTACCGCAGGCAGCGTTAATAAAGACCGTGAACGCGCCCCGCTCAGGATTTATCAAGCAGATACATGCCCGGCGTGTGGGTGAAACGGCTGTCCTCTTGGGAGCCGGTCGGGAAGAGAAGGGAGAATCCATCGATCATGGGGTGGGCATTGAGATCTTGCGAGAAGTGGGCGACAGGGTGGAGGAGGGGGAACCTTTATTGAACATACACGCCAAGGATGAGGGAGATTTTCAGGCTGCCGAGAAAGCGCTTCTGGAGGCGCACAGCTGGAGTGAAACCCCGGTTGATCCTCTACCTCAGATCTATGAGGTCATCCATTGACAGGGATCGGCGGGTGTGTGGGACAGCCTGCGTTTGTTTTTTCATTGAATATTGGGTTTGGATGATTAAATAGATCTTTGTAGGCCTGCGGATTGACGATATTCTTTGATGAACCGCCCGGGTTGTTGGGCGAATGTTCCCAGAGGGAGACGACCGTGGACGAGATCACTTAATGTCTGGTAAAAGTATGTGTTAACAGGTGTGGGGATGCCTGCCTCCTCACCGGCCCGGACGACCGCTCCGTTCAATACTTCCACTTCATTTTTTTCTTTTCCTCGATGAAGATCCAGATGAAGAGAGGGCATTTTCCCTCCCCGTCCGCGTTTAATGGCCTGGGACAGAAAGGGATGAGAGAGGGGGATAGGCCATGATCCAATCACCCAGGCCAGGAGTTTGCTGGGAATACCCGGCAGCTTGACAGGATGGCGTTCCCGGGAACTCATAACCGCCAACGCTTCACGGAGCTGCTTGATTTCTAATCTGTACAGATCCCAGTGGGCATAGATGTCACCGGGCGGCATATCAAGGATCGCGCAGCTGGCGTTTCCCATCATATTCGTGAGTAATTTGGTCCATTTCATATCCCTGGGTTGTTCGTATAGCCTAGGTTTGAGCCCGGCATTTTGAAAAGCAGCAGATAGCGGTCTGGAGAGGGGGTGTCCCGCTCCGATTCCTGTGCCCCGTTCTTTGCGAACTGTGATCTCGCCTGGGCCATGCCGAAACACGGAACTGGTGACGGTGCCGGCGACAACTTTCATTTCCCCCAGAGCTTTTTCGAGGATCTTCTGATTTCCAACCCCATTCTGCAAACAAAGGATAGGGGGGACCTGATCTTGAAACGATTTCAGTTTTGAGGTCATCTCTGCGGTGTGATAGGATTTGAGCGTGAAAAGGGCGACGTCAAATGGGCCTTGTCTGAAGGCTTCCGGCAGGGAACCCACAACGTGAGGGTGGGAGAGGGTAAAGGCCCCTGCCTTACCTGTGACCGTAATGCCTTTTTCCCGTAAAGCCTGAACCCTCCGGGGTCGTTCGAGGAAAACCACACGGTGTTTTTCACGTGCCAACTCCGCGCCAAGATAAGATCCAATGGCCCCGGTGCCAAGGATGAGGATGTCCATGGGAGAAGAATCAGCATTTCTCATAAGTGAATTAATGAAGGTGAGGGGTGAGGTTCTGCCCCAGAAACTCCCAGCGTCCGGTGGCAATGTGGTATCTGACGGGCGTGAAACCGCTGTTTGAAAAGCGGAACCTTGGACCTTGAAAGTTGGGCTGCGGTGAGAGGCCGATCACGGCATACATGACCATGTTGAACAAACCCCCATGACCGACGACGAGATAGCCGCCCGGATCCAATTTCATGAGTTTGTTGATCGCTCTGCCTGCCCGGAGGTAAAGTTCCCATTGGCTCTCACCGGTTTCAGCGATGGGTTGATAAAGGGGGATGAAATCCGGGATGGGTAATTTTTCAGCTGCCTCTTCATGAAGCAAACCAGCCAGTTTCCCGTTGTCCCTTTCCATCCACACTGGATCCGTGATCATGTCCAGGTTGAGTTCTGCAGCCAGGATCTCGGCTGTCTCTGTGGCCCGGGAGAGGGGGCTGGAGATGATTTGGTCAAACCTTTGCTCCTGGTCTTTCCAATACGCTGCCAGCGCTTGAGCTTGTCTCTGCCCCTTTTCTGTGAGGGGGAAATCAGCCTGCCCCTGGTGCCTTCTTTCCGCATTCCCTAACGACTCTGCGTGCCTGAGGAAGGTAAACTCGTAGATGTCTGAAGCTGACTCTGAGGATGACATATAAAGAATCCTTTTATTTTGCTCATCATATGCAAATGTTTTTGAGTGGGGATGGATTTCCAAAAGGGAGATTTATTTCCCATAGGTTTCACTTTTATGTTCCCCAATCTTTCGCGCCGTGTAAAAAATCTTCCCCTGTCATGGCTCGTTTTCCAGCTGGCTGAACTTTGTCCAGGACGAGGATCCCCTGGCTGGTGCCGATGGCTGGTTTTTCTTCATAGGTAGATAACACGCCGATGCCGGGGGAGGTTACGGGCTCAGCGTGGGCTTTGTGTATGATCAGGCGCTGACCCTTCCAGGATGTGAACGTGCCGGGCCAGGGATCATATGCCCTGACTTTTCGGGCGAGAACATCTGCGGATCGATTAAATGACAGTTTCCCATCCTCGCGTTGGAGAAGAGGGGCATAGGTGGCTTTGGAATCATCCTGCGGTCGCGGGGAAATTTTTCCCTCCAGGTAGGGCCGGATGGTTTTCAGGAGCAGCTCAGCTCCGGTCTGGGAAAGTTTATCAAAGAGCGTCCCTGCAGTGTCCCTGGGTGATATGGGAACCATATCTTGGCTGAGGATGGGGCCCGTGTCCAACCCTTCCTCCATTTTCATAATCGTCACTCCGGTTTCCTGGTCCCCATGGAGAATGGCGGCTTGGATGGGCGCTGCACCCCGCCAACGAGGGAGAAGGGAGGCGTGCACATTCAGGCATCCATAGGGAGGCAAATCCAACAAACTGGGAGGAAGGATTTGCCCGTAGGCAGCTACCACGATCAAATCCGGGTTCCAGGTTTCGATTTGATCCTTGGCCGCTGGCTTGTGAAGTGATCCGGGTTGGTAAACGGGTAATCCAAGGGCTTTGGCTTCGCTCTTGATAGCCGGTGGTTTTGGTTTGCGGCTTCGCCCTGCAGGACGGTCCGGTTGGGTGACCACTCCGGCGACGTGGAAATTCGTTGCCAGTGTTTGCAAGGTGGGTACGCCAAAATCCGGCGTGCCCATGAAAAGGATCCGTGGGTTCATGTAGCGCATTCTAACATACCGGGAGATGTCCAGACAGGGAATATGGATGATCGATTTCCCCAATCCGCTCTCTAGAATGCGCCTTAAGTGGAAAACATCCCGCAGGACATTTGCACCCCTTTCCGGCCTTTAAGTTGGAGAAGGGCTGTTTCCAGAACTCGCATGATAATTTTTGGGGGGATGCGGCCTGATTGGAATTTTAACCAGATGTAAACGCCGCGGTATGGTATGGGAAAACAAGAACCAATAATCCTCAGGGAGATGGGGCATCTGCGATGCGGTATTGATCTCGGCCTTTCCCTTTCGCCCGGTACAAAGCACGATCGGCAATCTTGATCAACTCATCAATGTCCTGGGAGTGAACCGGCAGAGTGGCAATCCCCTGACTGACGGTGGGTTTTGGGATGGGATTTCCTTGCGAATCAGAAAGGGGCAAACTGGTCAGTGTTTTCCGTATCCGTTGGGCGACCAACTCTGCCTGATGGATATTAGCGTCGGGCAGGGCTATGCCGAATTCTTCACCCCCCCAGCGGCCCACGGAATCTGTGCTTTTAACATGTTTTTCTATGGCCTCGACGGTCAATTTCAGAACCTGATCGCCGATAACATGACCATAGGTGTCATTATATCCTTTAAAGTGGTCGATATCCAACATAATCAGAGAAAGGGAGGTCTTTTCCCGCTTTGCGAGTTGAGATGCCTGGTGGAGGGCTTCGATGAAGTGGCCGTGGTTCAAAACCCCGGTTAGAGAGTCAAGGCTGGCCTGTCGTTCTACTTCCATGTGGTGCCTTGCGTTCTTTATGCTCAAAGCCGCTTGTTGGGCTATTTGTTCCAGAAGGTATTGGTCACTTTCATCATAGGCGTACGCTTGATAACAAGCCACAGCTAAAATCCCGATGACCTCATCTTCTGTGATCATGGGCACCCCTAACCATGAGGGAGTGATCTTGTCCTCCCCGACGACGACAGGTTCAATGGGCAGGGAGCTGGCTTCTTCTGCTAAATCCTTGATCAAGAGGGATTCTTGATTTTCAATCACCCAGCTTGATAAACCCTGGTCTGCAGGTACCTTTCTAGGTGGGTAATGCTTTCCGTTATCAATCAACATCCGTAGGTTGAGGGCATTTTCTTGGGGAAGATACAAAGCCACAAAATAGGCGTCACTTGGGATGACCCGGGTAAGTTGTTCATGGATGAGTTCAAGGAGATCGTCGATCTCGATGGTTTTGCTGATTACTTTTCCTACGTCATAGACCACAGCCAGTCGATTGGCTTGATTCTCAAGGTCCTGTCTTAATTGGGTGGTGTGAATGGTTGAAGCTGTTTGGTTTGCCAAAGATTTTAGCAATTCTAACTTCCGAGGCGGAAAAGGCTCTCTTTCCCAGCTTCTGGCTTCCCCGATTGATAATAACCCCATCACATCCCCTCCCTTTCGGATAGGGACTATGCAAATGGTTTTTACATTCCTGAAAAAGAGGATGTCCCGTTCTTTATCATTGAGAGCCCCTTGCTTTTCCTCTAGGTTCACAATGGAGATGGAACGATTATTGATCGCCCTTTTATGGAAGGGTAGGTGATCAAGAGAACATTTATCTTCAAGTTGGGGATCCATTTCACTCAGATTGCGCAGCGGGTGCATCCCATAGTCTCTCAAATTTTTTTTCGATGGATCTAAAAGGGTAATGCGGCAGCTTGTAGCTGGAAGCCCTTGGGCGATGTTCTTTGCTAACTCTGGAAGGAGGACATTTAAATCTTGGTTAATATTTGTGATCCGGTTGGCTTCTACCAGCATGGATAAGGATCTGTTTTTCCGGGTCGTGATGAGGTTGAAATGGTGAAGTGTTCGACCTAACAGACCGGATATCAGGCCAACAATCGACAAACTCATGACATCCACAGCTTGAATGATGATGTATTGAGTGGATCGGAAATCAACCAGGCTTGTATTAACGAAATAATTGATCCCAATGCTAAGAAGCGTGATAGGGACCACTGATTTCCAGCTCCCTAAAACACTTATACAGATGATATTGACGGCATATAATTTGTCGACATGCAGGTGATAGGGACCCAGTATATAATGTGCCCAACCGATTAATAACGTGCTGAATCCGACAGTGAGATTAAAAAAGAACGGTTTTTTATCAAGGGAGGGAATCAACCCAAAATACAGGATAGCGGAATAGAGGATGGAGATTACCAAGAGTATGGTCAAGTGAATTTTTTCGCTGCGGTCGAAAGGGAGAAATAAGATCAATCCTGCAAAGCTGAGAAATAAAAACCAGGAGAAGACCCCTAAATGTTTATGGAATCTCCTTTTCTGTTCCTGGTTTATTTGTTCAAAAAGGGAGGTCGCCATCTAGCTTTCCTCATGGTGGGCATCCTTTTTAATCTTACATTCATTTTATCATGTCCGGAAAAGAGGTAAATTTCTCAGTCTCCAATTTCATTGAGGCTCAAAAAAGCCTTGACCACCTGGGGGTCAAAATGTTTTCCGGATTGCTTTTTTATGTGATCTAAGGCCTTTTTCTCTGACCAGGCGGGTCGATAAGGCCGGTCGCTCGTCAATGCATCCCAGACATCAACCACAGCGAAAATCCGTGCTGGGAGGGGGATTTCTTCCCCTCTACATCCGTAGGGATACCCGCTCCCATCCCAGCGTTCATGGTGGTAGAGTGGGATGTACAGGGCCTCTTCCAAGTAATGGACCGATTCCAGCATTTCTTTCGCGTAAAGAGGATGTTTTTTGATGATTTCCCATTCCTCATCGCTCAAGGAACCTTCTTTACGGAGGATCTCATCCGGGATGGCCATTTTCCCAATATCATGCAGCAGAGCTCCACGGCGGATGTGGGGGAGTTCCTTATTTGGGAGGCCTAACATATTGGCCAGTTGGATGGTTAGATCCGTCACGCGCCGGCTGTGACCTTCGGTGTCATGATCCCGTAATTCTAGCGCTTTAGCCCAGCCTTCCAGAGTTGTGTCATAAGCCCGGGTGATCTCCATATTCGATTGTTGGAGTTCTTCGAAAAGCAGCGCATTATCAATGGCAATCGCCGCTTGTCCGGACAAGGTTTCCGCGAAGCTTTCCCAGTCTTTGGAGACTGGTTTCTGGGTGCGGTGGAACATTTCCAGAATGCCAATCGGTTTCCCTTTGGATTTCAGCGGGAGGCCGTAATAAAACGTGAAATGTTCTTTCTCAGTGAGGGAAGGCCTTTCTAGGTCTGCTTTTTTGTTTCCAAGGACCGGGATATGCACGGGGGAATTACTGAGGGCGACTTTTCCGGCTAAACCTCTTCCTAATCGAAGGTAGTCATTCTGGATCTGATGGGCTTGAAACCCTTTTCCAGCCACAAATTCTAAACTCTGTGTGGGGTGGTCGATGATGAAAACACACGCCGCATCCAATTCTAAATGTGAGGTGATGTGACTGAGGATGATGTTCAAAGAAACCTGGAGGTCAAAACTGCTGATGATGGCTGTATCAATGTTTCTCAGGGATTGGAGGCGATTAAGCTGTTTCTGGGTGGTTTCAAAAAGGCGCGCCCGTTCGATTGAGGTTGCGAGTTGGCCGGCTAAAGTCAGTAAGAAGCGCTTGTCATCTTGATCATATGCATCCAATTCTGTGCTCTCGATGTTAAAGACGCCCAGGAAATCGTCTTTCGACTTGATGGGCACGCACAGTTCGGATCGGATATCAGGTAGTATTTCCATGTAATGGGGGATTTCTCTTACATCGGGATAGTACTGCGTTTTTTCTGTCCTGTACACTTCATTGATAATGCCTTTCCCAACCGGGATCCTGGAAGATTGGTACTCAGGAGGTACATTCCGGTGGGAGGAATGAACGATAAATTCTTTTTTCTCCTCATCCAGAAGCAGGATCCCGTGCATGTCCGTAGGGAGGATATCCTCGAGAACCTGGGTTGTGATTTGAATGATTTTGTCTTCGCTGATTTCTTGTACCCCTGTTTCCGCGACGCGCTGGATGGCAGATAGCTCCTTTATTTGGCGTTGTATGGCCCGTTCCGCCTTTTTCCTCTCCGTGATATCGCGCATCACGAAAACCATAACTTCCTGGTCCCCGATTTCTTGAAGCTGGGCAGAAAATTCCACCGGGAATTGTTCCCCGTTGGATCTTTTATTTATTGACTCAATGTGTTCAATCGTACCATTGTTCTCGGCTAAATCTTGAGAGCGGATGATCATCCCCTTCTCAGAGACGATATCGGGTACCCTTTTGGTCAGGAAAACTTCATAACTGTACCCAAACATCTCACATGCGCGTTGATTGACATCCAGGATCTTTCCCCGGTCGTTTTCCACCAGGATTGCGTCCTGAACCCCTTCGAAAATGGACTGGTACCTTTTTTCGCTGGCCCTCCGCTTCTCTTCCTCCATCCGCAGATCTTGTAATTGATCCTTAAGACGCTGGGCTTGCATCCGAAGGGTGTAGTTCGTGGAATAAACGATAAATGTGATAATGCCTCCACCCACGACCCATGTCATCAGGGAGAATATCAATTGACTGATGGGTTCTCTTGGAATTAAAAATTCGATAGTTTGATCATGCTGGATAAAATTAATCACGAAGTATAATGCTGAGGCGATGAAGAAGGTCAGCCAAGCTTGTTGTGGTTTTAACAAGATCATAGCCAGCGTGATAATCAGCAGCAGAGAGAGCACACCGCCTACATTTTTATAGGGTTGGGGACCAAAATGAAGCAGGATGAAGGAGATCAGGAAAAGACAGATTAAAACGAGTAGGGATGCACCGAACAACTTTTTCTTTTTGAGGAGATACAGCGTGAATGCGCCAGCGAATATGGCGATGCTGTCTGAAATAAAATCGATCAGAGGAGCAGGGGTAATGTCAGGATGCAGCGTTTGATATGTCTGAATGATTAGAAAGACACTTCCTAGTGTAGTTATGATCAAACCAAAGAACAGAAGTGTTCGCGCTTTGTGCCTCTCCTCCAGAGAAAAAATTGACAGATCCAATAACCACAATGATTGGCTCTCTTTTCGATTTTTGAAGCGCTGAAAAAAGTTCTTTACCTGATTCATGTTTATATCATATAGCTTGCAGCTTAAAAAAAACCTTACTGTTTGGTTAGGTTGAGGTGCTTTTTATGGATTTGGATAATCGTTTGTAAGCTCCCCTTTTCTAATGGGGCAAAAGTCGAACATAATCCGACATTTATTACCCTGATCCAAAATACCCCGGGGACATCTTTTCAAGGGCAGGTCAGAGGTATAATAATTCATTGACATAGCAGGTTCGGGACGTATATAATCCTAAAGAATGTCAGGAGATTTTAAATAGCTGGAGCACCCCCAAACTCTTTATGGAAGTGAGTGGAAAAAAGATGAACGATTTTTCTAGAAAAGATTTCCTCCAACTCACCGCTTTACTGGTTGGTTCTTTTCGGTTTAAAAACAATATTTTCGGGAAGTCATTATTCCGTTCTTCCACCCAGCCCCCGGATCTATCAGAGATCGCAAAGAGAACCAAGCGCATCTTTGAGCTTGTCCCCGAACTGTTTATAGATCAGCAGGGGGTGTTGAGGACGAAAGACGGCACGTCTGTCCCTCAGTACCAGACCTTTTTAAATAAGTACTTTGAAGAAAGGGAATTGACATTTATCGAGGATGAGCCTTATGGGATCATGCTGCACAGCTTTGGAGAAACAGAAGCTTTTCGTTTGAAGTATGGTGGATCACCAGCCTGTGTTCCCCGAACGTATATGATCGGTTTGGGAGAAGCGACGACTGCTGCCTTCGTCATCGGGGAAGGAAATGTGCCGCAGGAAGAAAATTTTGGCGTCATCCAGACGGAAAAGATGTCCCCGGAGGGGATTCCTTATCGAACAGGGCACTGCATGATGGCGGATGAATTGCCTGAATGGTATATGATCAAAGCGTATAATAAACATTATTGGACGTCTGGTTTGGAACGGGGAAAAACCATCTACTTTGATTTTTTTGGTAAGAACAGGGCCAGGCCAAATGCGCGAATTATCGGAGTGGAGTCTGCTGGATCCCTTTACGATCAGAACATTCCCCCCAAAAAGGTATATGCCAACACGATAGGGTTGCTGGTTGCCCTGATGAAGAGATATCAGATCACACTCTCGAACATATTTGGGCACTATGAATTTGACAGCAAAAAATCAGATCCGGGGAAAATCTACCTGTATTCCATACGTCAATTATTGTTGATGTATATCAGCCTTCATGGCGACGATACGCTGAAAGAGTTAGCCCTGGACAAATCTGGCTACGAAAGCATTGATCAAGCGTTTAAGGCTCAAAAACATTTATTCTCCCTGGTGAGTTCTGAAGAGACGATTCAGAAAGCACAAGATACCTGGGGTGATTTTTCGGTTACCTACTCCAGCATTCTGATATCAGAGACCATGGTGGATGAGATACGTGTTTTGGCGCAAAACATACTGCAATTAATGGGTGAACTTCCATGAGCGTCCAACAGAGAGCTGGGCCGGGTCTTGTGAATTGCGCGTAGTCAATTTCTGTGTTCGCTTTTTGCCTGAGGGAGAATATGGGGGGAAATTTTATTGACAAGAAAAGAATCTGTAATATAAATAAGATTGTTTTAGAGGATGGCAAGCCAGAGCAGATGATGAAATCAGTCAAGGAAACAATTTATGACCTGCACGGCGCATCCTCCTGGAACAAGGAAGTTGCTCAGTGGTCATAGAGCACTTATCTAAGATGGATTGAGGAGTTTATTATGGTTTCCATCAAGAATGTAGAAGGAATCGGTGAGATTTCAGCCAGAAAATTGAGGTGGGCTGGAATTGAAACAACAGAAGCGTTATTAGAACGCGGGGCAACCCCGCGAGGAAGGCGGAAAATTGCTGCAGAAACGGGGTTAAGCAGTAAAAGGATCCTGGAATGGGTCAATCATGTAGACCTTTTCCGGATCCCCGGGGTGGGAGAAGAATATGCGGAACTATTAGAAAAAGCGGGCGTGGACACGGTGGTGGAGTTCTCCCGCCGGGACCCTATCAGCCTGAGAGAAAAGATCGAAGCGATAAACGAAGAGAAAGAACTTGTCAGTCGACTGCCCTCTGAATCGCGCCTGGAGGAGTGGATCAAGGAAGCTCAGAAATTGCCTCGTGTTGTGAAATATTAACTTTG
Source organism: Anaerolineales bacterium (assembly GCA_018335275.1). Taxonomy (GTDB): domain Bacteria; phylum Chloroflexota; class Anaerolineae; order Anaerolineales; family UBA11858; genus B10-G9. The sequence continues at coordinate 24,255 of JAGXKM010000003.1, read as the reverse complement.
GATAACGATCAAAACCCGAATATTCCTATGCCGACCCCGTTTCGTCTTTCAGAGGATCCCAATCACGTTTTTCTTCATACATGGCTTGATCAGCTCGATGCATGAGTTCCTTCAGGGAAGAAGGAGAATCGGGATCGTAGCAGGACCAACCCGCGCTGAGAGAAAGGTCGTAAACACGTTGTTGATTTGTGTTATGGGTTTCCAGGGTGTCTTGCAGGCGAGAGGCCAGGTTTTGGGGGTGGGTGATATTCGATTCCAGGGCCAGAACCACAAACTCATCTCCCCCGATCCTGGCTACCACATCTGATTCCCGGAAGGCATCCTGGAGGATTTTCGCCACATCTTTCAGTGCCTGATCTCCACTTGGATGACCGTAGGTGTCATTGATGAGCTTTAATTCGTCAATGTCGATATAAAGCAGGATCATCCTTCTGTCTTCCCTATTGGCGATTTTCATATGTTGTTCTGCCAGAAGAGTGAACCCGCGCCGGTTGTAGAGTTCGGTGAGATCATCACGCAAAGCCATGGTCCGAAGCTCTTGTTCCATCTGCACCCGTTCTGTGATGTCCGTGTACACTGCTACCGCTCCGACCATCTGGTCATCGATGACGATGGGTGATCCGGCGAGAATGACCCTGACAGGGGTGCCGTCCTTCCGGTACCGGATGACCTCTGTAGGGGGAAGATACTGCCCCGCCCGGATTTTTTTCGTTATTTCCTCGGCTTCTTTTTCGACGTCCGGTCTGGTAATTAATTCATCAATCCTTTTTCCTATGGCTTCTTCTTTTGTGTAACCAAATAACTGCTCAGCGCCAGGATTCCACTCCGCAATCTTGTGGTTTTCATTTGTGGTGACAAGCGCATCCGGCGCGGCGTTCAGTAAGCTTTCCAGGTATCTGCGCCGCCTTTTATTTTGCTGTATGGCTTGTTGGCGTTCCGTGATGTCCAGGGTGACCTCAATACCCCCCACAATCTCACCGTTCTGATCCTTTACTGGGTATCCTCGTATATACCAGGCATTTCCATTTGGCGTATTTTTTTCAATTTCTTGGGGTTCCCTCGTTTTCATGGCCTCGACAACAGGACAATCCGGGCAGGGCTCGCTGAGTTCTGGCCATACCTGGTAACAATAACGGCCAATTAACTCCTCCCGCGGTAACCCCGCTGATTCACAAGCAGCCCTGTTGGCCCATACTACCTTCATGTCGGTGTCTTCGTGAACGACATGTTCAACCAAACTATCTAAAATGGTTTTTTTCTCTTCTTCAGACTTTTTAAGCTCCTCTTCCACCCGTTTTCTTGCCGTGATATCTTTATCCACACCGAAAAAGCCCACAACCTCTCCATCTTGATAAATGGGGATTTTCGAGACCAGATACCACCGGGAACATCCATCAGGACCGGTGACCTTTCTCTCCTTATGCAGGATCTCTTCTCCAGCTAGAAGCCGTTTTTCATCCAAGAGAATTTCTTCACCTTCCGCACCCCAAAGATCCCGGGCTGTTTTTCCAAGCAGCTCCTTTCGTTTCATCTCAAAGATATCCGCGTAGGCTTGGCTGACCTGGGTGAAGTGGTGGTCTGAGTCCTTGAAATAGACGAGATCAGCGGTTTTGGTCATCAACGTGTGCCACATCCGCTGCGTGCGGCGCAATTGATCCCGCTCTTGTTCTAAAGCAGAGATGCGTTTCCGTTGTTGGGCGATCTCTTCTAGGAGTTCTTGGATGCTTTTTTCGTGTTCAGTCATTCATTTCCCGAGGATGATGGCTTAAAACTTTTTATGTATCTTCAAAGTTTTTTCAGATAAGAACTTCTTCATGGTGCTGTAATGTATTATAAATGTTTTTCTTCTTTAAACCCTTAACAATTCAATTAACCTTGCACCTTCCTCTCGCAATCGCACCTCATTCACCTTACAATAAATACAGGTTCTGCGTCAATCAATCAGTCTGGGTTACTTATCAGACTGATTTCGAGGAAGTGGATTGAGCCTGAAGAATTTTTAATGCTGGCCCATAGAACGTGGAAGATTTCACACAGAGTCGAGGATCCTGGATAGGAGGTGAAAATCCGGGAGGGAGGTCTGGATGGAGATATTATTCATTGGCGGTACAGGTGTGATCAGTTCAGCGTGCACATCCATGGCAAGTGAACGTGGTTACCAGCTCACCCTTTTCAATCGGGGAAGCACACAAAGGCCTATCCCTGATGGTGTAGATCGCCTGGAGGGGAATATCAGAGATCCTGAACAGGCGCAGCGTGTCTTGGGTGAACGGTCCTTCGATGTCGTTGTGGATTGGGTCGCGTACAGGCCCGAGCACATTGAGATGGATATGGAACTTTTTCGTGGGAAAACAGATCAATATGTTTTCATCAGTTCTGCATCTGCCTATCAAACACCTCCCGCCCTGCTGCCGATTACGGAATCGACACCCTTGTCCAATCCCTACTGGGCATATTCCCGAAACAAAATTGCCTGTGAGGATCGGCTGCTCCGCGCATATCGGGAGGAAGGGTTTCCGATGACAATTGTCCGTCCTTCGCATACCTATGACCGCACCGTTTTCCCCTTCCATGGTCAATATACTGTGATCGACCGGATGCGCAGCGGGAAAGATATCATCATTCACGGTGACGGGACTTCACTCTGGACGCTCACGCATCACAAGGATTTCGCCCGGGGATTTGTCGGATTGCTGGGCAACCCCCATGCCATCGGGGAGGCGTTTCAGATTACCTCCGATGAATGGCTGAGTTGGAATCAAATTTTTGAGATCATCGCAGGTGCTGCAGGGGTGGAGGCGAATTTTATCCACATGCCTTCGGACTTAATTTCTGCGTTTGACTCCAAGTGGGGGAGGGGGCTGCTGGGGGATAAGATGCACAGCATGATTTTTGATAACTCGAAGGTCAAACAGGTGGTACCTGATTTCAAAGCAGCCATTCCGTTCCACCAAGGCGCTGAAGAAGTGATGGCCTGGCATGATGCTGACCCCCAGCGGCAGGTTGTGGATGAAGATCTCGATAATCTGATGGACAGGATGATAGATGTCTATCAGACAGCCTGGCCGGTTTGACCATTGATCGAAAATAAACAATTTACCGTCTGGGACAATGAATCTGAATGCCGGAGTCGTCTCAGAAATAGCTCTTAACCCACCGCGGTTTAGATTTGAAGGGAACGAATGGTAATCTTCTTAAAAACCTCTCTGACGCGGTGGGTGATTTCATTGACAGCCCTTGCGTTGCCGAGGCTGATCCAGTTTGCCAGTTTGATTTTCTATCCTATGACTATGTATGTTTTGGTTGATTAGGTGGGTTTTCTACATTTCCATTCGGTGATATCATTTTTTCGCCTCGTCGAGGCTGGATATGGAAATTTTTTGACTTTATATTATGGTTTGTGATGGATCGTTATCAAGATAGAAAGCTCATGCTGAATCCATGAAATGACGTTATAAATTGATGTATTAACTGGAAATGGAAAACGCAAACAAACAAGGTCACAGCTCCCACACACAAAGTAGTTCAGATGGTTTGTCGGATCCAATCTTGGATTCATCCCTGGGGATCATCCTCATGGGTGTCTCCGGTTGTGGAAAAACGAGTGTGGGGATCAATCTGTCCAAAAAATTAGGCTGGCCTTTTTTTGATGGCGATGATTTCCATCCGGAGGAAAATGTAGCGAAAATGTCCGCGGGACAACCGCTAAATGATCAAGATCGCCTTCCTTGGTTGAAAACGTTACACGATCTGCTCAAGGATCATTTGCAGAGGGGGACATCCATGATCCTGGCCTGCTCCGCGCTGAAAGAGGAGTACCGTCAGATTCTATCTTCCGGGATTTCCAACGTCGTTTTTGTTCATCTCCAGGGTGATTTTGACCTAATTCATGCCAGGATGCGGGCTCGGAGTGAACACTATATGAAGCCTGAGATGCTCCGGAGTCAATTTGCATCGCTTGAACCGCCCAAAAACGGAATCACCGTGGAGGTCGACCAAAGCCTTGAGGAGATCACAGCACAGATCCTCAAAGAGCTGAATGAACGTTCTTTGCCTTTTGATGTACCTGGTTATTGATAGGAAACAGTGGATGGGATACCAAGCTGGACTACGGCTGATTTAGAGCCTCTCTCCCCCACAGGGACTGAGTTAAGGTGATGATTTCTCTCCGCTGCTCATTTATGAGGGAAATCCGATCCGAATTGGTCGGCCCGGTATCTCGATTCTCGACAATGAGCACGACCGCATCCCGGCTTAAGGTATGGGAGTGGTACACTCCCTTTTTGATATTATAGATCTTTTCGGGAACCATATCTACCGCGTGAATGGTTTCGAGCGTTCCATCCCCTTCTCCGATGTATAAAATACATCGTCCAGAGAGAAGGACGAAGACTTCATCGGTTTCATTATGACGCTCCAAAGCGTCAATATTAATTGCTTCAAGGTCGGAAATATAGCGCAGGATTGCAACCCGCCAAGTCCCATGATCAATGCAGGGCCGGTACCCTTCACCGACATATTCCTTGATCTCAAGATAGCGTTTATCCGGGTTCATGGTTCGCTCCAATGAAATGTCTTTGATAACCGAATGTCTTCTGCAGATCGGCCGATTAGGATTTCAAATGCACCCGGTTCGACCACCCAGTTGTTCTTGGCGTCATCATAAAAAGCTAAATCCTTCTCCTCGAGAAGCAGAGTCACCGTCCGGGTTTCTCCGGGTTCCAGTTGGACCTTGGAGAACGCCTTGAGTTCCTTGGGGGGACGCACCAAGCTTGAGTCTGGATCCCTGAGATAGAGCTGGATGACCTCCTGTCCGCTCCGGTCACCCTGATTGGTGATCTCCACCTGGATTTTTAAAGTATCCCCAGTCTGGAATGTTTCGCCATTCAATTTGACATGATCGTAAGTAAAAGTGGTGTAGGATAGCCCGTGGCCGAATGGGAATAGCGGCTGGATCCCTTTTTGATCATAATACCGGTAGCCGATGAACAAACCTTCTCCATAATACACCCTCCCGTTTTCGCCGGGAAAGTTGAGATGGGCCGGGTTATCCTGGAGCCGTCTGGGGAAGGTAGTAGGCAGCCTTCCTGAGGGGTCCGCTGATCCGAGTAGGACATCGGCTAGGGCGTTTCCGCTCTCCTGGCCCAGATACCACATCTGCAGGACAGCCGGGACAGTGTCCAGCCAGGGCATGTGCAGGGGAGAACCCGCGTTAAGTATGACGACAGTATTCGGATTTGCTGCTGCCACGCGTTCAATGAGCTGATTTTGCTTTCTCGGGAGGTCCATATTGACCCGATCCTGGCCCTCTGTTTCCCACTCCGGGGTTAACCCGGCCACCACGATGGCCAGATCAGACTCCGCTGCTAGAGCTTCCGCTTCTCCCACGGGGTCCTCCGGCAGGGGAGGTAAACAGCCCACCCGCACGCCCCTCCAGCGTGGACCCGGTAAAGAGGCATATTCCAAACGCAGGGAATAGATCTTTCCCTCTTCCAGATTCATTTCTTGGGATTTTTTTATCCCTTCCCCGGGCTCATTCTGTTCTCCTTCCTCCCAGAGGTCGAAGATCAGCTTATCGTCGATATACAGCCTGCCTTTACCGATACAGGCCAATTCCATGGTGTACGTTCCCGATTCCGGAACCTGGAAACCACCAGTCATGCGGAGGGAGAAACGGTTGGGATTGAAATGTTCCGCTTTTTCGCCGAACCATGCCAATTGGGAACCGCTGGTCGTCACCTGATGGATGGCTTTGCCGTCCAGGTCCGGGTTGTCAAAATAGCGGACATTCAACACACCCTGGGTACCGTCCTCTCCCCGGAGCCATTCCTCTTCTAAAGGTGGAATCTCTTTATACACAGGACAGCCCAGGGCGTAGTGGACCTCGCCTTTATCTCCCACAGCTTCTGTGATCGCTTCCAGAGGGGAAATCACATAGTGCGGGTTGACCTGAGAGCTGCCCCCTCCCTGGAAAGAGACCTTCTTGGCGTTTGCCCCAATCAGAGCGATCTTCAGCTTTTTATTTTTGTCCAGAGGAAGGAGGGCGTTTTCGTTTTTCAACAAGACCACGGCCTCCCGGCCAACCTGGCGGATTAATATCCTGTCCTCAGGCCGGTCCACCGCTTCCTCCGCTGGGATGTCTTCCTGATCGAAGGCCCCGGTTCGGGATAAGGTTTTCAACAAGCGGGTGATTTTGTCATCGATTACCTTTTCATCCACCTTTCCGCTGCGGACCGCTTCCAGGGCATCCTTCCCCATCCAGCGGGCCGGTCCTGGCATTTCCAGATCCAATCCGCTTCCCACCACCTCTTCACTATATGTCCCGTACCAGTCGGAGATCACCAGACCATCAAAGGCCCATTCTCCTTTAAGGATTTCCAGAAGCAGATAGTCGTGTTCGCTGGCGTAGGTGCCGTTGATGCGGTTGTAGGCTGACATGATTGTCCAGGTTTCCGCTTCCTGGACTGCGGCCCGGAATGGCGGGAGATAAATCTCCCTCAGGGCCCGCTCCCGCACTTCAGAGCTGATGGAAAACCGTTTAAATTCCTGATCGTTGCAGGCATAATGTTTCACACAGGCCCCGACCCCTCCCTCCTGTAGTCCTTGAATGTAAGCCACCGCCATGCGTGAGGTCAGGTAGGGGTCTTCGGAGAAACATTCAAAATTCCGACCCGCGAGGGGAGCTCGGTGCATGTTCACCGTGGGCCCCAAAAGCACATGGGCCCCTTTTGCTTTCGTCTCCTCTGCCAGCGCCCGCCCCACCCGATTTATAAGATCGGGATTCCAGGTTGCCCCCATGGCGGTTCCGACGGGAAAACTGGCGGATGTGACTTCCTGGGTGTCCCGTCCTTCTCCTCGGACCCCGTTTGGCCCATCACTGACCTTCAAGGCGGGAATACCCACCCTGTCAATCGCGTGTGTATGCCATTGATCGGCACCAGCCAGTAGGGATACTTTGTCTTCCAGGCTTAAGGTCTGCAGGATTTTTTCCAAATCTTTTGTCATGGTCTCTCTCTAGTCTTTACGTTTCAGTTGAACTTTTACGCGGTGGATCGGGTCGCGCGGGAGTGAGGTGATCACATCTCTGGGCAGTAAAGCGCCGCTGTTACCTTTTCTCTCAAAGGCAACCTTTTTCCCGTTGAGATCGATCTTGAGGAGGGAAACCTGGTCATGATCCAGACGTTCCGGGTTCAAGAAAAGCACATGAAGTCTTCGAGAAGCGAAAAGGACATGAACGCCCGCTTTTCCTGTTTCATCAAACTGTTCCGGCATTAACCGCGGTTGGAGAAGTAAATCTCCTATTTGACCGCGGACTCCGAAGACCCGGGTGATCATGGTCAGCAGATACCAGCTTGCAGAACCTGTCAGGTAGGGGTACATCCCGCGTCCACGGGGGTTGAAGTATTCAGGGATCCCGGGATAGATGCGGCTGGTGGGAAAGTCCACGCTGTGACGGTAAATCCCATCCAGAACCTTAAATCCTTCCTTGATAAAACCGCGCTGATATAACGCATTGGCATACATCACGGCCATGTGATTGAAAACTGCCCCGTTCTCTTTGTGCCCATAGGCGAACCCGAAAGCGCGGCCCATGTCCAAGAGGGGTTCGCCAAAATTTGTGTTAAGGTGGTATCCGCGGATGTCTGGATCATAGAGGAAATCATCAACAGCGTGGATGATCTCCCGGGCTTGTTGGTCCTCAGCTACCTTACCCATAAGCTGGAAAACCTGCCCGGTAAGGGTCATCCGCGCACCCAGAGGGTGCTCGCCTTCGAGACGTTGCCCTTGATTATCATAATAGCCGTTGAACCAGCTGTGACCCTGATCATCCTCAATCCACTCATTTGTTCGCAGCTGATTCGTGAGATGGTCCGCTTTGGACCTCAGATCCGAGACCAACTGGTCCGGAGAGATCTGGACTTGTTTCCCTGCGATCTTTCCACTGACAGAATCAAAATACAGGTTCAATCGCTGCTGTTTTTCTTCTGGAACGTGATAATCCACCTTTTCTCCAAGGCGGTCTAATAAAAGCAAGGTCTCTTCAGCTAAGGAAAAATGGCTGATATCTAAGGATTTTAATTGTTGAATGATCTCTGCTATTTGCTGGAGATTATGAGCATATAAAGCAGTGAAAGCTGCGCTTTCCCCCTGGTCTGAGGCCATATCCAGGCCGTCATTCCAATCTGCGTCTTCTAAGCGAATCAGATTATGGCCTCCCACGTTAAAAAAGGCTGTCAAATGCTGGATGAGGAGGTGCTCTAAGATGGAGCCCCGGTACAGGTCCCCATTTGAAGTCCGCATTTGGGTTCCATGCTCTTCCTGCCAGTTTTCATCGACTGCAGCGGTGCGGTGGGTGAGGTGGTCTTTGAAATAAGTTTGCTGTTTAAGGAGGAAGCCCAAATCCCCGGTTTGATCCAGGTAAAACTTCACCGCCAGCCAGGGCCAGGCGCCATGATCCATCCATACCCGGGCGATTTCATTTCGATCGGCTTTAAATTCTCCTGGCTGATTGCCAATGATCGTGGCATTGCTCCCGTCCATCCGCACGCCAGCGAAATTGTCCACAAGCAGCCCCCGCACTTTTTTTGTTTCCATCAACATCAAAGTGAGGATGTCCTGCCATAAGTCACGCCACCCGCGTCCACCCCGGCCATAATCATGGTAGGGCAGAAATGAGTTTCCGTACAGCCGGCGGAGGATGGGTTGGCATGATACCCAGCGCATCCAGGTGTCAAAGTGAGGGTTGCCGGTGTGCATTTGCAGGCGGTCAAGTTTTTGATTCCAATATGTTTTTGTTTGAGCAAGATACTTGTCAAAGGATGCCAGGGAACCGTAACGGTCCATGATGGAGTCAGCGGATTGACCGTTTTTCAAAACGGTGATCACGATCAACCAGGCCTGGCTTTCCCCGGGTTTTAGATGGACTTTCGGGAATTGCAGTCCCCCGAGAGATTCATGCCCGGCTTCCTTGTCCCCCGGAAAATGAGCGGGGTTGAGATTGTGGACAATAGCTCGGGGCCAATCAAGGGTCCCTCCTTCACCGATGAAGTCATTCAAGACCGGGAAAAAACCTGTGGGATCCTGGTCCTGCGTATCCACACCGAGGACCCCGTAGGTCATGTCATTGGGAATATGGCCCCGCTCGTCAAAGGACAGAGTAGGGTTCATCAACACGCCCTGCCCGGTGCAGGTGATCCGGTTCAGCAGGGATGTGACATGGCGGTGGTCGCGTAAATTGTCAGCGGATCGACCGAAAATGGGTACAGCAGCAGTGGGTGTTAGGTGGAGGGATTCAGCGCTGAGATTGGTGATGCTGACCCGCATAAGTTCAACCTGGTCCTTTCCATAAGGAACGAAATTAGTGATCTCTGCCTTTATACCTTTCTCAGGGTTTTCGCGCGTGACTTCATGCCACAGGAAACCTGCTTGGAGGGAGACCTTTTCTCTCCCTTTATGGAAACGTGCTGTTAATTGGGGAGCGGAATTTCCCGTCGCAGACCAGGGGCCTATTTTCTCTCCATAGACCCAGAAATTTCGCCCCGATCGAGTGTTATGAAGATCAAAGACAGATAAGGGTTGGGAGAGGTAGGAGTTGTGATCCGTTTTGATATCCCCATTCAGGGTAGGGGTGACAACGGATAGCATCCGGGCCTCATTGGCCAGAGGAAAATAAAGGTGACTGGAAAGATCAGGGTCCTGAAGGCTGAAAGAACCTGACTCATCTATAAATTTCCAGGAATTGTCATGGGGTTGCTTGTTCATGGATGTTCACCGCAAATTAAATTTGTCATATTTTCTGATGACCCTTTAAGCGGGGCAGTGGTCGCTGCCCCGCTTGTCAAGGAGTACAGAAGAATGTTCAGGGTGAGTAAAATACTTCGATGGATTTTATTTTTTGACTTCTGATCATTACAGCGTAAGGTGGGGGTATATGGGAGTCCTTGATATTCAAGACCTTATGATCCGGGAACTGGAGCTCGATCCTTTGTGGGGAAAGTTTCCAGCTGTCAACCCGTTGTGGGTTATGGTAGGTCACGGGGATGCTTCCCAAAAAGTTGAATTGGATCTGATTTTGATCATCGAACAGCCAGGCTGGGAGAGCGGGACGAAGTTTGAGATGAAGTTCACCATCTTTTTGGTAAAAAGGGTTTTTCCCTGCCATGATGAGGGTCCACATGTGTGTGAACTCAGCAGTGGAACCACTCAGCCGGGCTACAAATCCAGCCCCATGGAGGGATTCATCGGGATGGGCCGAGCTGACCAGGAAGGAACTGTTTTCCAGAATGCTCCGCCCGTACCGTTCCCGGGGTTGAAAACAAATTAGGCTGTTTCTGGTTTCTTCCCAGAACTCCTCAAATAATTCTGCCTGCAGCAATTCCAAGAGATATTTATAAGCCATGTGGAGCCAAACAGATTCGTTTTCCAGCCATCCCGGTGTAAATGCCCTTGCCCTGCCGATTTCGTGTGACTGGTCATTGAGAGGAGCGTTAAGTTTGAACATATGTAAGGATTGATCATACAACGAACTGGATTTTACCGCAGTATGAAGTTTGCGTGGGTACTCTTTCGTGGGAGCTGCCTTCAGGGAACGGACCGCCCCCTCTAAAAATATGGGAAGGGAAACCGCTTCGAACGCTTGGGCCTCAAGGTAAGGACGATTTTGGGAGTCATTTATTATCTCCCCAGCTTGATTTTTTAAGAACTGGTATGAGGTCATTTCATAATGAAAATAAGTCGGGGGTATATCTCCTTCTATCCATTCCTCCGCCCGGGTGATTCCCTTTTGGAGCCGACCTTCAAAGACCTTGAAGGTGTCAACTAGGTTGGAAACCGTCCAAGTTGTATCCTCACCGGAAAAGTCATGGTAAACCTTGTCCCGGTATGATTCCCGGAGCTGATTTGCTTTTTTCCACCACAAAAAAGGATCGGGGTCCACCCGGGTCAATTTCACCAATTCCTGCATAAATTCAATGAGTTCAACAGGGAGGGAGACCTGGACATCGGCCTTAAGTTCTGTGAGGAAATCACGCAAGAATATGAACAGCCGCAGCAGCTCGTAGGACTCTGCCATGGAACTTCCAAACAAGCCAGGGAGGCCGTTCAAGGCATCGTACCAACCAGGTTTGCCCGCTTCCATCTCAATGCCCATGCCTTCTGGATCGAGGGTGCTGAACTTGAGTGTGGCTATCAAAATCAGCTTGCCAAGAACCGTGGTGGTATACCTTTCGCCCTCAGGGGTGCGGATCCAACCTGACTCCCCTGTGTGATCCAGGGCATGGTATTGCCGGGGCCCATTTTCGGTAAGCACATATCGTTTTCTGCGGGGGAGGACTTGAGCGGGGCTCTGGAAGAAAGGGAGATCGGCCTCTCCGAGAAGGAGATCCCTTTTCCTTTCCGGGTAGATGGCCAGGAAAGACTCAATCTGGTCCAGGAGATATGTCCAGTGGTCAATCCAATACCCCTCTCCAAAATCAGCTTCGAGATGAACTTCAGCTCTGGATATGACCTGATTCAGGAAGGATCGGGCGTCTGTTGAAAGGTCGATACGGTGATCGCGAATGGTTTGGAGCAGACCTCCGGGGGTGAAACGGCCCTTCAGAAAGGAAGCCAACTTCCCGGGCTTATCCAGCGGGGTTAACAGTGTTTTCTGATCTTGGGGAGAAAGGGAAAAAGATATCCCTCTAACCACGAGGGGGTTATATCCATCCATTTGAATGAGGCTCAGGAAGTAGAGGATATTGTGGGCTTCTACCTCGGGGTTGAAAAAGACATCACAGCGGCGATTCTGATTCACATCCCGGTAGTTTCCATTCCCGCTGGAAAAGAACTCTGGGGGGAGGAAAAAATCGTTATAATCTCGCTCAAGGTCGCCGTGTTTCCGGCTGTAAATGTGATAGACCTGTTTCTGTGGTGGGGTTCCCAGAAGGGCAGGCCACCCTCCGCGCAGCATATTGTCCAGGAAGGTTTGCTTCGCATAGGCATCGAAGACGGGGTCAGCGGTCCGGGTCTGGATTTGTGCTGTGAGATCCTGGGTGAGGTCCCGGGCAGCCTGCTTTTTCTCCGCGAGCTGGATTGGATCAGAAAGCAGAGGCAGCGCATGGTGGAGAGCATCCATACCCCGGATGTGTCCGTATACCGAATGGATGACGACCTCTTCCTCAGGTTCGAGCGTGCTTTCCAGGCCAAAAAATGCGCAGGGGGTTTTCCCGCTGCTTACCTGGCTGCTGTCCAATACATCTGCTAAAGGACGTTTGATAAATTCAATGGGAGTATGCAGGGAGGTCTGATGTCCAAAAACGAGATCTGGGTCCACAATCACGGGAAGCTGTTTAATTTGGCCCTGATTTACGCTGGATCCCAGGGCGAAATGACCGGCGGTGACAGAGGAAACCTCTGCCTCATCGGCTGCCGATGCCCGCAGTCGATAAAAGGGGACATTTTGATGATGATTTTCAACCTGCATCCAGGCTTCAATGGTACGGCTGACATGTTTTAGTGCGCCGTTATCCGCTCCAAAGGGGATCACGGCGGGAAGTCCATCGCAGATCTCGAGGTGGGTTGAAAAGGAGCTGGTATTTGTGATGGTGACCTTTCGAACCAGACCGGCAAATGGTTCTGCGGGGAGGATGAAATACAGAATTTGTGTACTCAATCCGGTTTGCTCATCGTGCTCCACCAACTCCAGTTCGTTCATCCCGATATGCATTTCACGTTTGCAGGGTCCGGACGACCAGGTTGCAAACGGTTCGAGATATCCAGGTTCTCCTTCTCTTTCCATTTTTAAGAAGGTCCGGAACCCAAGAAAAGGTGTCACTTGGTAGGCTTTATTGGCAGGTTGGAATTCGAGGATGGGATTATCTTTGCTTTCGATTCCGAAGCTGGCGACTGCCTGTCCGCGGTTGACATAAAAGGCCCACAGAGGGACCCCCCATTTCCCGGCTATGCCAGGCAAGAAACTGCTGAAAGGAGGTTTTTCATGGTAATCAGCTATGATGTAGCGGCCGAGATCATCAAATGAAGAGTCTGCAGGGCGTGTCATGGATCCACTCTTTTAAGACAGTGAAAGACGCAGGGGGTAATGAGCATGATATTTTTTCAATTTGTCTTTCAAGAACTCAGGCGGGCCAAATTTTTCGACCGCCCTCGGGGGGCACAATTTTATCAATTTCCGCTAATTCTTGGGAGGAAAGCGGCTCCAGAATGCCAGCTTCGATATTTGCCCTGGCCTGTTCGGTGTTTTTGATGCCCGGGATCACGGTGGTGACAGCCGGGTTTGAAATCACGAATTGTAAGGCCAGCTGGGCCGGGCTGCGGCCTTTCGCCAGGGGGCGAAGACGATCTACAATTTCCAAATCATTCAAGAACGTTTCATATTCATCTTCATCTTCATGCCAGCGCCTGCGGAAGTCACCTTCAGGGAAACGCGTTTCAGGTGAAAATTTTCCGGTCAAGATGCCCATGGCCAGGGCCCCGCGGACGATGACACCGATCTGATTTTCCTGGCAGTAGGGCAGAATATCTTCCTCAGCAGTCCGGTTGAGAATGCTGTAATCAATTTGCAGTGTGGCACATTTCCCATCATGGTTGAAGGCTTTGAGATATTCAAAGTCGCTGGTGCTCACCCCGTAGGCTTTGACCTTGCCCGCTTTTTGCAGTTTTTGGAAACCTTCCAGAAAGATTTCCATAGTCGGGTCCTGGAAATCAATATGGCTTTGAATGACATCAATATAATCGGTATCCAGGCGTTTCAGGTTTGTTTCCACGCCTTCAATTAATTTCTCCACGGTCGTGTAGGCTGATTTACCTTCCTCACCATCAAAATCTAACCAGCCTATCTTGGTGGCCACAATAAATTGATCCCGGCGCCCCTGCATCGCTTTCCCGAGCAGCTCTTCACTGTGCCCGCCTCCGTACACATCAGCGGTGTCAAAAAAGTTTACCCCGTGATCTAGGGCATAGTCGATCGCATCCAGGATCCTTTGATCATCGGTTGGCCCCCACACATCCCCACCCGCAGCCCAGAGACCGAAGCCAATTTCTGAAACTTTCAGGCCGCTCTTTCCCAGTGTCCTTTTCAACAAAGAATTTGTTGCTTTATCCATAGCTCACTCCTCATCCATTGGCTAAGGTGTTTTTGTGATACAGGTTTGCTCGTTTTGTTTCTTATCGTAAGAATAAAGGGTTTTACTCAAATTGGTGACACAGAAGGTGAAATCATCAGCAAAACTCGTCTTACGGCCCGTGAATGCCCCCGCGATCCCCTCGCTGTCAGTGATGGCACGCTCTGTCGCCCCGGTGACTACACCAACCCAGCCCCCTTTGACCTCGACGCCTTCGACCGGGTTGCCGCTTGAATCCACCACGGTGACCATCACCTGACCTTCCCACTTCTCATCTTTTTCCTCGATGTTCATCACCAGATCAGAGACATGCAAAGTATCGCTTTGCAAATCCTCAAGCGAAAAGGTGGGGTCGCGGTAAACCCGGACATAATCCACGATTAATTGCTGGGGAAACTCTGTAGTTTGATCCGGATATCCAGGCCATTCTCCGCCCACAGCCAGGTTGAGGATGATGAAAAAGGGGTGGTCATAAACCCATTCGCCGGGTACATCTGTGTCCGTGATCGTGTTGAAGTTTTCGTCGTCGACGAACCAGCGGATCTCCCCGGGTGCCCATTCGATGGCATAGGTATGAAAATCCTCATGAACGGGGCCACCAGGGACCGTGGAAGATTGACCAATGCCTCCACCTCCTGAATACCCCGGGCCGTGAACCGTCCCGTACACGGTGTGCGGTTCTCCTATGTTTTCCATGATATCGATTTCCCCGCAATCCGGCCAACCTGCTGTGGGAAAATCTTCCCCGAGCATCCAGAACGCGGGCCAGATACCCTGCCCGGTGGGCAGTTTTATCCGGGCTTCCATCCTGCCATAGGTCCAGCTGTGTAAGGTCTGGGTCTTGATCCTGGCTGACGTATAATCGCTGCCCAGGTAGTCTTCCTTGTGAGCTTCGATGACCAGATGGCCACCTTCCACCCGGACATTCTTGGGTCGGGTGGTGTAATGCTGCAGCTCTGCATTTCCCCAACCACCGGCGCCTGTCTCAAAGATCCAATTCTCCGTGTCCAGATAGGTGCCCTCAAAATCATCCTCCCAGACCAGCTCCCAGCCGTCTTTCATGACTGATCCTTCGGGTGTGGATGTGGGTTTGGGTGGGGGGCTTTCTGGGCCCATGCAGCCTGTCATCAGCAAGGTAAACAAAACGAAAATCAGTAAATTTTTACGTGTAATTTTGTACACAGGTCATTTTTCTCCTGTTTTTAATCCAAAGCCATAGGGAAAGAGAGGGGGTTCCTGTGAGGAGCCCAGAGGCAGCTGCTGGGTGGATTTTGGCCAGGTATATGGCAGTTTGCCGCTGAAAAGGGTTTTTCCAAAGAGCGCATCCGCCACCCCGCTGCCTTCCGTGCCGGGCAGCCAGGCTGCCACCAGACCATCCCAGGTGTCTATGGAGTCTGTGATGATCAGCGGGCGGCCTGAGATGAGGATCACGACCAATCGGGCGCACTCTTTCTCCAGCTGCCGCAGGGCTCGATTTTCTCCAGGGGGGAGGTTCAAGGAACGGCTGTCCCCCCGACCTTCCGCATACGGCAGTTCTCCTACAATCCCCAGGCAAACTGAATCGGGCTCAGCGGGGTCGCCCTCAAATCTGCCCGAGACGCTGTATTCCACGCTCATATCTTCACCGGCAGCGTTCTGGATGCCTTCCAGAATCGTGGTCCCGGGCGTGATATCTCCTCTTTTCCCCTGCCATTCGATGGTCCATCCCCCGGATTGAATGCCGATATCATCCGCGGCAGATCCTGCGATATAGAGGTGGGTAACGCTTTCCGAGAGGGGTAAAATCTGCCCTTCATTCTTGAGTAAGACCAGCGATTTGGAAACCGCCTCTCTGGCCAGGTCCCGGTGGGCCTCTGAGCCCACCTCGCTGATCAAGTCAGCCTGCGAAAAGGGCTGTTCGAACAAACCCATTTCGAATTTAACCGTCAGAATGCGTCTCACCGCGTTGTCGATGCGGGACATGGGTACATCACCCGCTTCTACCGCTTTGGTGAGGGTGTTGATGAACCGAGCATAGGTTTGGGGGACCATATTCATGTCGATCCCGGCGTTGATGGCGGTGACCACCGATTGGTAATAATCGCCAGAAATTTGATCGATGCCTCCCCAATCAGAAACCACGAATCCGCTGAACCCCAGTTCTCCTTTGAGCACATCCGTGATCAGATATTCTTGGGCATGCATTTTCTTTCCGCCCCAGCTCGAGAAGGAGATCATGATGCTCCGGGCTCCGGCGTCGATCACCGCTGGATAGGGGGGGAGGTGAACATCCCGTAAAGTGGATTCGTCTACCTCGGTAACACCCTGGTCCAGCTGGTAGGTGCTGGTCGAAGACGAACCCCAGGCTGTACCTCCGTCGCCGAGGTAGTGTTTGGGTGTCCCGATAACGATGTTGGGAGGAACCAGGTCGGGCGACTGCAGTCCCTGCAGATACGCTGCTCCCAGTTCGGATACCAACTCTGGATTCTCCCCGTAGCCCTCATAAGTCCGCCCCCAGCGGATATCCTGGGGGACCATCACCCCCGGGGCGTAGTTCCAGTAAATGCCGGTGGCTGCCATTTCCAGCCCGGTAACCCGCCCGATGTCTGTCATTAAGGAAGGGTCATTGGCAGCTCCCAGGCCGATATTATGGGGAAAGATCACCGCACCTTTCAGGTTGCTGTGTCCGTGGACAGCGTCCACGCCGTAAATCAGTGGGATGCCCAGATGGGAATCCAGGGCATATTCCTGGAATCCATCCACCATGGCTGCCCATTCTTCGGGGGTATTGCCTGATTTCGGATACCCTCCACCCCCGCTCAATATCCCGCCGATGGACAGGTTGGTGATGTCCTTTTCCCGGATACTGTTCTTTTCCACCAGGGTCATCTGGCCGATCTTTTCTGCCAGGGTCATGTATGAGAGCAGGTCATCCACCCGGTCTGGAATGGGAGCTTCTGATTGCTGATAGAGGGCATCTTCTTCCACAGCAATAAGTTCCGGCGTGGGAGGGGGTTCCGGCTCGAGGCGGGCAGTTTCGGACTGGCCGATCTCAAAGAAGATCAGCTCACCAAAGACGCTGGGATCGTAATACGAGGAATCGCTCTGGTCGAATTTGGACCAGATCACTTTCAGGTTGCGGCTGGATGTGGAAGCTCCATTGAGATGGACCTGAAACCCTAACACCGTGCCGTGTTGGGGTTGAATATCCCACACCTGCGTTTCCAGGGGCACAGCAGCTTCTATTCTATATCCGGAATCGGTTTGGACGACTTTCGCTTCAGCTTCAGCAGTCTCGTGATTCACGCCCCCGAAGACGGCCTCTCCCGCTGATTTGCCGGCATTAAGGGGAGGAATGGTGATTTGGACCACGCCCTCCCGGTATTCGCTCAATTCCAGGTTTCCAGTGGCGTTGAGGTAAAACTCGAGTGAATCCTCGTTCCAGTAGTCTGTACCATGTTCCCCTGAGATGATCTTGGGGTCAGTCACTTCCCCCAGAAAATATAAGGTTGAATCATCTGCAGCAGCAGCGAAGGATACCCAGGTAGCCCCGGTAACATCCTCTGCCCCTCCCGGCATGGTCACCTTCGGCACCCGGTCCCAGTCAGACGCATCTCCATCCAGGGTGATGGTCAGGGGAAAGGGAGCGTAGTAGCTCTCCTGCGGTTTTCCCTCTGGGGCGAGGGGACCGCTTTCTTTCTCAACGGAAGGGGTTAACTCCTCAGGAGTCAAATTGGGTGCAGTCGTGGGAGTCCCTGGAGAGGAACAGCCATTCAGGACCAGGAGCGTTCCAGTCAAAATGAAAATGATGATCTGCCATAAAGTGGGGTTGCGTTTATTCATAAACATATTCCATTCTTATTCAATCAGAGCTATTTTTCTACGCCGGTGAAAGTCACCCCCTGCATGAATACGCGCTGGGAAAAGAAAAAGACCAGGATGGGGATCACCGCGGAGATCAGGGAAGCTGCCTGGATCAGATTGGTCGATTGGGAATACAGGTTGTTGAAAGCTGTTAATCCGACCGTGATCGGGAATTTATCAGGATTACCGGCCAGGTAAATCAAAGGCCCAAAGAAGTCATTCCAGGAGTAAAAAAAGTGAAAAAGGGCCACAGCTGTAAGCGCGGGCACTGATTGTGGCAGTATGATAGAGATGAAAATGCGAAAGGGACCCGCCCCATCAATCATCGCTGCTTCATCCAATTCACGGGGGATGGTCATGAAAAACTGACGCATCAAAAAGACATTGGTCCCCCAGGAGAAAAAAGCAGGCACAATTAACGGCAGCCATGTACCCACCCATCCCAGCTGGAGGAAAACAAAATAGGTGGGGATGAGCGTAACCGCTGAAGGCAAAATAACGGTAGAAAGCATGAGCATGAAAAGGATGTTTTTCCCGGGGATGTGAAAGCGGGCAAAGCCATAGGCTACCAGAGAGGCTGAAGCCACGGCGCCGATGGTCGTGATTCCTGCATACATCACCGTATTGCGGAGGAGGATCGGAAAATCAATCGCTTTCCAGGCCTTGACAAAGTTTGCCCAGCGGGGGTTTGGTGTCCAGGAGCGCTCCAGTTTTCGCCACGCACCTTCCCATTCAAACGGGCCGGCTTCCACATTTTGGGGGTCCAGGAGCATGCTGCTCTGGCGGCCTTTCTTAATCAGAGCCATCTCTCGTTCCTCGCCATCCATAGGCACGATATAAAGGTCATATTCTTCGCCTTGGTATGAGAATTTGTCTTCACTGGCGGGATACCATGGGGCGCCTACCTTGGAGAATTGGCTGTCCGTTTTCAGAGCTGTGACAATACCATACACCATGGGAATCAAGAAAAGGAAAAGCACAGCCAGGGTCATCCCGGTGATAGCTACGGTTTTTGCTCCCTCCTGGACTTCGTGAGAAACGGGGCTTGTCGGAAACGATTTTTTCTCTTTCATTGCAGATCCTCCGCTTCATAATAGACCCAATAGCGTGCGGTCCCAAATAGAATGATGGTCACGATCAGGGCTACAATGAACATCAGCCAGGCCAGGGTAGCCCCATACCCCATGTTGAAAAATGTAAATGACTGCTTATAGAAGTACACCATGTAAAAACGCGTTTTCCCCTCGGGAAATCCTGTTCCGCTGTTGAGGACAAATGGCGCCAGAAAGTACTGCAGGGAATAGATTAATCCCAACACCAGCTGGTAGAAAATCACAGGTGTGATCAGCGGGAGGGTAATTTTGGTCAATTTTGTCAACCAGTTTGCCCCATCAATTTCAGCGGCCTCGTACAGTTCGGTGGGAACACCTTGGAGCCCGGCCAGAAAGATGATCATGGCGTTTCCGATCCCCCATAAGCCAAACATGGTGTAGGCATAATACACAAGTTTTGGATTTGCCAACCAGCGGATTCCTTCCGTACCGGTTGCCTGGATCCCGGTCAGTTTTTCGATGAAAATGTTGATCCATCCGGTTTGTTCGTTTAAAACACCGCTCCAGATCAGCACCACCGCAACCACAGGAATCATGGTCGGCATATAGAATAAAGTCCGGTACAAATTCTTCCCGATCACCCTTTTGGAGTTCATGAGCAAGGCCACAAACAAGGCGAACCCCAGAGTTATGGGTAGGGAGATAGCTGTGAAATGGATCGTCCGGATAAAGGATTTTCTAACTTCCTGGTCTTCAAATAAGGCCCGGCGCCAATTCGCGAAGCCAATGAAGGTGGCTTCATCAGGGACCGCAGGATTGAAGTCGTACAGGGAGAAGACGAGAGAAGCGATCATGGGTAAGAGGTAAAACGCTATGAAGCCTATCATCCAGGGGCTCAGGAAGAGCAGGCCCCATCGGGCTTCTTTTTTCTCCCGTTTGGACATCTTTTTACGAATCTTGGGCTTTTCCTCTTTCAGATTTCGAATGCCTTCGACAAGTGCCATGGGCAGTACTCCATAATCCTGTCAGCCTGGCCTTCCCGGCCAGGCTGACAGGAAATAAGGGTGATTATTCTTCGATTTCTTCTGCAGCCTCAAAGATGGTTTGCAGATCCTGAAGCAGAATTTCTATTTCTGCATCCACGTCCAGATCGGGGGTGTTGGCGAGTTTGTTCCAGAACTCGTTATACCGGTCCGTGGTTTCCTGGAAGCTGGGCATCCAGCTCTCGTGGTTGGGTTTATCAGCGTAAGCCATGCTGTCAACCACCACATCCCAGTTGATGTCCTTGTCAGGGAAGTTGGTCTCTTCGTACTGCTCGAAGTAGTCACCCTGCAGAGACAGCCGGGCGGGCATGCCGCCGTAGATGGTCAGCAGTTCGTTGGCATGTTCTTCGCTGAGCATGTAGGTCAGAACCTGGAAAGCTTCCTCAGGATGGTCGCTTCCTTTGGGGATGCCGAAGGTGTCCGCGTGCATCTTGGACGTCACGGTCCCTTCATAGGCGGGTGTGGCTGCCAGACCCCAGTCAAAGGGCACATCGCCCAAGGCCCAGGGGGCTACGTACCACATATGCATGTGAATCATAGCCAGGTTTCCGGATGAGAAAGGACCACCGGGACCCTGCAAGAAATCTGCGCCGCCGTAGACGCCGTTGGGAATGAACCAGTCTTCCCACCAGCCGTCATAAGTCCATTTCCAGGCTTCGCGCCACTGCTCGGGAATCTGGGCATCGCCGTTCTCGTCGACCAAAGAACCAGCGCCAAAGAAGGTGCCGATTCCGCGGGGGTCCGTCCATTGGTTCATCCAGCCAAACTGGACGATGTTCTCTGTGTCGAACTCTTCCATGGTGGCATCGTTGCCGTTGGCATCCACACTGAGGAACATGGCCAGATCAGTGAGGGTTTCGATGTTCCAGGGCTTTTCTTCCCCGTTGATGTCAACGTAAGGCTCACCGTAGGAAGCCGGGGGATAAGGCGCTCCGGCTTCATCAAAGAGGTCCTTGTTGTAGATCACAAAAGAAGGAAAGATCGCGAAGGGAATACCCAACTGTCCTTCCTCTTGTACCTGGTAAAACTGAACCATGTTGGGATCGAAGTCGCTCAGGTCATAGTCATTGGCCTCAATGAGGGGAGTAAGGTCCATCCAGGCTCCCTTGAAGCTGTCCCGGCCGCGGATGCCGACAGGACCGACGATGTCGGGTGCATTCCCGGCCGCGATTTGCGTGGCCAGAGTGTCGTAGGCGACGTCGTTGTCAACGATCTCAATCACCAGCTCAATCTCATCCTGGCTGGCATTGAACCTTTCCACAAAGGCATTCTGGGGTTCAAAGGTGGGCTCATCTGAACCAGCCCCGAGACCGACAAACCAGCGAATCTGGACTTTTTCGCCTGGTTCTTCTACCTCCGCCTCTTCCTCTTCTTCCTCCATTTCCTCTGTTTCTTCCTCTTCCATTTCTTCCGAGGTCGTTTCCTCAGCGACTGGTTCTTCTTCTGGAGTCTCAGGCGCCTGAGTATCGCATGCGTAGAGGGCGAAAGAAGCGATCACTACAATTGTTATTAAAATCCAAAGCTTTTTCATTCTTCCTCCTAAATTGGGTAGGGACATCAATCAAAATTTTGAAGCAGCAGGGAATCAAGATTCAGTCAGCACCTCCTTTTTAAAAGAAATGGAGCTTTCGTTGAAAGCGCTTACAATTGGGGGAAAAAATGGATTATGACAAAGCATGTTATCGTTCCTTAAATGCTTCCGCAGGATTCGCGAATCACCAATTCTGTGCCGAGGATGACTTGTCTGGGGGGAGGTGAACCGTTGTCTATGATGTCAATTAATACATCTACTGCTTTGACGCCGAAACGGCGAATGGGTTGGCGGATGGTGGTCAGCGAAGGAACAGCTGTCCGGGAAGGGGGCAGGTCGTCAAACCCGACCAGGGCGATATCCTCCGGCACCGATAAGGAATGATCTTTCACAGCTCTCAGCGCGCCGGCAGCCATCGTATCAGAGGCAGAAAAGATCGCATCCACCTCCTGATTTTTCAAGAGTTGATTGGCTGCATGGTATCCACTTAACTCTGTGAAGTCCCCCTCAACAATCAGTCCGTCTTCAATAGGGTAGTTTCGTTCCCGCAGGGCCTGACGGTACCCCTTCAGGCGGTCTAATCCTGCGGACGTGTTCCTGGGGCCGGAGATCATCCCGATCTTCTTTCTGCCCACCCGGATGAGGTGAGCCACAGCGTTGTATGCTCCGGATACATTGTCGACATCAATATAATTTGCTTCCGGTAGATTGAGAGGCCTACCTGCGACCAGAAAGGGGACTTCCCCGTTCTTGATCTTAAAGAGGATATTATCGTCAATCCCGGTGGCTTGGACGATGATCCCGTCCACTAGCCCTCCCCGGGTCAAGCGGGGGATGAGTTTCTTTTCCAGCTCTTCGGTATGGAAAATAAACAGGGAAAGCGTGTAATCGTTTTCATTACAGGCGTGGGCGATACCCTCAGTCAGGCGCGGATAATAAGGGTCTGTAAAGAAGTTATGGATGCTGTTTGGGAAAACAAGACCGATGTTTCCTGTCTTTTTTGAAGCCAGGGAACGGGCAATAAGATGAGGGTTGTACCCCAATTTATCGATGCAGTTCTGGACTTGCTGGCGCACATGATCACTGACATGAGGGTAATCGTTGACAACCCTTGAAACGGTGGCCCTCGAAACCCCAGCCTCTTTGGCGACATCATCCAGCGTTACATGTTTCACAGACCCTTCCTCTTTTCATCGTATTGGAAGCGCTTTCAAGTCCACAATACCTAATTGGGGCTGTAATGTCAATGATTAAACCCAAAAGGGTGACATTTGTCACGGGATAGGCCTGCAGAAAGTCATGGGGTATTGGAAGCGCTTTCAGTTTTGTGTCCGTTTCTGCTCCCTGGTAGGTCCAGCCCAACGGAGCATCTGGGCCCTGCAGGCGTTCGTTTTTCCCCCTCTAAAGGCCGTATTTGAGCAGAGGTCAGCGGGCGAAGGCCCGGAAAGGGTTTTCTTGGGTCAGGGCAGAAATGGTCTTTTCTCCCAGCCCTGTTTCTTCCAATGCCGGCAGAAATGTATCACTTAAATATGTGTAGGGTTTAGCCTCACCTCCCCCAGGTTGGGATGGATCGTACCAACCCCGATCATGACTGAGCAGAAGTTGGCGGCCGTAACCGGCATCTACAACGCGAGAGATTCGATCCAGGAAATATCCATCAGGTGTTTCTTGGTTCCCTATGGAGTCATATTCAATCCATGCTCCCTGTTGGGCGATTTCCAGGTGGAGAGTGAAGTCCTCTTCAGCCTGAGTGTGGATCCACAGGAATCGATCCGGGCTGTACCCTTCTTCTTGAATGATCCTGATTTGATCTTTGACTACGCTGCCCTTTATCGTATGACTACCGATGAGAGCGCCCGTTGTTTTTCCTGCCCGTGCGGCGGCGCGCAGAATCTTTGTTTCCGTTTTGGTCAAGCCCTGATCTCCCGCGCTGAGCTTGATCCAGCCGGCTCGCACGCCTGATTCCTCAATCTCACCGTTCAGTTCAGCAGTCATCCAGTCCTGGATGCGCTCAAGCGGGGCATTATGAGCCCATTGCGGAATCCAGGGTTCCCGGTAAATCCCGGTGGGAACAACCACTGGAACTCCGGCATCTTCGGATACAGCCCTTACAATGTCCGCCCGACGGCCCACGCCCACGGGCGTGCATTCTACCAGGGCAGTGACACCTGTCTTTTTTGCCCGGACCAATTCGGGTGACATCTTTTCTACCACGTCCTGGGTTTTGGCGGCTTTCCAGTTTTCTTCCTCTATTGGGCTCAGGTCGACAAAGATATGTTCGTGGGGGAGGATCATTCCCAGTTGGTCCGCTCGATATGGGCCCAGAGTCGTGATTAATTTTTTCACGGGCGTCTCCTTTTGAATGAAAGCCTGGCAGTGTGTATCATGCTCTCAGAATCGCCCTGTCCCATCAAGAGCGATATGAAAGATGAGCATGGAAATCAATCTGAGGTTAGTTTGCAGCATAAATAAAAATAGCCTGCACGGATGCAGACCATTTTCCGACAGGGGGATGCAGCGATTCTGAGTCTCCAGAAGTTGATGAGTAGGGCGGGTGGGAGTCGAACCCACACGGATATACCGGGGGATTTTAAGTCCCCTGCGTCTGCCAATTCCGCCACCGCCCCTGATTTAAAGCATCATTAATTGTACACAGTCCGTTTCAT